>CAYJMQ010000011.1:0-28731 GCA_964371555.1 uncultured bacterium | reverse complement strand
GTTTGCCCCTTTCCAAAGGGGTGTGACTGACGGCATCGGCTCAAACTCGTCAACTTCTACTTTGATGCGGATTCTTTTCTTTTTGGAAAGGGAAAAAAGATGGTAAACAACATCAAAGCGCTTTTCCCGTTCGGGATAATCGACACCGCAGATATCTATTAAAAACTTGAAATCACCGGACTCTTTTAAGCGCTTGAGAATATCTGAGAGGCGATTTTTATCCACCGAGATCGAAAGATCTCCCCGGTCATCGCTTTCGGAATGAATAGAGGCGCCAAATTGAGAGCGCAATTCTTCTGTTAAAGGATTCATCACACAAGACAAATCAATAACTTAAATGTTTCTGGGATGTCAATTTTATAACAGCGGCAGCCAGCCAGACCACTCAACTTATAGTTGACACCTTTTCCGCTAATACTTCATAATAAAATAAAACCCAGGAGGATCGTTATATGTTCGACTTTCTGCGTCGTTTCGCCCACAAAACGGTTCATAAGAGAATGGAGAAGGTTTCTGAGACAATGGGGCCTCCACTTGAGGTCATTCAGCGGCTTCCAGTTCCTCAAAAATCTTCACCCATATCTGTCTATTTAGGGCGAATCACACACTATTATCCGAAAATTCAGGTCGGAATCGTAAAGGTAGAAAAGGCAAGGCTTTCGCTTGGCGATCTGATCTATGTGCAGGGTAAAAAAAACCGCTTCAAACAACGGGTCGGCTCGATCGAATTTAACCACCGCAAAGTCAAAAGTGTCGGCCCCGGCTACGAAATCGGGGTTCAATTTGGCAGATCTGTCCATGAAGGGGACGAGGTCTACATCGTTCAAGGCGGCGCCTGATATTTTAAAAATCCCGTTGACATCATCCCCCTTTCCTGAATAGATCACCCCTAAATGAAAATAAGGGATCTGTGTCTGCCGCTCTTATTGGTTTTTGTGATTAGCGGCTGTCAGCAGGAGAGCAATGAGAAGGTTTCTGTTGACCTCGATCAACTCATTGGGAGCCTGGGACTCGACTCGAATGCCCTAAATTACCCCCCAGAGGAACAACTCGGCACCATTATTTTTTATCGATCGAGGCGGCTTATCGGCCGCCTGCAATCGCGGCTTGGAGTCGATAATCCGACAGAGACGGTGATTCAGGTGCAGGGGAAGCTCGCGGATTATTTCGCGGATCATTTCCCGGATCATTTTAAAGAAAAAGAAAACAGCGATGTGGTTTACTTTTTTGGAGATCTGGCCGAAGCCGTTTACAAAGATCTAAGGGACATCTTTACCATCGATGACATGAATTATTTTGAAGGCAAAGAGATCATTGTCATGAGCGGCAGTGAAACAAAAACTGTCTTAGATCTCATCAAAAATCGATTTAATCAATATTATTCGCACTCATCGCAAAAGACAAAAAGGGTCTATTTCGCAAGCCGGCGGCTTGCCTCCGCGTGGGTTCGGGATTATTTCCAAACGTTTTCTTCGGATCTTAAAATCCTGTTTACGACGAATCCCCTGAAGGTTTCGCCGTTAACAACGCTTCATAATTCAGCCAGAGTTCCTGAAGAGCTGACAAATGGGGTTCTCGAAGGGGTTCAGAAAATTGTTTTGATGACAGATCAGGTTTGGATGCTTTCTTTTGACTCGGTCGGCGGGCTTTTGGCCTTTCTTTCCGGAGGGGGGGCCGGGGCGGGGGCGATTCAAGAGAGTGTTGTGCTTCAAAAAACGGCACAGCTTGGAGGGGAGACGGGATATAGAACCCTCTTTTTGGTTTCAGAAATTTTTCGTGGAGCTTCAGAGGTCTATCCCAATCTCAATCGGGATCATCGCGAGCTTCGGGGAATTCTCTTTAATCCGTTGATTTCGATTGATATTTCAGAGCGGGCTATTAAAAACAGCTTTCTTCTAATAAATGAATCACAAAAAGAGGGAACCGAAATCGTTATTGGTTATATTTCATCGGATATAGAGCGCCTTGGAAAATTCTTAAACCTTGTTCAGGAAAATCCGGTCGGTGATTTTTTTATTTTCGTGGGTCAAAAAACGGGGCAGACGCTTACTCTCCCTTCCCTTGCTCTGAAAGGAGTCATTCATTTCAGCGAAAACACACTCAGCGCGCTGGTGGGAACCCTTTCCCTTTCAAAACCTCTCGATGCCAAATTAATTCAATTTCGCATGGGAGCTCAAGAGTTCAAAGGGGATTTGGCTTCTCTCTTTAAAGGATTTTTGAAACTTATTGGGATTTCGACATGACCCTCTTTGTTTCGATGCCTCTTACGGTCCCCAGAGTGTATTTTTCAAGATCAAAGTATGTTTCAGCCGTGTCATTTATTTCTCCCAGCGTAAGCTGATCTATCCTTTCCAGAAATTCATCGATTGCCGTCAGGGGCTTTCCATAAATTTCAGTTTGCGCGTATTCAAGCGCTTTATTTTGGGATGTTTGAAGATGATTCAAAAATTTCGTTCGAAGAACTGCCTGCGCGGCCCGGAACTCGCTTTTATCTATCAGGTGGTTTTTTAGTTTTTTGAATTCTTCAAGCAGAATGCGAAGCACATTCTTTTCATCGGTGGGAACAAAAGTCGTATAAGTGGTAAAGATCCCCCCTTTGAGATACTTTCTGAACTGACAGACGACCTGATCAGACATTTTTTCCTGCGTTCTCAGCCTCAATCCAAATCGCCCCCCTTGATCCCGCGTCAGGGTTTCTAGGAGTTTCAGGGCAGTTTCATCGGCATCATTGAGTCGGGATGTCTGAAACCCGAGGGCCATCGATGTGAGAGATCGGGTTCTCTCCCGGAAATTTTCACTGATGAACGTGGGTGGCTTAATTTCTTCGATCTCTTCTTTTTTGAAGGGGGTTGATTTTATAGCCTTAAAATAATTTTCCATGCTGGTTCGGATATCGAGTGAAATAAAATCGCCCACCGCGGAAAGAACCATGCCGCGACTCTGGATCATCTGATGATGCCATTTGATCAATTGATCAGGGGTAATCTTTAAAATAGCCCAACGGTGTCCCAGTTTTGGAAGACTATAGGGATGATTTTTGAGCGCGGCCTCATACAGCAGCCATTCCGTATAGAGGAACGGATGATCTTCAACCTCGTCTATTTCAGAAAGGAGATTTTGTTTCTCCCGGTTTAGAGTGGGGATTTGGAAAGAGGGGTGAAGAACGATATCTGATAAAATCTTTAGTCCCTCATCAACAGATTCTTTTGGGCAGGTCAAAAGATATCCAAAAAAATCAGGCTCGCAAACGGTTTCCACAGTCGCGCCAATCTCATCGAAAGCGCGGGCGATTTCAAATTCACTTTGTGTTGTTGTGCCTTTGAGACCGGTTCTCAAAAGAAGCTGTGTGATTCCACTGTTTGAGGTTTCCTCATATATCCTCCCCCCTTTGAAGAGGAGGGCGACGCTCGCGATTGGAAGAGAGTGTTCTTCTTTCAGAAAGAGAACAGCATTGTTGCTGAGCTGATATTGCCTGAGAGAAGTGTCTTCCGATAACGATTTTTGCCGGGTCAAAAGCGGGAGAATGGGTTTGGATTCCATGGAGCTGTCTCCTGGGTTGTCTGATTCTGTCTTTTTAACAGAAACTTTGATGTTTTGTTCCAATTTCTTCAAAAGCTCCAGAGGAGTGTAGGGATGCGGGGTTTCCCCTTGGGCAATATATTCAAACAGCGAGCATTTTTTCAGGTCGAAATATTTTTTTGCCATTTGCTGAATCTCTTGCGGGTTCAGCGACGATATTTTTTTAAGCCGTTCATGAAATTTCCGGTATCCCGCGCGATGTTCAAATTTGGAGAGTTGTTTGGATAATGTCTGCGTTGTTTCCTGTTCTTTTAGATAGTGTGTCCATATTGTTTTTTTTATTTTTGAAAGTTCTTCCAGCGGGACCAGATGGGATTTTAAGCGTTCAAGTTCGGCAAAAATCGCTGTCTCAGCGGCATAGATATTTTTTGCGTCCAGACGGGAGATGATATCCACAAATCCATATTCGCCATCGATTTCCGTTTCAACAAAGATGTCGTTTACAAGCTCTTTTTGCCGTTTTAAAACATCGCGGAGTCTGGGGCTGTTTCCGCTCCCGAGAAGGTGTGAAACTCCCTCGATGATCCATCGATCTTCTTCGGGAATCTGAGACATCGAAAACCGGATACCGAGGTATGAGTTTTTGATGTCATGCTTTTTTCTGATAAATCGAAACGCGCTTTGATCGGCTGACAAAGCGGCTTCCCGCCGGCTTTCTCCCGTTGGAAGATATTTATAGTATTTTTGAATTGTTTTTAAGGTTTCTTTTGCGTGAATGCTGCCCACAACGGTCAAAATCATCTGATTTGCGGTGTAGTGTTTCGTAAAAAAATCAAGGACATCATTTCGGGTGATTTTTCTAAGACTCTCTTCGGCGCCATAGATAAAAGTTTGAAACTCCTTTTGGCGGCTCAGCGCCTCGAGTGAATCTTTGACAACGGCGACCGGATTTTCTTTTCGCTCCCATTTCCTTTTAATCATCATCTCTGCTTCTTTCGAAAGCTCTGTCGGATCAAATTTTGGATGGAGGAGCGCGTCTGCCTGGAGTTCAAGCCCCCCCTCAAGATTTTGGCTTGGAAGTGTCATTTCAAAGAGCGTTGCATCGTGAGAAACAGTTGTTGTGATCATGGCTCCATAAGAACGGGCTGTCAGCCAAAACGCTTCGGGCGTTGGGCGGGACGGTGTTCCTTTCGTATGCATTTCGGAAATCAAGTTTGCGATTCCTGAAAGCTCGGGGGGATCGTCAAGCGCCCCCGCTTTCAGACGCAAATGAATCGTTGCGAGCGAAGAGGCGTGATTTTCTTTAATGATGACGGTTAAGCCGTTTTTGAGCTGGGTCTTATAGATGCCGTATTCATCCTGAACAATCTTTTGGCGCTCGCAGGAAGAGGCCGTTAGGCCGAGAACGATTACAATGAATAATCGCATTCCTTTTCGCATATTTTTTAGATATAAGAAAAACCTCTTTTTTTGTCTAGGAGTTTTAACTTATGATGATGATTCCAAAATTTCACTCTATTTCAGGTGTTTTTATCCCCCCCGGAGATAAATCCATTTCACACCGGGCCGCTTTTCTGGCCGCCATTTCCGAGGGGCGGTCAAGGCTCAAAAATTTTCTTCACTCGGATGATACCGATGCGACACTTTCTGCGCTGACCGGGCTCGGTGTGGAAATCATGAGGAAAAAGGATGATATTGAGATCATTGAGATAAGCGGGGTGGGGCTCAAAGGATTAAAAAAACCCCAAACCATTTTGGATCTCAAAAATTCTGGAACTTCACTGCGATGTCTGACAGGGATTCTTTCCGCCCAGGGCTTTTCCTCAGTTCTGACTGGCGACACATCTCTCAAGAGGCGTCCGATGGGGGAGCTTGTGGGGCTTCTCAATTCGATGGGGGCCAGGATCAGGGCGGAGGAAAATTCCCATGCTCCGATTTTTATCGATCCTGTTTTTCATTGGCCTGTTTTTCATTGGCCCGTTTTTCATGGGCCCGTTTTTCAAGGGCTGGATGCCATTTCTTATCATTTAAAGTCCCCCTCCGCCCAGCTGAAAACCGCCCTTCTTTTGGCGGGGCTTTATGCGAGCGGAGAGATGAAGATTTTTGAGCGTGTGCCAACCCGTGATCATACGGAGAGACTCTTTCAAAAATGGGGGATTCCGATTCAAAGGGGAGAGGGGTTTATAAAAATGCGGGGGGGGGGATGCGGCATTAAACTCGAAGGAACTTCTTTCAATATTCCGGGCGATCTTTCGGCGGCCTCTTTTTTCATAGCGGCAGCGCTGCTTTTGCCGGATTCAGAACTTGAAATAAAATCAGTGGGACTCAATCCAACACGGACCGGATTCATCGATATTGTCCGCCAAATGAGCGCAAGCATAGAGATCGAAATCGTGAATGACCCCCTGTCTAATGATGAACCGTTTGGAAACATCTATATGAAATCATCCAAGCTGAAAGGAATTTTTATTCCGGAATCTTTGACGATTCGTTCGCTCGATGAGATTCCACTGGTTGCGCTTCTTGCGACGCAGGCCGAAGGGACAACAAAAATATTTGGCATAGAGCCGCTTCGATTTAAGGAATCAAACCGTGTTGCCGCCATCTGTGACGGGCTTGGACGCATGGGGGCGAATATCGCGGATCACAGCGACCATTTGCGGATTGACGGTCCAACGCCGCTTGGCGGCGCTTTTCTACAAAGCCACGACGATCACCGCATTGCCATGATGCTTTTTGTTGCCGCGCAAGTGGCCCGGGGAGCGGTGGAGATGGATGATCTGTCTTCTATTTCTGTTTCATTTCCTGATTTTATGAGCGTGTTTCAGCGATTATGCGCGAATTAAGTTGAATTTTTATTCCTGTTTTTTATAAGATGCTCCATCATCAGAATTTAAAAGGGGGTTCGTGAGCAGCTATCGCTACATTGTTGTCGAAGGGGTCATCGGGGTTGGAAAAACAACGCTTGTTGAGCTTTTGGCGAAAGACTTTGACGCAAAATCGTATCTGGAGATTGTGGAAGAGAATCCCTTCCTCGTAAAAGGGTTTTATGAAGATATTGAAGCCAACGCGTTCAATACGGAGCTTTTTTTTCTTCTCTCCCGTTTTAGGCAGCAGCGGCTGATTATGATTGATCTTTTGCAGAACCCCCAATTAATCATTTCTGATTATCTTTTCGCAAAAAACAGGATCTTTGCCGGCCTCACGCTGAAAGGGGAGGATATTGAGATCTTTGATTCTGTTTTTCAGCCGCTCATGAAAAAAGTGGCTCCCCCGGATCTCATTATTTATCTGAAAGCCGATGTTCAAGGGCTGATGCGGCGTATTTATATGAGAGACCGCTCGTTTGAGAGAAAAATGGATCCCGAATACCTGAAAAATCTGACAGAAAGATATGATGAATTTTTTAAAAATTATCATGAAACAGAGGTGATGACGATTGATGCTTCTGAAATCGATTTTGTTTTTAATTTAAGAAGTTATTCAGAAATTAAAAACCTTGTGGGGAAAAAGATAGCTTGCGACTTATGAAGAAAAAATTTATCGCGATTGCCGGGAATATTGGAGTGGGGAAGTCGACATTGACGGGGCTCCTTTCCAGCCGTTTCGGATGGAAGCCTTATTATGAGGTGGTCGACACCAATCCCTATCTTTCAGATTTTTATCAGGATATGAAAGCATGGGCGTTTCATCTGCAGATCTTTTTCCTCTCAAAGCGCTTTCTTCATCACAAAGAGCTTCTGGCCGAGCCTGAAACCGTCATCCAGGATCGATCGATTTACGAAGATGTCGAAGTGTTTTCAAGAAATCTCTATTATGAAGGAAAATTTGAGGAACGCGACTATAGAAACTATCTCGCGCTTTTTAAATGCATGACCGATTATTTGCATCCCCCGGATCTTCTGGTCTATTTGAAAGCGTCTATCGACACCCTTGAACACCGGATCAGGAGTCGGGGGAGAAATTGTGAAAAAAATATTCCACGCGATTACCTGGAAAGACTCAACCAGCGAT
The DNA here is from genome assembly GCA_964371555.1 of uncultured bacterium. Lineage (GTDB taxonomy): Bacteria > Bdellovibrionota > JACOXK01 > 2-02-FULL-40-11 > 2-02-FULL-40-11 > CAYJMQ01. The sequence goes on along the minus strand of CAYJMQ010000011.1, from coordinate 21,198 downwards.
ATGAGGAGTGGATCAGAAATTACGAGTCAAATTATAAATCTGGGCCGCTGCTGATTGTCGATACTGAAAATCTCAATGTGGTTACCCGAAAAAATGATTTGGAAACCGTTGCGGATCTCGTCTTTAAAACGCTCGAAAAACAGGAAACAGATCAAACCGGGGCACTATTCCCTACAAAGATTATTACGTTTCAAACGTAATAATCTTTGGGCCAAAAGCAATTCGATTGACTTTTGCGGCAGATGAAGTTATACAATCAGGCTAATTTCATGAAAATTCTTCAGATCATCATTATTGCACTTCTCTTGTTTTTTTCCTCTCAAACAGCGTTTGTTTACGCGGCCGGGGAGGGGGGGCAAAGGGGTGTAAAAAGAACACCGGTAAAACTTGAAAAAGGGCGATGGGCGTTTACGTTTCAGGGGTTGGGCGATATCCCGATCAATCAGCGCGCGCGCAAACATTTTCGATCGGGGCTCGGTGTGGGGCTGAGATCCGGTTATGGATTTTGGGAAGGGCTGTCGGTCGAATCCGAATTTCAATACGATCTGCTCCTGAAAGAGAAAGGAAGCAACAGGATTGAGGAAAACAAGAATCTTTTTACAGTGGCGCCGGGTCTTCGTTACACAGGTTATTTTATTAAAGATGCGATGTCATGGTATCTCTTTGTTCTTCCCGGTGTGACCTTTGATTACACAAAAAGCGTTGAAAGCAGCTTTAACTTTAGTTATGCCGGAGGCCTTGGGTTCGATTTTGATCTGACAGAAAATCTCTACGTCGGGCCCGTTTTTAAATATCGGCATGTGGTCGAAGACATTGTCTATGATCACGATATGGATGTTCATCTGATCAGCATGGGGGCGGCTTTTACTTATTTGTTTGATAAGTAAAATTTATTATGAAGATACCTGCTCCATTTTGGTTTGTTACTTCGTTCTCGCCTCGGTTTGGAAAGAGGGGCGGTTATCTCTTTTTCATGCTCCTCATTGTTTTTTATTTTGCGGAAGTTTTTGCGGAAGAGTCCCGGGTCGGTTTTCTTTTTACCGGGGATCTTCATTCGCGGTTTGAAGAGCACCTTGATCCCTTTCATTTGGGGGGTGCTGCCCGGCTCAAAACGGCGATGGATCAGCGGCAAAAAGAATTATCTGAAAAAAAGATTCCCGTTTTAAGATTCGATGCCGGGGACTGTTCGGAGGGGGGGATTTATTTCAATCTGGGGGGCGGGGCCGCCTCGTATGAAATGCTTTCGCTCTTCGGATATGACGCGGTCACGCTCGGAAATCACGATTGGTACAATGGGCCCGCGCATTTAGATCAGCTGCTGGGCCGCCTCTCCCCTAATTTAAGTTTTCTTTCCGCGAATCTTAATTTTAGCGCGATTCCGGATCATCCCCTCAAAAACAAGGTTAAACCTTATGAAATTTTTTATTGGATAGATGATAAGTTCATTCGAAAAGCAAAAGACGAGTCTGGATATTCTGAAACTGAAAAAGCGGCGTTTGCGAATGCGTTTAAAGTAGGGGTTTTCGGTCTGGCGACAAAAGAGGTTTTTTATGAGTTTTATTTTAAGCCTGTTCAGATTTTTGGCCCGCTGTCGACGGCAAGACAGACTGTATCAAAACTCCGGCGTGAAAATGTGGATGTCGTTGTTCTCCTCTCGCATCTTTTGGATGAAGAAGATGTGAAAATTGCAAAAACGGTTCCCCATATTGATGTTATTTTGGGGGGGCATACTCACAATAGGGTCATTCCAAAGAATCGGAAACCGGTTGTTGTTGAATGGGAAGATGAAGACGGAAAGTATACGACGTGGATTGCAAAAGCAGGTGAATTTGGTCAATTTTTAGGAGAGGTTCAACTCGTAACGGATTCATCTCAAGATCAAAAGAGAATCTTATGGGATCAATCTTCCTACGATCTTCATCAAATCGATCAACGCTATGAAGAGGATTCAGAAGTTAAGCAACTGGTCGATCAATCGAAAAGGCAGCTGATCGAAAAATATAAAAATAAAGAGAGCTATGGCTTTGATATTTTTGCGGATGAAGTTGCCGAGAGCGATATCAATCTTGTAAAGTCGTCTGCGGCTGAATCTTATTTTGGAAATCTGATTGCGAATGCGATTTATGAAAAAACGAAATCTGAAGGGGTCGAATTTGCTGTAAACAATACGGAGTTTCTCTCACACGGTCTTTTCAAAGGAAAAATCCGGAGCTCCGATATTTATCAGGCATTTCCTGTGATCTTTAATCCATTGCTTGACCGAAGCTGGTCCATTTTTACTTTTGAAATTGAGGGAAAGATGCTAAAAAAGGCGATCAATACCGCCTTGGGTCTGATTGAACAGTTTTTTGACATCGCGCATTTGCAAATTATTTACGATCTTGAAACCCCTCTGGAAAATAAGATCATGAGTCTGAATGTGGATGGAAATGAGATTGTGGATGATCGCGTCTACAAAGTGGCTGCCAGCGAGGGGATTGTAAAAGTGCTGGAGCGCATGAAAGACGCGTTCCCCGAGCTGACCATTTCAAATAAGCATGACACCGGGATTGAGGTCTGGATGGCAATTCGGGATTATATGAAAAAGGAGTCGCCGCTTCTGGCAATGAATCCGGCGATACGTGTTTCGGGCAGAATGCGAACCGTTCAGCCGGACCTTGTTGTTTTGAGCGAGGAGATTGTTGTAACATCGGCCAAACAGGTTCAAGACAATGAAAAATTCATCGATATTTCAGCAACGATTCATAATTTTGGATATGGAACTATTTTAGACGCCGATAAAGATAAAACGGAACCGACAAAAATTTCTTTTTATTATGACAAGACACTTGAGAGCGCCGTCGATTTCATTGATCCTTTTAAACCGCATCATCTTTTGTTCCCGCGCGAATATAAACTTTGGAACCCTGTTCTTGAAGATGACCCTGACAACCTGGAATTGATCGGTAGTGTCGATGTCCCCCCTCTTGCCAAAGATGAGAGTCATGTTGTCAACCTTCAATGGAATGTGACCGGGTTGGAAAAGTCTTCCTATCCTTATGTTATTTACGCGTTGCTCAATAAAACTGCTGGCACGTTGGATGGAAAAAGAGTCGAAGAGAGCAATCTTTATAATAATAAAGCGTATACCTTTGTAAATTTAGAGTAGTGTCATCCTACTGAAAAACAGATGACGTTGTTTCCCAAAGTGTGGCATATTGAGTAAAGGTATCTTTTCTTTATGAGTGTCCGAATAGCGATATTGTTTGTCGTCCTTTGGCTCTGTCTCTGGTGGATCTTTCCACTCTTTGCCGACATTCCCTATTACGAAAAAGCGGATATTCGTGTCCGAATGGAGGAAAAGAGGGAAGTTGTCAGTGTTGTTAAAGTTATTCCGCACCCGACTCAAAAAAAAGTAAAGGTTCTGGATATGACCGCGGCCGGGATTATGGAAGGGATTACGATTCCTCAGGCGATGAAACTGATTGCAGACTATGAAAATCTTCAAAAAATTGCGCCGGAGTACATTAAATTATCAGAGGTCATTCAGATTAAAGAAAAAGATCAAATCCAAAAATATCTTCATATGAAGGCCGAGGTTTCAGCGCTTCTGATCTCTTACAAGCTTGAAGTGTATGCGAAGATCCATGAAGAGACGACAGATGATAAAGGGATTGTTTATTGGGAGATTGTTCCGGCAAGTTCGATTGGCAGGAAAGAAACGACGCAGAAGCGGTTTATCGGTTTAAAGGGACAGGTAATTATTGAAAAATATAAAAGACCTAAAAGTCTTGCCCAGCAGCCATCTCCATTGAGGGGCGGGCGTGGTTTTTATCGAACCCGGCCAAAACAGGGGGCGCTTTTGGTACTTTTTAAAGGCAAAATGGATCGCAAAGAAAAATTGATGGATGAAGTGGTCCCGAACCTGATTATTCAGTTTGCAATGGAAGTGGGTCTTCAGCGGGTTGGCGTCCTCTTGAGAAATTATATGGAAACCGCAAAAGAAGAATCCAAAACAGAAGCTCACGAAGTGGAATAAGCTTTTTCAACAGCCCCAAGTAGGCGATGAAATTTTAAATGACATGAATACTGGTTTTCTTGACATCATAGGTCTTTTTAAGTAGAAGCTATTGGGCATGTGCCTTAATTACTAAGAAAAGGGAGGAATATACAATGATGAAGAAAAGATGGATTGTATGTCTGATGTTATTTGGTATTAGCTTGAGCTCGCTGGCAATAGCTTATGAGGGTAAACTCGTCTTCGTGGGACAGGGATTTGCTATTTCTCTTCTAAATAACAACGTAGAAGCAGTCGTACTGCCTGCAAATCTAGAAGCAGCGGATACATTCGGAATTATTGAAAATAAAATTCATGAAGCCTGGAAAGAAGGAAGATATGTTGTTGTTGAGTGTCCAGCTAATTTTTTTATGAGTAGTCCAACTGCTGATTCACCAACGAGGGAGGACCGATTTTTGATGTTATATTCCATCGATACCTCTCGCTGTAAAGAAAAGAAAAAATAGCCTGAAGTTCGTTTCCCACTGTCTAAGCACCCTTTTTCATCCTTAATTCAGGCAGTAAAGATTATGCTTATTTTTCCTGAGGATTCGTTTGGTCGTAGAGCTGGTTCGCAAGCCTTGGAGAAAATATACTTAACTTTTTACGGAAGATAGCCGATGCATTAATCATGATGGGGAAATTCATTAAAATTTCAGGCTTTGTCATTGTTTTAGGATCTCTGGCTGCTGGAGCCTATTTTGGCGGCGCGAGAAAATATGCTGGAAATTACAATAAAATCATAAAACTTTTAGATGAAGCGTTCGCTTTCGCAAAAAAAGGGGGGGGTGATATGGTGCTGCGAAAAACGAACCTCGCCGCTTTAGAAAGTCAAAAATTCCTGGAGTCTCCTCTTACAAAATTGATGAAGGACAAAGATTCCAGAGCGCTCTTGAAAGCAAGATTTAATCTATTACTTTCGCAAAGCTTATATGAGATGAGGCAGTATAATGAGGATGATTCTTTAACAGGAGAAGCGCTTCAAATAGTTAACAATAGTGACCTTGCTCACCATTCAAGTCTATCAGAGATGGAATTTTTTCAAAAAGAATTTATTCGTAAAATCAATCAATATAGGGCGCATTACGCATATACGAGAGCAGCAGACCACCTCCAAAAGTTAATTTTAATAGTGGAGAAAAAAGGGGGAGCGCTTAAAAAAAGCTTCCCCTATTTGCATTCGGCTCTAGGCAAAATATATGTGGATCAGAAAAAATGGACTGATGCAAAAGCAGAATATGAAAAAGCCCTTTCCATGGCAGAAGGTATTCCAGGGGTGGAGGAAGAGTTTTACGCGCTTTCATACTGGCGCTTAGGACTCATTCATCTGAAACAAAAGCAATACAGTGACGCTGAGAAAATGATGAAATTGGCCCTCGAATGGATGACGAATTCAAAGAAACCGAATAATGCGGTTCTTTCCGAAATCTACCATAATCTTGCTGAAATCTACAAAGCAGAGGGTAACGTGGACTTAGCAGAGCAATTTTTTAATAAATCTCTTGAATGGCACGAAAAAACATTCGGCGCTAAAAGCCCAAAATTGCTTCACGTTTTAATCGATTATGCCGCCCATCTAAAGAGCATTGGATACGCCGGTAAAGCGAAGCTTTTGGAAGATCGCGCCAGATCAATAGAAGCAGAATCCAGCCGCGATATTGCTTCGCCCTAAGTTGAAGACGAATCAATAATAATCTCTATCTTCCAAATGCAGGAATAAGATCGAATAAATCCCGCCCCTCGAATCCGGCCTCTGCCGGAGCAGGACAATTGACATTCTCACCACCACCCAATGCTGTTCGGACAGTGTCAATATCGAAAACGGTTCCGAGCTGTTCTCGGCTGAAGCCAAAACCGCCGATGAGATCAGTTGCAATACGATTAAAGAAATCCTCTGCGTCGATAAGAGAAGAACGTTGCAGCGCAATCCCTCCTGCGTCGATAAGCACGAGCTCGCATGTGTCACTTCTCATTATTAAATTAGCTGGGATGAAATCAAACTCCGTGGTACCCGCGTCAAAAGCCGTTCGAAGAAAATTCCCAACAGCGAGTGAAACCGATTGCCGTAAATTTTCCGCTTCCACTGCCTTCGCTGGATCTTGACTGCTTAACAAAGCTTGAATGTCTTTAAAAAGCTTACTCAGTGTAGAACCAGACACAAACTCCTTTTTAAGAGCAACAACATTTCCCCCGGCATCCCTGACAATACCAGTCACGCGGGCAATAGGAATTTTCCCATCGAGACCATCCAGAGTGTTCGCCTCACCGGAAGGATTACCCAGATTTGTCTTATTGATTTTCAGGACTTCGTTTGTAGGATTACCATCCTGTGTGTCTATTCTAAAAACAATTCCTTCAGTACCTATTCCAAGTAGCTTCCCTAAAAATATAATCTCTCCATCTGCCGTTCGTACAAATTCTCTCCCTGACGAATCGTCAGTTTCTATGCGCATTGCTAGTTCACGTTGGAGGATACCCAGCAGATTACTCCTGGCCTTCTGCTCTGCAGTCCTTGTTGGTGGCTGAACCGCTACAGGAGCTGTCTCTCCTGTTTCCGCTGCTTTTGGAACCACAGTCAATTTTTCGGACCCCACGATTTTTGTATTAAACGCTGTGGCATCAACGTCTTCCCTTGTTGGCGCGCCTGCCTTCCGAACCATGATCTTTCCATTAGGAAATACTCCTTGAACTACAAAATCTGCATCGCCTTCTCCCGCAACCCTAACAACAGTTCCGGGTTCGAATGCTGCAATAGCTGGTCGTTCTGTAGGAATAAGTGGACGAACCGGAGCAGCTACAGGAGGAGCAACCTCTGTCCCCTCTGAAACTATTCTGAATTTAACAAGGTCCGGATCAAAACTAAAGATACGGGGTATCTTTATCGTAACATCCACACCAACCTCCTCCTCACTGACCTCTATAACTTTGATCTGTCCCTTTTTTATTGTTATAATTTGAAATTCTCCTTTCCTTCCATCGATACGAATTATCATCCCCTCTTTCAAATCTTTCGTCGTAGCTGTTGGCTCAACATCTCCTCCACTTATCCCTTTTTTTGCGGAAGCAAGCGCAATTTCTGTATCAGAGGAGACGGTGATCTCGCCCTTTTCTCCCTTGAGAATAATTTCCCCGAATTCATTTTTTCCCACAAAGACAAATTCCCCAGGCTGGCCGGCAACAGTTACGCTATTCCCCTTAAAGATAGGTTTGGCGCCGGATGTTGTTAAAATTTCTGCGTCAGCGGCGAAAGTAAATTCCCCCCCACCTTTGCGTAGAATGATTTCTCCCTTTTCTCCGAACCGCACAAACGTAAATTCCCCCTGCTGTCCTTGAACGGTCACAGGTGTGCCTGCCTCGACAGTTCCACCGCGGGAACGCTGAGCCCTGGCAGCAGCGACGGCTGTTCCTCCACGAATCCCTAGCATGGCTAGTGGCAGAATTGCTCCAGTTGGATTCCCCATAGCAACAGCAATAGCTACCTGTGCCGTTGATATGGCCGCAAATGTTTTGAATTCAAAGAGCGCAAATCGTGCTTCTGTTTTTAAAAGAGCCGTGAGTTGAGCAGCCAGTTGTCTTGCCAGCTCCATTTTGTTAGTCCGGATAGCATCATTTGCAGCCTCTTTAACAGCCCGGATTGCTTCCGCCGACTGCCTGGCCAACGTATGGGCCTTTGCCGCGAGTGAAAATTGTTTCACATCAAAGCCGAGAAAAATGACATCGACAGCCGCAAAGAGAATAGAAAGCTCTTTCTCAAATTCGAGCGTTTCCAGGCGGTTTGGATCTCCAGTCCCTGATGCCAGGTGAACTTTTTCTCTCTCAATCTCCCCATTAATTCTTATGATCTCAGAGCTTGTATATGTCAAAGATCCAGCGCTAGCTATAGCTTGTCCCGCGGCTTGCCCGACTCTAGTCCCTACCCCTACTAGGCCCACAAGGCCCCTCACCCCTCCTAAGCCTACTGGAGCCAAAACAATACCTACGGTTGCATGTGTCTCAATTGCTGCAGCTTCTTGTGATCTTAAAATAAGGTTAGCAGTGATGCAGAGGTTCATGAGAACTGTGGTCAAATCGGCATTGTTCATCGCTTCTATGGCGATAAGCATTCTCGGAGCAAGAGATACCACTTCTTCCGGTTGCGTCATCGCTCCCACGCGCATGATTTCAGAGATAAAGTCTTCAACAATGCCTTCCGCTGCTCCCTCTGGGGTGCGTGTCCCACCGAGCCGTTCCAAAATGTTACGTACCTCTGATTCATCGCCTGCTAATGCCGCCTTTCGAATATCGACAATATCCTGAGGAGAGACCTCTCCCTTGGCAATGGTCTTTGTAAGATTAAAAAGGGTTGTGAAAAGAATAATATTTAGCGCATCGGCCCAGGCGCCCGCTAATTTTTCCTGAACCCCGACCTGCGTAGAGAGACCAGGAATTAAGGTTCCAAAAACGATCCGAGCTGTACTCCCCAGTTCTTCTCTTTCTAAAGTGTGCGACTCTATACCCTGAAATCCCAGACTTACGAGTTCAGTTGTGCCACCCGTGGATGTGTAGCGATCAAAATCGAGTCCTGTTTCAGTAAGATCTGGCGGCGGCATATGGTCGTAAGGGGTGGTGGTGGGTGGGGGCGGGGCATCAGCGCCCGTAATCGGGGCAATCGCAGCGTCTTTGGGGCGATCACCGGTTCCTTCCAGAATAGGAGCTGGAGGTTTCGCGCCGCCTCCTACTGTAACGAGATCATCATCATCACCCAGATCCAGGTCCGAAACCGACGGTGTACCAGTGTCCGGAACCGACGGTGTATCAGTCTTAGTTTCCGCAGGAGGCGGGATTTCCGGAACCGTTGGAGCCGCTGGAACCAATGGCACACCAGTAGTCATGTTCACGGTGACCGGGGGGAATTCAGAAGGGATAGTGTTTGCCATCCGTTGAGCCTCAGCCGTCGCTCCACTCATAGTCAATTTTTCTTTGGTAGAAAGATCAGCCGTCGGCGCGTCACCGGTGGATTCGTCAGCAACCGGAGATACCTCTGGCGGGGGACCAATGGGACAGGCAGTAATACTCAGTATCTCTTTGATTGCAGCTCTCCGTTCTAAAAGATCTTCGGAATCTTTTTCTAATCCGTTTGCCTGATATAGCAGCTGCGTAAGATTATTTTGGGCTTGTTCAATCAATGGAGTAAGCGCGTTAAATTGAAGAACGAGATCGTTGTAACTTTCAATGAGCTGGTTTGCTGTGTTTAACAGGCCTTCCATTTTTTCCGCTGCTTGCTTTGCGTATATCTGAACGGCATCTGCAAATGTTTTCCCAAATTGCTGAGCCAATGTATCGACTTGATCTTTGATTTGTTGGTCCATTGTTCCTGTCAAAGCTGTCATAGCCCGACCATAGGAGAGCTGCGCCCACCGAAAAGCTCCATTGGGTCCCATGATGTTATAAATTTGTAAAGAAAGACGGTTGACCTCATTTTGCATCCAAGAGGATCTATCTATTCTATACTTTATGAGTTTTACTTCTGAGCCTATTTTCATGTTGAGAGCCTCGATTGCCTGATTGATTTTGTAAATTTCATCATCGATTTTTTTTATTTCAGCTTGTTTGGCTATGCAGGCTGTTTCGGGGCAGAATTCCTCTACTACGGCGATCTGACCAGAAGCCTCTTTTATGGAGTTCGGGAGGAAAAAAAAGATAATGAATATAGACAAGACTGCTATGCGAACTAAAAGAGACGACCAAAGGGGTCTTATATCAAACATCAATATGAACACCTTTTTTGTCCACCGTTACCTTGAATAGAGGCTCGTCAAAATCAACTTACGTGCTATCTGATCAGCTATTGGCAAACGACCTTATATAAAACAATTATAGCCACATTTTAAAATTTGCAAAATTATTTTTTAAAGACGGCTTGTTTATTTTTTAATTTTGGCTAGGATGGTAATTAACTGGCAATAGAGGAACGTTGGTGGATAATGAGTAAAAAGGCAAAGATTCCTAACCGTTTTTTAATCTTATATGGACTTATCGCCGCGGTCATTTTTTGCACGGCATGTGGAGAGGAGAAACGCGAAGCCGTGCCGGGGGCACAGCAGGGGGCATCTATCCCCCCTCAGCCGGAAGAGAATATTGCTTTAAGCGGGCCAGCGGAATTAACGCAAGAGATTCAATCGTATGAGATCGAACTAAGAAGCCTCGAAAAAGAGATTGTCCCCCCTTTTGTTATCACGCTCGAAGGTATCGATCCCGAACTTGCGACGTTTGAAATTTCTGGAATCGCGGGGGGAGAGCCTACCACAGATATGGTTGTAGAGGACAAGCGCGTGGTCTTTAAAGAAATGCCCAAATTCCCTCTCATTATTCGTTTTAAACTTATGCCTTCAAAGAACGCGGAAGAAAATAGAGAGATTGCCCCCACATTTAAAATACGTGATGCGGTGACAGAAGCCCTTCTCATGGCTAAAGAACTTCCTAAAATTAGAACGAAGCTAAGAAAAGAAAGAGAGTTTTTTGGGGATCAGACAGATGCAGTGGTGAACATTTTTGAACCGGCAGATTTTAATCTATCTGTCACCCCGAAGGGAGCGCAGACTGGCTCCATCGTCTGGAGTTCCAGTATTGCTGGTGTAGATCTTACGCCTAAGAGCGATGGGGGAGTTCAGGTATTGAGCCGCGTCTGTAGGCCATTTCTTTTACAAGCGCTGACCTTTGATGCGATGACAGGGCCATCGGATCCTAAAATTTCTGTCCTTCATGTTTCTACTGTCTGCGGGTCTGTGTTTACTCCGAGACTTAGTTTTAAAAAGCATGTCGATAGTGAGCCCACAGGTAACATCACAATGACTTTCTCTATTCCCAATGGCCAAATGGGGGTCAAGGGTCTTTTGGGGACATTTCTCGAAGATGAAAGATTTACGACCAATATTCCCCATTTAACTCAACCGCCATTTACATTAAATGCCAACGATTTTGGTTTTTCGAATTTCGGAAGGCTCAATGGATTGCAGGTTATCTTATTTTCCAACGCCTGCCCTGTGAATAAAGATTGTATTTTAAGAATCGAAATGAGAGATGAGCTTTCAGAAATTCCCAATATTGAACTCGCCGAAGCAAGTGATGTGTCCTCAAACGACACGCCGATCAATTATCTTTTTTCCACAACCGATGATCAGGGCGTGCGAAGAATAGACATTATCATACCCAATCCTCTCTTGGCGGAGTGAAGGTCGACAAACCGGAAAGCAAGATGTTCAATATAGGCAAGCGCCGTTGACGCTTCTTTAATTTGACTAATTTGGCTAATTTGGGTAGACGATTTTTACTATGGACCGTAATTTCGCTCTTGAACTCGTGCGTGTGACTGAAGCGGCTGCAATTGCTTCCGCCCGCCTCATGGGGCGCGGCGATGAAAAAGCAGCCGATCAGGCGGCAGTCAATGCGATGCGCAAAACCTTAAACGATATCGATATTGATGGCACGGTTGTCATTGGGGAAGGGGAACGCGATGAGGCGCCGATGCTCTTTATTGGGGAAAAAGTTGGAAAAGGGGACTCCTATCCTAAAATCGATATTGCATTAGACCCTCTGGAGGGGACGACGATTTGTGCGCGGGGGGGGACGAATGCGCTTGCTGTGATTGCGATCGCGGAAGAAAATGGTTTTTTACACGCGCCTGATACCTATATGCAAAAAATTGCCGTCGGTCCGGTGGGGCGCGGCATTATCGATATTCGCGAACCGGCCACAACGAATCTCAAAGAAATTGCGAAAGCAAAAAAATGCTCGGTCTCTGATCTCACGGTTGTCATTTTGGATCGCCCGAGGCATCACGATATTATTCAGGAAGTAAGATCAGCCGGGGCAAGAATTATGCTGATTACCGATGGGGATGTCTCTGCCGCCATATCAACTTGTCATCCAAGATCAGGGGTCGATATGCTCTTGGGAATTGGGGGGGCGCCGGAAGGGGTGTTGGCAGCCGCGGCGCTTCAATGCATGGGGGGGGATATTCAGGGGATTTTGAAGCCCAGAAACGACCAAGAAATTGAACGGGCAAAAAAAATGGGGATTGGAAATATCAACCGTGTTCTTACGATCGATGATCTTTCGCATGGGCGCGTTATGTTTTGTGCGACCGGGGTGACCGATGGAACGCTTCTGAACGGGGTCCGGTTTTTGGGCGATGGAGCGATCACACATTCCATTGTCATGCGATCTGAAACAGGGACTGTCCGGGAGATTACAGCCAGACACAATTTTACAAAGAAAAGGGGATTATGATGTCAAAAGTATCCGTCACAAAAGAGATCCCGATTCCCCAAAAAAATCTCTACGCTGTCATTGCCGACTATGAGCGTTATCCAAAATTTATTCCTGAAATTAAGCTTGTATCCGTGAAATCAAACAAACCGAAGCGGGTCGAATTTAAATTAGATATGATTAAAAACTTTCATTATGTTTTAGAAATAGACGAAAAATCGCCCGAAACGATTTCCTGGAAACTTGTCGATAGCAATCTCTTCAAGAAAAACAGCGGTGGGTGGAAGCTCAAAGAAAAGAATGGCGTAACCTCTGTCACCTATTGGCTCGATGTGGAGTTTGGTTTTCTTGTGCCGCGGGTTGTATCCAACAAAATAGTCGCAAGAGATCTTCCCAAAATGATCGAACGGTTTAGAGAAGAAGCAGAGAGACTTTCTTAACGAAAGTGGAGTAGAAAGTTCTTATTCGGCACGTCTTGCTCATACCCTTTTTCTTGAGAATCACTTCTTGATTTGAAGATCTCATTCAGTGTGGCATCTCCCGGGTCTTTCGGACGCATTTCCGATTTTTCCTGAACCGGTGAGCTTTGCGGTTTTTCATGTGGTAAGTCTGGAGATTCTTTTGCCTGCGGGAGTTCTGATTTCACAATAGGCTCGGCCTTTTCAATGAAGAGGGTTTCTTCTTCAATGGTTTCTTCCCGGGGCCGGGGCCGGGGATCAATCTGTTTTTTCACTTTGCGAACTTTTTTTGCTTTCCTCACTTCTTTGACTTCCCCTGATTTTTCAACAGGCGTTGCTTCAGCTTGAGCCTCTGGCTTTTCCCCCTCTTCAATTGTATAGATCGGGTACTTCTTCATCTCTTCTCCTGAAAGGGGTGAGAGGGGTTCAAATGTTACGGGGAGATCCGTATCGTCCTCAACCGATGGGGTTGATTGGGTCAATGGGATCTGGGAATCTTCCTCATCTGGATAAACCGGATAGGCGTTTCCTTTGGGGGTTTGATAGCTGATACCCGCAAAGAAATTCAATCTTGGGGTGAGTGAAACGCCGTCAAAACGATCTTTTGAAGAGAGCCTGATATCGGAGCCTAGCACAATCTGCCAGGGGACTCCCCCCGGTGTAATTTTAAATCCTGTCGTCAGGCGATTTGAATTTTTAAAAATTGGCAGATGGGAGTCAAGCGTATGATCGAGCGTATATTCGACAAAGGGGCTTAAACGCGAGGTTTCAAGTTCAATCCCAAGTCCGTATTGAAGCATATCGAATTGTGAAATTCCAAGAAGATGAAGCCCTTCAAAGGAGCTCCCTTCTGTTATGCGATGAGATCGATCTTTAAAATACGATGTATTGAAATGAAATCTTAAAGGATATTTTCTATTTAAGACTTGAGTTTTCCACGAATTTAGGAGCCTTGCCCCCCAGCTGCTTGCTTTATCGATGTCTTCGATGCCATTTCCATTGAAAAGCGCGTAGTGCCCCTCTGCCCCTAAAAAATAGGAATCTGAAAAAGGGATCGTCAAGGTTCCACCCAATTCTGATTTACTAAAGCTGTGAGACTGGAGGAGGGGGAAGAGATCTTCATTGTTAATTAAAATCGTTTTGCGGTTTAAGAAAAGCTGAAAAAAATCGAGAGGGGCATAATTCATAAAGATCTGTCCGCCATGGACATGATTTCTCCCTGAGAATGGGATCGTTCTCGATTGGAAATAATCTTCCTGATACCCAAAGCCGAATGAACCAGCCTTCTGGGGCTCAGCCGAATAAACCTTTGCCCCCCCTTGTCTTCCAGTGGGGGTTAGGCCGGTCCCTCGCTCTTTATGGATCTCGCCGGCTTGGCCATAAGACGCAGTCAGAGCCAAAAGAACAATAACTGCTATGAATGTTCTGATACGCATTTTCGATACCTTCTGTCAATAGAAAGAGCAAATCGTATGCCAAGGGGGTGTCAGATGTAATCTATTGAAATAATTGAATTTTTTTATAGTCTCGACTGCTTTTGAACTCAGATGCCTGTATGGGAATAGAAGGGAGATAGAGGGAAAGAAGGGGGGAGTATAAAAAAATATAATAAAATTAGCCGCTTAGAGTTTGAAAAATTCCTCTACACCCCCCTATCAAAATTTGTCATCGGAAGTAGCGGTTGATTTATTCAATCGAAAAGATTTTGAGGCGAAAATCAGTTGATCATGGGGGGGGGATTTTGAGGTGTCGACCTAAAATCCATACAATCTCCGAACGCGCTCTATATCGCGCTCGCTTAAATGCCGCACCTCGTTTTTTTGGATGCGGGAGTTCATGATGCTCATTTCGGGTGAGGCGCCGTTGTCGTGATCGAGCCCCAAAACATGCCCTAACTCATGGAGACAGATTGTCGTGGCATCGAAAGTGTCAACCGTGCCGTTCAATGAAAAGAGAAAGGCCTGGTTAAAGAACATATCAGAGTCGATGAGTCGATTGCCGCGATAAAGATAGACTGTTTTTGCCGGCTCTTCTGTTTTTCCTGAAATTGGCTCTGAAAGCCAAGCCTCGCCGCTCCGCGGCTCGATAACATTCCCACTAGCATTTAAAGATCTCCCCACGATCTCAAAAAGATTGAGCCCTGTATTGAGCTCCCAGATTTGAATAGCCTCATCAATGGCAATCGATAGCTCGGACGGAAGCGAGGGGTCTTTGGCCAAAACAATGGGGAGGCTATTCCAGCTGAGTATCTGGCAATCTTTGGATGCCAGATAGCCGGTTGTGATTGCGGCATCACAGCTGGCTGAATTTTCAGATTCACCGCAAGCGGTAAGCCAAATAAGCCAAATAAGAAAGAAGAGAAGGATAACAATTTTTAAAAATATAGTGCCAATGATCATCGGGTGCTTCATACGATCTCACTGATACAATTTCAGATACAATTTTGGTGCCGATAGGCGAAAAATAGAAAAAATCATGAAATATCAGCAAGTTAAATAAAACAATGATCTGAATCCCTTTCTCCATAAATGTAGATTTCATAAACGTCTCAGAAAAATATATTGAGTTTTTTCAATAAAATTCATAAGTTACTTTGTGATTTTTTTTATGCGTGGGATGACGTGGATTGTCACATGCGGGTGTAGTTCAATGGTAGAATGCGAGCTTCCCAAGCTTGAGACGGGGGTTCGATTCCCCTCACCCGCTCCATTTGACAATGCTAACCCCCTTAGCATATAATAGTATGTATGAAGAAACTATCCATAAAGACCAGAGAATACTTTGAGAACTGGGGACGTCAGGGTGGGGAGAAACGAACAGCGCGCCTATCGGCCGGTCGGCGAAGTCTGATTGCGTCCCATGCCGCATGGATTCGTTGGGGAAAACAGGAAAAAACACATGAGATGATGCCAAGCGTTCGTCTTCAGGTGGCCAGTTGGACAGATCCGGTTTATTTGGAAGAAATCCTAGCCGAAGGTCGGATAGAAGAATGGCGGTACCTTTATCACTTGATTGCTGAACATCCTTTTGGAGAAACATCCAGATCCCTTGAGAAGGTCGTGATCTCTGCTCATGTCTATGGGGCCTCTAATTTATGGCATAGCCTTTTGGTTAATCTCCGCGGAGGGAGGCTATGAGGAAAAAAATGAAAAAAGAAATTCAGACTTGGGAGCGACTCCTTTCAGCTCAAATGATATTTCAGAAACATTTTCCTGAGTGCATTTTGGTTGGGGGCACGGCAGCCGCCCTTCATGCAGGGCATCGACTTTCTTTGGATGCTGATCATATTTTTCCTGAGCTTAAAAAGTATTTTTCTGAAGTGCTTAAAAAAGTTGAACAAGAATCTGGATGGAGTACAAAAAAGATAGAACCTCCGGTTCTCATTTTGGGCCATTTTCAGGGAGTTCGGACTGGCATTCGCCAATTAATTCGGATGAAACCTTTGGAGACAACGATTGTCCGAGGTCTGAAAATACCCACACAAGAAGAGATTTTACGAATCAAAGCCTATCTCATTGTGAAAAGAAATACGACGCGGGATTTTATCGATTTCATTGCTCTTTTTGATCATCTGGGGACATCACAGGCCATTCGGGCTCTATCTTCTCTCGACAAATGCTATCCACAAGAACCTGGTACTTCTATAACTCAACAACTGATTGTGCAACTTGCCGAACCCAAGCCTTGGGATCTTTCACAAACGGACCTAAAAAATTATAAAAATCTTAAAGATGTATACGCCGATTGGGAAGAAATAGAGAGACGTGCTCTTGTCGCCTCCCAAAAAATTATGCAGGGATTATGACCCAGTTTTATTCATTTATTTTCAAATATCCATCCATGAAGGGGAAAATATCCTTCGCCAATACTGGCTCGCATAGGCTATTCTCCCCCGCTGAAAGAGTTTATGTCCCCTGACAGCTTGATTCTCATTCTTATTACCTTTGTTGGCGCTTTCGTAAACGGCGCGTTAGGGTATGGTTTTTCATCTGTTACCGTCCCGGTAGCCTTGCTTTTTTATACGAATAAAACTCTAAACCCGGCTCTTGTCATTGTAGAAGTTATTCTCAATGGCCATGTCTTGTTTATCCATCGAAAAAGCCTTCCAAATATCTGGCGACGGGTACTCCCGATTTTTTGGGGATTGGTTCCAGCGATTTTTCTGGGGAGCTATCTGCTTTCTTATATTCGTCCGGAGTTTTTGAAATTGTTTACCTATGTTGCGCTGATCCCGCTCATCGTCTGTCAGGCGGCCGGCGTTCGGTGGCCTATTCGTTCAGAGAAAAGATTTCTTTCCCCGTTGGGAATCGGCGTCGGTCTTCTCTATTCGTTGACAACGATCTCGGGACCGCCCCTCGCGCTTTTTCTAAATAACCAGGGGTTTTCCAAGAACGACTTTAAAGCGGCCCTGGGTTTAATCCGGTTTGTTCAGGCGATATTGACCGCTTCTTGCTATCTGTATCTGGGGCTTTATAGAGAGATGCATGTGACTCTTTCTCTTTTGATTTTGCCTGGAATCCTTTTGGGGGTTCCTTTTGGGGCTTCCGTGGTTCGCAATATTGGAACGGAGACTTTTCGAAGGATTGCGATGAGTTTTGATTCGTGGATTGTCAGTTTTGGATTGGCGAGATTATTGGTATCGCTGCACGTTTTCCCTGCCGGGTTTGCTTATGGCATTATGGCGGCGGTCATGAGTGTGGATGGTTATCTTTTGTTTCATTATTTTAAAGGGAGAAGAAAGAAAGAAAGCCGGAGCGCTGAGCTTGCAGCGTTCTCAGAACAGGCGTCAGATTAATGGCGATCTTTTTTGGGTCAGATGAGTCTTTTTAATTTTAATCAGGAAAACAAACGTCTCCTTCTTGAGAAGGTGGTACGACGGGTCTACGACGAATATCTTTCGATCCGCGAAGATCGCCGTGAACAGCTTCTGGAGGAGATGATCTATTGGGAGAAGAAGCGGTCAGAAAAGGTTGAAAACCGGTTTTGGAAATGGCGAAAGGTTCGATATTGGGAACAATATCAGCAGAGCTACCTCAAGGGATCGCCTCTTGAAAGACAAAGGTTCATTCATGAATCGATTGAACACTACGCGAATCAGATTGTGGGGAATTTTAGTCCTCTGGTTTATCAGGCGGCGACAAAAATTATTCCCCCTTTTTTAAATCTCCTTTTTAACGCGCTCTCTTTCCGGCGCATTGTTTCTTTGGGGGGATCGCTGATCAATGAAAATTTGATCATCTCCGGCGATATTTCATGGGTAAAGCGCCTGGCAGGGCGGGGGACATTGATCTGGGTTCCAACCCATGTCAGTAATTTTGATTCGATCATTTTGGGGACGGTATTTCATTATATCGATCTCCCCCCGGTTATGTACGGCGCCGGACTGAATCTCTTTTATAACAAATTCATCGGGTTTTTTATGAAGAATTTGGGAGCCTACAAAGTCGATAGACTTCGTGTGCATCAAATTTATAAAGATGTTCTCAAGGAATATGCGACGACATCAATTGAAATGGGTTTTCATAATCTCTTTTTTCCGGGAGGGACGCGGAGCCGTTCAGGGGCAGTTGAGAAAAAACTGAAATTGGGACTTATCGGTTCAGGCCTTCGCGCCTACATTCGGAATCTTCAAACCGCGAAAAAAAATCCGAATATTTACATCATTCCTGTTACGATAAACGCGCATTTGACATTGGAAGCCGAAACCTTAATAGGCGATTTTTTGGCGGCAAGCGGTCAGTCCCGCTACATTATTGAAGATGATGAATTTTCAAGCCCGATGCGGCTTTTCAGTTATCTCAAGAGCCATATTCATCTGAATTCCAAAACCTTTGTGCATCTGGCGGCCCCTCTCGATCCGTTTGGAAATCGTGTCGATGAACAGGGAAGTTCCGTTGATCATCATGGCCGTCTCATCGATGCTTCCCGCTATGTTTTGAAAGATGGGCATGTGAAGATCGATGAGGAGCGGGATCGCAATTATACCTCTGAACTGGGAAAAGTTTTGATCGACACTTACCATCGGAAAAATCGTGTATTGAGTACAAATCTGGTTGCGTTTACTCTCTATGAAATGATTGCCGATCGTCATCCCGATTTTGATATTTATAAACTGCTTCGCACGCATGCCTATGGGGAACCGATTGAACTTCGCGATGTTTATCGAACGATGGATCGCGTGATTGCAGAACTGCGGCAACTCGATGATCAGGGGAGAATCGTCTATGACCCATCTATGAGATCAAAAGATACCCAGGATATTTTAAATGAGGCATTGAAGATTTTCGCCTCTTATCACAGACGAAAAACAGTTGATCGTGTGGGAGATAAAATCTATGTCGGAGATCTGCTTCTGCTTTACTATTATCACAATCGTCTGATTGGCTATAATCTGGAAGATATGATGCGGGGAACAAAATGAAAAAAATCGCTCTCGTGCTTGGGACTGGAAACTGGGGGACAACCCTTGCCCATCTGCTGGCACAGGCCGGGACATCCACGATTCTTTGGGGACGAAATAAAGAGATTGTTCATGAAATCAGTGAGAGACATACGAATACCAAATCCGCGAAAAATCTTAAAATCTCACCCGCCGTCCGGGCTACCACAGATCTCGGGGATGCGGTAAAAGATGCCGAATTGATTTTTATTGCCGTCCCTTCAAAAGTGTTTCGGGAAGTTTGCTGCCAGCTTGGAAATTTCGTAAGGGGTGATCAGCTTCTGATAAGCTGCACAAAGGGGATTGAAACGAAAAGCTGTAAACTGATGACGGAAATCTTAATGGATGAGACCTGCTGTAAAAAAGTGGGAGCGCTTTCCGGGCCCAATATTGCGGCAGAGATTATTCATGGCGATCCTTCAGGGGCTGTGATTGCTTCCTCTTATCAGGAAGTCATTGAAAAAGTGATGATGGTATTACAGCAGCCTCTTTTTAAAGTTTATGGAAACAAGGATGTAAAAGGGGTTGAAATCGGGGGGGCGCTCAAAAATATTATTGCGATTGCCTCCGGGATGGCGGCGGGGCTCGGTTTTGAAAATAATTCGAGGGCTTTTTTGATTACACGGGGGATTTTGGAAATTTCCCGTTATGGGGCCTTTTTTGGCGCCAATCCGGAGACGTTTCTGGGGCTTTCCGGAATTGGGGATCTCATAGCAACCTGTTACAGCACGCATAGCCGGAATAATACGTTTGGTCGGATGATTGCTTCGGGTAAAAAGATGGATGAGGTTTTGAAAGAGATCAAAATGGTGGTTGAAGGGATCTACGCGACGGAGGCCGTCTATGGGCTTTCTCAGAAATTTAATATTTTTATGCCAATTACGGCAGGTGTTTACCGGTTGATTTTTGAGGGGGCAGGCATTCAGGATGTTATCAGGGATTTGATGACGGTTCGAACGAAATATGAGGGGGAGGAGGACCGCAGGCGGCTTTCAGATATTCAACATATGCTGATCAACAAATATCCGATCCCTGAGTATAGATTATGAGAAAGTTTATTTACAGGGTATTGCCCAAAGATTTTAATAAGACCCTCTATATATGGGATGTCGACAAGACTTACCTAAACACAAATTTTGAGTCTCTAAAAGGGTTTATAAAGATTTTATTTGAATTTTCGATTGATAAACGGAGTATCCCCGGTGTTAAAAACCTGCTCCTTGAATTAAGAAAAGGGCCGGGACCGGATATTGAAATTTCTCCCATCTATTTTATTTCTGCAAGTCCGGTTTACCTGAAAAAAGTTCTGGAAGGGAAATTTCTTCTCGATGGTGTTCAGCATGATGGAATTTTTCTCAAAGACTATTTCAAACTGCGCAGCCAGGTCGGAAAACTGAGATTCAAAAATAATTTTGCCTATAAACTTGTGTCACTTTTAAACCACAGGCTCCATCTCCCCCCTTCTTCAAAAGAGATTCTTTTCGGGGATGATTTTGAGTCTGATGCAGAAGTTTATTCAATGTATGCGGATATTCTTTCCTCGAAGATAGATGAAGAGAATCTTGCGATCCGTCTTTCCGCGCAGCGGCTGCATTCGAGAGAAATAGATCGGATTTTGTCGCTTTTTGAAAAGGTCGAAAAAAAGAGCGAAGAAGTGGTTCGGCGAATCTTTATCCATCTGATCTCGCCATCCTCGCCTTCCGATTTGGGCAATTTAGACCGATTCAGGATTTTTGGCAATCGGCTGGTGCCGACCCGAAATTATATGCAAACTGCCGCAGTGCTTTATGAAATGGGCGCGATCTCCAAAAACGGTTTCCAGCGTGTCGCAAATTCCTTTAATCTTAAGTACCCGCGGGATGGCTGGACACTGGCCAAGAGTCTTCAAGATCTAAAATTACGCGGCTTCCTGACGGAAGCCGCGTGGCAGGAGCTTGTATTTTGGAAATAGAAAGGCGCCTACTTAGATTCTGCTGAAAAAGTCATGCTGAGGGACGAAGTCCCGAAGCATCTCCGCT
>CAYJMQ010000010.1:0-47214 GCA_964371555.1 uncultured bacterium | reverse complement strand
AAAAAACAACCAAACCGGTCACCCCCCCAAGGGTTTTAAAACAAAAAAAACCCACTCCCATTATCAATGCTTTTAAACAACCCCCTACCCAAACGCGGGGCTGCCATTTTAAAAGGTGTCACCTGGCCAAGCCCCTCTTTTCGCCAATTGGTTTCACATTGATCGAAGTCCTCATCGCAATGGCAATCTTCTCATTTATCGCGTTGGGCACATCGGAGGCGATCCGCAGGGGTTTCAACGTAAAAAAAGTGGTCGAAGATCAGTGGAACGCGATTCATGGCGTAAGATCGGCGTTCGTCATCATGCAAAGAGATATTCATCTTGCTTTTCATAAACCGCTCGATTCGTCTGACAGTTTTGGAGGTGACACTGGAGAAATGTGGTTTGTGGGGTTCTTCATTGGAAAATCAGAGGCGCTCCACTTCACCTCGCTCTCTCATCGCAAGCTTTATGAGAATGTCCATGAATCAGAACTCAATGAAGTCGGTTATCAGTTATCAGCTGATCCCGAAAAATCGGGAAAAAACCGTCTCTTAAGAAGAAGCTCTGTCATTGTCGATCAAGATCACGAACGCGGGGGGGAAGAGGATCTGCTTCTTGAAGATATAAAAGAGGTTCAATTCCGATATTTTTCAAAGGAACGCGATCTATGGTTTGAAGAGTGGGATACCGAACGCATCGATTTTAAAGACAAATTCCCGGACGCGGTCGAAATCAAGCTGATCGTCTTTGAAAAAAGGGGGGGAAAGGAGGAGACCGTTGAATATGTGTCAAAAATTTTGATCGCGCTCCCCAATAATAAAGAATCCGAAAAATCTCCTGAAAAATCTTCTTCTAAAGAAGAGCCGAAACAAGAAAAGGAAGACGAAGAATGAAAAAAAATAAAGGCATCGCGCTCATTCTCGTCATCAGCACACTCGCTTTGCTCTCCATTATGATGGTCGAATTTACCTCCGGATCGCAAATGAACTTTCGCATCGCAAACAATTTCAAAAATGCGGCCAAGTCCCGGCATCTCGCTCGCTCCGGCATCTACTTTGCGCTCCTTGAACTCAAGATTTTTAAAACAATTAAAGAAAATCCCCTTGTTAAACAAATCCCCGGTTTTAACGAAGGGATGCTCGATCAGCTGTGGCAATTTGGGTTTATCTATCCCCCGCTTGCGACAAAAAAGACAACCTTTGGCGCCGAAAAAGCAATCAAAGAGCTTGCTGAAGTTTCAAAAATAGATGGAAAAATCAGGGTTGATATCACAGATGAAAGCGCCAAAATCAATTTGAACGCCCTCCGGAAATCGGAAAGCCGCGCGGGAATTTCAAGACAACTTGAAAACATTTTCGAAAGAAAGAAGAGCTCTGACGAAGAATTCTTTGACAAATACCGCGATTTGAGATTCGGAGAACTTGTGGAACATATTGTCGACTGGATCGACAAAGACAACGAAAAGACAGGCGGGGGGAGCGAGGATAACTATTATGGACGTCTCCCCACCCCCTATAAACCGAAGAACGCCCCTCTCGATACCATCTCAGAGCTTCAGATGATCGAAGGATTC
Source organism: uncultured bacterium (assembly GCA_964371555.1). Classification (GTDB taxonomy): domain Bacteria; phylum Bdellovibrionota; class JACOXK01; order 2-02-FULL-40-11; family 2-02-FULL-40-11; genus CAYJMQ01. The sequence continues at coordinate 45,659 of CAYJMQ010000010.1, read as the reverse complement.
GACAATAGCGAAATCTTTGACTTGCTTCTCCCCTACGTAACTGTGTATCCTACAGAAGGGGTAGAAGGGGTTAACGTAAACACGGCCGACGCATCTATGCTCTTATCCATTAGTTCCGAACTAACGGAAGAGGATGTAAAAAAAATCATTGAGCATCGTGAGACCACTCGATTTAAGAAATCTGAAGAATTTGAGCAATTTTGTAAAAATACGCTGTTAAAAAGCGCCGATTTTAATAGAAATCCACGGGTGCCGTTGTCAACAACGTCAGAAATCTTCTCATTGGTATCAACAGCCGAAGTTAGGGGGACACTTGAGGTGGTTCGGGCGGTGGTAAATATCTCAAAGACAATGCCCGATGGAAGCCCGGCCATTTTGTATTGGAACACAAACTAGGAATTCTCCATGCGCATTCTGGGACTCGATATTGGAAGTTACTCAATCAAGGCTGTCGAAGTAGAGGTGGGACTCAGGAACATCGAGCTCCTTGATTTTTTTGAGGAACCGCTGCCGATCACAAAAGATCTTCCCCGGATTGAAGACCTGCGGATTGCGCTCCACACCCTTTTTACAAAACATCATATTCTGCCTCCCATAAAAATTGTATCTTCCCTGGCGGGGAGTCTTGTCTCTTCAAGACTGATTACCCTCCCCTTTACTGAGAGATCCAAGATCGCCCAAACCATTCCGTTTGAGCTTGAAGAGCATATTCCCTTCCCGATGGAAAAGATCATCTTTGATCATCATCTGCTTTCGTCCGTTGAAAAAAAATCGAACATCCTTGTCCTTTTTGCGACAAAAGAAAATATCAAAGAACATCTCGATCTCTTTCCATCGCTCGAGCTTTCTCCCGATATTTTGACAGCCGATTCCGTAGCGCCCTATAACCTCACCTTTTTTAACTGGCCCCAAACCCCCGAAACATTTGCTATCGTCAATATTGGCAGAAGCCAGACAACGATTTCTATTATTGACAATCAAAATCTCAGTCACACCCGGACCATCGCCATCGGCGGCCAAGCCGTCACGATGGCAATCGAAAAAGATTATCACCTCCCCTTCGAAGAGGCTGAAAAAGCAAAAATTCAAAATGGTTTTTTACTCGCCGGGCAAGATCAATCAGAAACACAAATCTCGCCTGATCAGATCCGATTCTCAAATTGCGTCAAACAGGCGGTCGATCCGCTGATCGCCGCGATCCACCAGACATTCCAGGCCGCGCGTTCGAAGGGATATGGGGTTGTGAAAAAAAGCTGCCTGACCGGCGGGGGGTCGCTGCTCAGGAATATCGGGCACTACTTCTCTCAGGAACTTCAGGTGGAAGTTACCCATTTGAAAAGCCTGGAGGCTTTTCAAATGAGCAATATCCCCTCCTCCGATGAACACAATGCGAAAGCGGCTCTGGCGCTTTCCCTGGCTCTTGGCTTCGCAAGAAAGCGTTTTCTCCAGCAATTTAATTTCAGGAAAGGGGAGTTTTCAAAAACACAACGGGAGCCGATGGGACAGGAGATCAGATATCTTTTAAGTATGGGTGGAATCATTGGCCTTATTTTATTTCTCAATTTAAGCGTTAATTATTTTATTCTGAAATCTGTCTACAAGCGACTGGATGGGCAGGCATCCCAGATGATTCAGAAATTCCCGATCAAAGTGTCAGAGACACTGCTTTCAAGCCCGACTGAACTCGGCGCTTTTTTAAACAAAAAAGCGCGTGAGCAAGAAGAAAAAATCGGGGCACTGGGGGGGAAGAAAGAGGAAACATTATCTACATTGGAAGTCATTAACCAAATCTCCCAGATGGTCCCAAAATCGGCTTTGTTTGACGTGAGAGATCTCTCCATCGTTGAAAATCGCATTAAAATCAAAGCTATTTCTGATTCGTTCAATTCGATAGACAACATTGAAAAAAGCTTTAAAAGCAATCCGAATTTTACAAAAGTGGTTAAAGGTGAAATTTCAACTTCGGCTGATGGACAGAATAAAGATTTTACGCTGACATTTGACATCAAAAAGAAAGGAAAGCCATAATGGCGTTCTTTGGAATAACAAAAGAGATGCTCTCTTTAGACAAACTCAAAGAGAGCAGGCTTTTGGGACAGGCCATCCATTGGTTTGAGGGACTTCCGCCGGACCAAAAAAAAATCGCCTCCATTTCCGGGGCGGCGGGCGTCATCTTTTTTATCTTTTTCTTGATTTATATCGGACAAACGAAGGTGGGCGGCCTAAGGGAAGAGATCGAACTCAAACGGGAAAATCTTCACCTCCTCTCAAAATATGAGGTTCAGTTCAAAGAACAACAGGCGCTGCTCTCAGATCTTGAGCGCGAAGCCAAACAAAAGAGCGCCGATTTTTCGCTTTTGTCCACCCTTGAAGATTTTGCAAAAGGGGCTCAGGTGGGACGGGAGTCGATCGAGTCGATTTCACCCAAACAACTCCCGCCGGGAGATTTTTTCATTGAAACAGAAGCGACGATTCAGCTCGTCCGTGTGACGCTTAAACAGCTTTCCAATTATTTCTATAAAATTGAAACAGCCCCTTATAACTTCGTGATCAAAGAAGTTAAAATTAAACCGAGGTTTGACGATCCCCAGTTTTTGAATGTAACGTTTAAAGTAACTTCGTTTAAACCGAAGGAATAGAAGATGTCTGAAAAAATGGCCAAAAAAATTGTAAGAATTCCGGGCTATATTCTCTTTGGTCTCTTAATTTTTATCTACTTCACCTATCTCAACTTCCCTTACCATAAAATGAAAGATCAGCTGTTTTTTGAGATTGAAAGAAACAGCGGCTTTCAGCTTCAGGCAGAAAGTTTGGATACCACTCTTGGTCTTGGTTTTGTTCTGGACCAGGTAAGTATCGAAAATTCCAATCTCAATCTGCCTCAAATTCAAATTGAACGGATTAAACTATCCCCCTCTTTTCTCTCTCTTATAAGATTCCGCCCGAAGATTGGTTTTCAGGTCGAACTTGAGCACGGGACGCTTCAGGGAACGTTTGAGAAACGGGGAGGAGCAACTCAGGGGATAAAACTAAACCTCAATGAAATCAAAATCGGGGGGAAATCGCTTGAGGCCGCGACAAATCTCGATCTCGATGGCCTGCTTGAAGGACAAGTCTCTATCGAAGGAAATCTAAAGACATTTGAAAATCTGAATGGCAACACAGATATTCAGCTCCGAAAGTTCAAACTTGGAAAACTGAGCGTTTTAAACATGACTATACCAGAATTAAATCTTTCACAGATTTCCCTTACCGGAAAAATCGCAAATGACAAGTTTGTGATTGAAAAGTTCAATGTGGGGGGGAGCAATGAAGATCTATACGCCATGACCTCCGGGGATATCGTTTTAAACCCGCGGGATATCCGCCAAAGCCGCTTGAATCTGAAACTTAAATTCAAAATGTCAAAAAAACTCTCCGATGAATTCTCGCTCTTTCTCCCCTTTATCGCCGCCGCCCTGGGAAGCGACGGTTTCTACACGATTAAAATCGACGGCCGTCTCGGCGCGCCAAGGGCACTGCCGGAGAGAAGTTGATTAAAGCTCTTTGGCAGGTCAAATTAAAAAAAATCTGCTCTCTTAAAGAGCGACTCGAAGACATATCCTTTTCTTTCAATCTCCTCTCTGCCCCCCTCTTCCCGATCAACAACGGCAATCACACGTTTGACAACAAGTCCGCCGCATTCGGCCCGTTCAATCGCGTTCAGTGTCGAGGCGCCGCTCGTTACGACATCTTCAAGAATAGCGACAGCCGTTCCAGATTTTAAATTTTTTGTCCCCTCGAGCCACTGCTCTGTGCCATGTTTTTTCGGGACTTTTCGGACAAAAAAAGCAGGAAGTGCCCTGTTTTTCCCTTGCTGATCGAGATAACTCAACAGAGAAACAGAAACCGATAATGGATCAGCCCCCATCGTCATTCCACCGACTGCTTCCACACGTTCCCCTTTTTCCAGAAGCCCTAAAATCAGTTTCCCAATCAAATACGCCCCTTCCGGATGGAGCGCCGTCTGTTTCACATCAATATAAAAATCAGATTCTTTTCCTGACGAGAGAACAACCCGTCTCTTTTCGAATGATTTTTCTCTCAGAAGTGAAAGTAGTTTATCTCGCACTAAAACGTATCCTCTTTTAGCCCTTTCAGCCATTGTTTGATATCAGCCAAAACCCCTTCTTTTCCAATATCATTAATCAATTCATGATACAGCTCAGGATAAATCTTTTTTTCATGACACTCCCATTCCATTTCATCCACAAACTTCGAAGAGACATTTGGGTCAATGACCTGATCATTTCCGCCGAGAAGCATCAAAAGCGGGACATGAATCAGATCTTTGTTTGCATCCACAGACTTCATCGCATGAAGAATCTCCGTGTAAAAGCGCCCAGACATTCGCCTATGCGAGAGCTTATCGTATTTAAGATTTTCAATAACGGCCGGATCACGGGAAATAAGGCTGTAGTCAAGCGCCGTAGAGAGTGTGAGGCGCGGCAGGAATTTCGAAAGGAAGCCCGATGCCGCCTCTTTCCATCGCGGAACTTCGACGGCAAGCTTTAGCATCGGATTACTCAAAATCAGACCATTTGGCAGAACCCCGCCCCGCCGCTCAACCTCTTCTATATAATAAAGAGAGATCAGTCCCCCCAGGCTATGGCCAAACAAGACAATCGGCCGGTGGTTTTCATGAATCGACACCAGTTTTAAAAAATTTCTTAAGTCCTCCGTCAGTTCGTGAAATGACTTTATGCATCCCCGAGCCCCTTTCGATTTCCCATGTCCGCGCTGATCATAGGCGTAAAAACCGATCCCCTCATTCGAAAGCGCCTGGATCAGATTCGCATAGCGGCCGGAATGTTCCCCCATCCCATGCACAATAACAATCACCCGTTCACAAAAGACCGGCCTCCACGATTGATAAAAAAGCGCGAGCTTTCCATATCCCTCAAATTTCCCCTCAAAATATTGATATTCAATTTCGGTCATTCAAACTGCCCTTCTTTTATATAAGGTTTGAGACGCTCTTTATTCTCTTCCATCCAACAGGCCCAGCTCTCTTTGCGGGGTTTTTTTAATAAGGAACTGTGGGACAAAATGAGCCATTTTTTCGCGCGCGTCGCTGCCACATAGAAAATTCTCTTTGATTCATCTATTTGTGCCCTCTTTTCGGCCTCCTGAATCTCCTGATAAACGCCGTCCCCCTTCCATTCAAACGGCTTTTCAGACGGAATTTTTAACCCAATCCCCGATTTTTTGTCAATGAGAAGCCACGGGCTCTCTCCTTTTGGAAGATAACCGAGATCTGGAAGAAAAACGACCTCAAATTCGAGCCCCTTTGCCTGATGGACAGTCATGATCCGAACCCCATCCCCCTGAAATTCCTCCGTAGAAGATTTGACCGCCGCACCTTTGAGCGCCTCCATATAAATCAAAAAATCTTCCCAGTCAGCCTTCGGATATCTTCTCTCAAACTGAAGGACTGTTTCTAAAAACCGGATAGTGACTGGCGTCATCTTCATCACGAATGAAGCATACCACTCTGTCAAAGAAACAGACCCCTTCAGCGATTTTAGTCTTTCAAGCCTGAAATAAAAATTCTTAAAGCACTCTTTAGATTTTAAGAGCCCCTCAAGCGGCTCGCGATCTCTCGCCCGACAGACAGTCAAAACATTTAAAATATGGGACGACAGACCACTTAGGGGGGATGAAAGCGTCAGCCACAACGAATATTCATCCGTCGGATCGCAAACCCATTTTAACGGGGCCAAAAGCCCCAAAATCTCTGGCTTCTCATAAAAGCGGCTCTGCGCCGATTTCACCCACGGAATCCCAGCCTCGCTCAATGCCTTTTCATACAGATGACTATATGTCATTCCACGCAAAAGAATCGCAATGTGAGACCACACCGAGCCATCTTTGCAAAACGAGCTAATATATGTGGCAAGCCATGTAGCTTCACGTATGCGCCCATCTACCGCAGGTGCGCCCACCGCCGCAGGTGCACACACCGTAGGTGCACACACCGTAGGTGTCCAATATTCGACCCCTGCGGGGGGCGCACCTGTTTTGTTTTTCATGGAGAGACTCTTTGCGGCTTCGCACTCAGAGTACAGAGATTTTAAAAAGTCTCTCCCCAAAAGAGGCTCAAAGAGACAGTTGACAAATTCAATGACCGGCTCTGAACTTCTAAAATTTTGGACCAGCTCAAAAGAAGCCCCCCCTTTCAAAACAATATCTTCTTTGAGATTCCTGAACAAATCGACATTTGCCCCCCGAAAACGGTAGATCGATTGATTCACATCCCCGACAATCATTAAAGAAGGGGGGCGGTCTTTGCCATCTTCTTTTGTCAAAAGATCGAGAATCTCTTTTTGGATCTCATCTGTATCCTGAAATTCATCAACAAGAATTGCCGAAAATCTTCTTCGCAGTTCCTTTCTCACTTCATCTTCCTTCCTGAGAAGGCAAAGAGAACCGAATAATAAATCATCGAAATCAGATGCCTGATGTTCTTTTTTAAGCGCCTCATAGCCTGAAAGAACCCGTTCAAAAACAAATTTTAAATCCTGATATATCTTAAGCGACATCTGATCTTGCGGCAGGGGAAGCGATTTTAGACGAAACCGAAGTGTAAAGAGCTGCCGGATCATCGCCTCACACTGACTCAACTCATAGATGGAAAGAAGATTGAAATAAGGTTCGGAGCCACAAGCCTCCAGCTCAATCAAGGCATCCCGCATCGCGATCTCAAGAAAAAAAATCTGTTCTTCATCTGAAAGAATCGAAAAGGAATTCGAAAGACCTATCAGCCATGAATATTCTTTTAAAATCCGCAGGCAAAAACCATGGATCGTAGAAACCCACAGCCTTGATGAAGCGGCTCGATTTAACGATTTCTCAACCCGCTTTTTGATCTCTTGAGCCGCCTTTTCTGTAAATGTGATCGCAACAACCTCCCCCTTCCCCTGCATCTCAAGCAGACGACTCAATCTTTCCACAAGTACATACGTCTTGCCTGAGCCAGGCTGAGCCTGAACCGCTATCCACGGGGAGGATGAAGTTATCACACGCCTTTGATCCGGGGTGGTTGCCGAAATGGTTATAAGATCTCCAGAATATTGTAATGACGACATAATGATTAAAAAATAGTCTATTTTCTAAAAAATAAGTTGTTTCAACAATTTATAAACTTAAAATCACAGAAAATATCCAGTTTTCCACAGTTTCTGTGGGTTAATCGCGACAGACATTCTTGAGCGCCCGGCTCGAACGAAAGGAAGGGATTCGGGTGGCTGGAATTTTCATGAGTACTCCAGTCTGAGGATTCCTGCTCTCTCTCGCCTCTCTTTTGGCAATATACCAGCGCCCAAACCGCGCAATTTTAACATCTTCCCCTTTTTTGACTGTCTTTTTGATGACACGAATAAACGTATTCAAAAAAGCCTCTGCCTGAACCCTTGTGATCTGGTTTTTTGATGCCAGGAGCCTGACAAATTGCGCTTTATTCACGATGGAGACGCTACTAAAAAATTTGCCCGTCTGTCAAGCAGATAGCCCGCAATTCACAGCTGCTGTAACAATTCTCAGGCGTGCCTGCAAACTCCCTTTTTCTTATCTCTGAAACGATGGAAAAAACCTCATTCAATGTTCTCTTCTTCAACGCCTCCCAGTCGTCTTGTAAAGATCTTGGCGGGGGGGACAAAACTTCAAAAAGCTTTTTCGATTTTGCTTTTTTTACATGATAACAAAAACCTTGAAAAGGACGATATCCCCGTAAAAATAGCTCTTCCATCGCAATCGCATAAATAACAAGCTGGAAATCACGGCCTGCCATCACCTCTTTGGCTGATGGCAGATCCCCCCCCGTTTTATAATCGATGACTATAAATTCCTTGCTCTCTTCATCCACATCTACCCGGTCTATTTTTCCATGAAGAAAGATCCCCTCTTTTAATTCGATCTCAAACGAATGCTCAAAATAGCGCGGTTTAAAACGACTGATTTGGCGCCACTCTTTCTCTTCCGCCAAAAAAAGTGAAACGGTCTTCTCCATTTTGAGGCGCTGCGTAAGCGGAATCTGATGGCCGATTTTATTCGAAAAAATGTCAAACGACTCCCGACAGACACCCAAAGAATCCAGACACCCCCCCGAAAAAAACCGGAATAAAATATCGTGATAAATCTCCCCTTCCTCCGCGGCTGTAAGCCCTTTCTGCCCTCTCGGATCGATAGTCTTCGGATAAAACCCAAGACATTCTTTCAAAAAAAAGCCATAAGGGCACCGCTGATACTGGCTCAAAGAGCGCACGGAGCAGACGTGCGGGAGGGGGAAATCGTGGTCTGTCATCCCAAACGAACTAACATCCCCCCCCCCTACGGAATCTTTTGACTTTGGCGCCTTTGGCTCAGGATAACCCACCTTCTCATCAGGATAACCGGCTTTCTCAAACGAGGCTTTTGGATATTCAGCCAAAAATTCTTCAATGAGGGGGGAGCGCTTATTTTTCGGATCAGCAACGTAACTCAGCTTCAATCGCTCACTGGACGAAGCCAGATAACGAAGGAGCTGCCTCGTTCGTTCTTTCCTCTCATACGGCAGTTCGAAAAGATCGCTCTTTAAACAATGGTTCAAATGTTCTTTTTCCTGAGGCAGGAAGAAATCAAGCGGCCCTTGAGATTTTTCTTCTGATACCCCCAAGAGATAGACTAACCCCATCTGCCCAAGCACGATCGTATTATCTTCCCACGGAAGAATCGTAAGCGAATCCAGGGGAATACCGTACTTTCTACATCCGGCTGAAAGAATTTGACGATAAACCGGCCATAACTGAAAACAGTAGATCAGACATTCGCGCGCCCCAGACTCAAACTGAAATGAAATATCTTTTAGAACAGATTCAACCTCCAAATGCAAAGATTCCGCCTCCACCACAAAAATGTCCGGAACCTTTTTAGGGTTAAAAGAATCAATAGAGATCATTTCGACATTCGTTCCTTCTTCCTCCAACAAGTGAAGAAGCTTTAATTCCAAAGAAGTCGGCTTGAGCGCCAACACTACGGCTTTATCCAATTCCAAAAGACGAGTCTCGGAAGGATAGAGCGAAATCGCCAGTTTATAGAGATCCTCTTCGTCAATTGGAACGGGTTGAACGGGGGGCTTATTTTTTTCAAGATAGGCTTCATACCAGCGGCCAAGAGAGATCAGGAACTTTTTCTTCGGCATCAGGAGGTTGGCGCGTTCTATCCCTTTTAAAAAATCGTCCGAGCCGATCTCTTTATCTTTGAGGGCTTTGAAAAGGGCTAACGCAAGATCATCGATACCGTCAAATACGAGAGAGTCGTGCAACGCAATCTCTCTCAATTTTTTTATATAAAGCCTCTGTTCCTCTTCGTCGATTAGCCTAAATGGCCGCCGAAGTGGCAAATGAAATGAAATCTTTTGCGAAAGCCTCTCGGCCACCCATTTTTTAAAGGGGAGAATTGCCGCCCCTGCCTCCTGATATTTTTTTTGAAGCAACAGATGAATTTCAGGATGAAATGTAAAAACCACCGATCCTGGCATGGGCATGCGGCCACATTAGCATAGCTGTTTCTATACTGGCAAAAATACCGTAACAGTCGTCCCTTTGCCAACCTTGCTTTTTAAAGATATTTTCCCTTTGTGCAGTTCAACAATCTGTTTGCAGATCGAAAGACCAAGACCGGTCCCCTTTTCACCGGCTGTCGGCTTTGGGGATAACTTGACGAAGCGGTCAAAAACATGCTGAAGCTCCGCTTCCGGAATCCCGACCCCCTGGTCCGCAACTGTCAGTTCGAGACCATTGTCTACTTTCCTCAAGCCAACGGTAATTGCCCCACCAGAATGAGAAAACTTCATCGCATTGGAAACAAGGTTTTCCAGCACCTCCAAAAGCCGCATCGGATCAGCAATGATTTTTGGAATACCGGTTTCTATCACCGTCTCAACTTTCAATTTTTTACTCTCTGCAGCCATGAAATTCATTCTCAGAAGCTCATCGATTAATATTTCAAAATCGACCTCTTTTGTATCCAGCCCCAATTTCCCCGCGTCGATTTTTACAATGTTTAAAAGATCGGAGATTAAGCTAAAAATGTCCCTCGCCTCTTTTTTAATCCGCGCAAGCTGCTGCAGCTGTTCCGTCTTTAAATCCCCCCGGTTCTTTAAAATCAGCTCCGCTGCCTGTTCAATGCGGGCAATGGGTCCCTTAAGATCGTGGCTCGCAATCCCCAAAAATTGATTTTTCATTTCGTTGAGCTCTTTGAGCTCATCATGCGCTTTCTTGAGCCTCACCGCGCTATTCACACGCGCCTCAAGCTCACGGATTTCAAAAGGTTTTGTCACATAGTCGTCAGCTCCCATCTCTAACCCCTTGATCTTACTGTCCAAATCATCGCGAGCCGTCACAAGCACAATTGGAATATCCTTAAAATGAGTCCGTTTTTTCTTCAGGGTTTCACAGACCTGAAACCCATCGACATCCGGCATAATGACATCAAGAAGAATCAGATCCGGGCTCTCCTGCTCCGCTTTCTCAATCGCTTCTTTGCCGCCATAGGCCAGAATCGTTTGAAATCCTTTCATCTGAAAATATTGATTGAGCATATCAACATTTTCTTTCATATCATCGACAACAAGAATTTTGGGTTTCATCCCAATCTCCTTTCAAGATGATCGATCTTGCTCAAGATAGCTGAAATCTGTTTTTCAGCGAACCGGCTATCGGTTTCTTTTCCTTCACCGATTTTTTTCAGGGCGTAAGAAAGACTCTCCATCAAAAGTCTGATTTCTTTAAGAACCTGCAGGCTTTCCCGATAATAGTCAAAAAGAAGCGCTTGTTCTTCATCCAGTTCAACAATTTTCAACAAATTAAGAATCCTCATTTTAAGCTCATGAAAGTCATAGGGTTTAATCATATAATCGTCAGCGCCCGAAGAAAGCCCCCTGATTTTGCTCTCTGCGTCGTCTTTTACGGAAATCAAAATAACCGGAAGAAACTTGTCTTTGTATGTTTCTTTAAGAATCCCGCATGTCTGATATCCATCAAGATTTGGCATCATAATATCGAGAAGAACGAGATCCGGTTTCTCACGCGACACCGTATTTAAAACCTCACTCCCTGAAGAACAGCAGATGGTTTCATATCCCGCCTGATTAAACTGTTCCCGCAGGAGTTCAACATTTCTCTCATTGTCGTCGACAATCATTATTTTGTATCTCCTCTTTAAGAGAATATCTTTTTTAGGCAGCTTTTTTGAGGTTCCGTTCAACAATGTCTTTAAGCTCCTTTGGTAAAAAGGGTTTTGCCAGATAATCATCGCATCCGGCTTGCCTGGCACGCTCTTCGTCCCCTGAAAGGGCATGGGCTGTGAGCGCCACAATCGCAAGTTCAGGCATCTGCTTTTTGATTTGACGCGTCGCTTCCCAGCCGTTTACTTGAGGTAATGACAAATCCATCAGAATCAAATCAGGCCATCCCTGAAGGGCCTTCTCTATCCCCTCTTTGCCATCCCTGGCTGTCATGACCTCATAATCCCCCTCGAGAATCTGCGTACAAAGATCGAGATTCTTTTCAGAATCTTCGATAATCAAAATCTTCTTCCTGCGTCCCACTTTTTTAAGCGGCCTCAGGCAGCTTTTTTGAGCCGCGCCCCCCCCTTTTTTTCAAATTCCTTTTTCTGTTTTAGCGTCTCCTCTTTTTTGGCTTCGAAGCGGACCGGAAAAATGACGGTAAAAGAGCTTCCCTTTCCCTCTTCACTTTCGATATCGACACTCCCTCCGAGAAGCACCGCCATTTTTTTGACAATCGCAAGACCCAGACCACTTCCACTATGCTTGCGTGTTGTGCTGGCATCCACCTGCCGGAATTCATCAAAGATGATTTTTTGATTCTCCTCTGAAATTCCGATCCCTGTGTCTGTAACTTTAAAAACAAAATATTTTTCTTTCGCTTCCACGGAGATGGAAATCATCCCCTTTTCCGTGAACTTTACGGCGTTATTAATCAGATTGTTCACGATCTGCTTGGTTTTTGTCGCGTCAGAGTAACAATTTGGGAGATGTTTTGGCAGATGCTTTTCAATTTTGACATCCTTGCCATGAAGCAAGACCTCATTGGTTATAATGCTGCCCTCGATAAGGTCGGAGATGTTAAACTCAGAGCAGGAAACCGTCATCTTGCCGGCCTCAATTTTGGCAATATCCAAAATAGCATTGATGAGCGCCCATAGATCTCTCCCACTGTCGACCACATTTTGAATATTTTTCTTCGTCCGATCCGAAAGCTTTTGGCTGGTATCGGTAATGATCAGCTCGCTAAACCCAATGATGCTATTCAAGGGAGTCCTAAGCTCGTGCGACATATTGGCAAGAAACTCAGATTTCATGCGGCTCCCCACCACAAGCTGCTCGTTTTTAAGTTCAAGATCCTCCAGCGTAAGCCTTAGCTCTTTCGTTCTTTCGTCAACCTTTTTTTCCAACCCCTTATTGAGCTCCTGAATTTCGGCATTGGCTTTCTCGAGAGACTCCGTCATCTGGTTAAACGCAATGGCAAGCTCGCCAATCTCATCGGAAGAGCTTACCGGAACCCTTTGATGGAGGTCGCCGGCGCCTATTTTTTTCGTAACGCCGGCAAGAATCTCTATTGGAGAAATAATACTGTTTGATACAAAAACGCTCGCCCCAATCCCCAAAATAACAAAAATAAAGATCAGAAAAAAGAGAGTTGCCCGGTTTCCCTGCTGTGATTGACTGAGTGTTTGCATCGCCTGCTTCATCGACTCATTGACAAGTTGAACCACCGATTCAGTCCCTTTATGAACTCCCTGGTAGGCAAGATTTAGCGCATCAATCGTCTTCCATATCGATACCAATTTTTCAATCTCTGTCTTATACAGATCGAAAAGCTGCTGGTGGCCAAAGACAAGGCGCCTCATCTGAACACTAAGAATCTTGGCCTTATGCAGATGCTGTTTTTGGGGGGGAGAGGCGATAAGCGGAAAAAGGATCCCAACTTCCTTGTCAAAAAGATTCATGTTTTCTTCAAAGACCGCTTTTCTCGAAGTAAGGGCATCTTCAAGCTCTGCCTTAGCCTGAACCTTCAGCGCTGAAAAGATCGGCTGGGAAAAGAGTACCCCTGAATCGGCCACCATTTTTTTGAGATTCGTAATCTTCTTATGCAGATCTTGTCTTGTGATCACCCCTTGGGAGAGCTCTTCGAGCTCTGAATTGATCCCACTCGCAATTGAGGAAAACTCACCTATTTTTTCATACTTAAACTGCGCCAGCGCCAGGCGTTCTTCATGTTGCTCAAGGACAGGGGTTACCTCTTTTGAAAAAACCTCTAAACTTCTCTGCACCTGATGAAGCTCCTCACGTATCTTTTTTTCTGAAATCCCTGCCATTTCTTTAAAAAACGCCTGGGCTTTCGAAAAGCTCTTCTGATAATTGGCTTTCCATTGCTCGAGGTTCGATGGATCTTCCTCCAGCGTATAGCGAACAGCCCAGTTTTTACTTTCCCTCAGGCTATCAGCAAGATCTGTGATTTTTTGAGAGGCGGGGAAGATATGCATGGCGAGGTGAGAGAAACCCTTATGGATTTTTTTAAAGTAATAAAGAGAAAAGAGGCTGCTTGCTAAAATCAACAGGCAAAGAATCACGATTCCAGACAGAAGCTTGAATTTGATCTTGTGTTTAGACGCTTCGTAAGCTGACCTGACTTGGGTTAATAAAGCTTTCATCTTTTCTTTTACGGTACGCATCGTCATGGTTCTTATCGGAAGAGACTGAAAGGCGCTTAAGCTCAAAAAATTAGAATCAGATGAAAGAAACCTTAAAACTTAAGGAGTTTCAAAATGTTAACCAGAGGTAAAAAAATTATTTTTCTTTAATAAAATCAATTAGTTACAATAATGTTTTTTTTGACAGGCTCTGGAAAGGGGATATCATGAGAGTTGAAAGGGGCAAATAGTGAGAACAAAGTGAGAACCAAGATGAAAGTAAAACTATACATTGAAAAGATTTTAAAGATCGGGATTGGGGTGTTTGGTTTTGCCCTGATCTCTGCTGCAGCGGCTGCTCAAGATGGTGCAGGCATTCATGATACCCGCCAATGGGGCGGCTTTGAGATGGCGAAAGAGGGGTTTAAGGATGCAGTCGACAGCGCGCAATGGCTGAGAGCCCGGGCACAAGGGGGCCTCAAGATGACACGGGATGATTTGCACAACGCAAGAGAGGCCTATCGTGAAATGCTAAAAAATGCCCCTGCAAGACTGATCAGTTCCGGTGTCGCTTCTTGGCTTGAGCAGGCTGAGGAACGGTATGCGGCTGCAAAAGAGATAGCGGAGCTCTACAGGGACATTGCGAAGCTTCAGACTCAACAAGGGGTCGATAAACTGACCTATGCGGCACAAAATCTTAAGTATGCCCATCTTTCTTTCGATCGGGAGACAGGGCATTATCGGGGGACAGAGTCCCTCGATCGGGAGACAGAGCATTCGATGTTTGAAGCATTGGGAGAAAATGGGAGTTTGTCAAAAGGAGCTTCCAATGAAAAAGGAGCTCGTGGGGTAGAAAGCAAAACCGCTCATTTCAAACTTTCGGAAGCCCTCTGGAAATCAAGCGAAGTCGCTTCTGAACATGGAGCTTCCGAATTTATCATGGATAAACTGAATGTCTTTGAAAATGGCGCGACGTTTCAATTTGCCAAAGAAGACTACTTCGATGACTTTAAAGAAAAATATGAGAACGGGACTGAGAATGATGTGGCCAAAGACATTTTAAGAGACAATAACAATAAGGAGTCTAAGATTGAGCGGATTGCGCTTGCGGCTGAACGGAGTGAGAGGAGACGGGCTGAAAAAGAAGATAGAAAGGCTGAAAGAAATGACGACAAAGTTGAAAAGGCTGAAGTAAAAGAAGAGAAGAAAGCTGAAAAAGAAGAGCAGAAAGCCGAAGATAAAGCTGAAAAAGATGACAATGACAAAAAAGGAAAAGATAACAGCGATGCTGATGGAGGTAAGAAAGGAAAATAACTGCCAAATAATCTAGAAAATAACCCCCAGGGGAATCTGAAGATAGGTTCGGTACGTCTGAGTAAGATCGTCGTCTCTGCCATCTTCAACGTCAACCTCAGCCTCAAGATTGAGGCTGATTTTTTTATAGATCGGAAAAGATGTAAGCAGTCTCCCGTGATGCACACGGACAAGTCCCGTATCAATTTTGTTATCATCAAAGTCTAGTTTATAGAGCAATTCAAAAAGCAGTGAACGGAAGAACTGCTCCTGAAACTGAATGCTCCCTGAATGAATACGCGAGGAGGGATTACTCAACCAGTTAAACCCATAGCCTAGTTCAATCTGCTTGAAAAAAGGGAGACGCCAGGTGGTTGTAGATTCAATGTCATGGCGTTCATGGGGGCCTATGAAATCGATATAGGAATAGCGAAGGACGCTTTGGAAGGAACGGGTAAAATTATATCCGATCGATGACCCGTAATTATAGAAGGGTTCCATTCTTAAAATATCGGGGTTGATTCTTCGTAAAAGAAGCGATCTTGAAACCGTTCCAAACCCAAAAAACTTGTCCCTCTCCCAGAGGCCATAGAGATAGGCTGTCAGGCGATCAAAGTCTTTTTTAAAATTGAAGAGTTGACGCTGTACATTCACAAAATGATTGATCTCTCCCCTCCCCGATAGCAAAAAATCTTTGCCAAATTTTGCATTAAACTTAAGAGACCCTATATGCTGCTTAAATTTAAATTCGCGATCCCCTCCAATAATGTCCTGATATCGATTGTTTCGCTGATATCTCCCCTCCATAAAAAAAGAGGGACTGAAATGGTAGATAAATTCCTGAGAAAATTCATTTCTCTCGGAAACACGATCTTCTGTCGCATGATCATTGGCGTGTTCCCTTAAAAATCTGACCCGGCTTGTAAATAGAGGGGCTTTATCAATATGAACTTCTTCCAGCCCTTTAAGAGCATTTTTATCTTTTGGCGAAATCTTTAGAACCTCGTTAAAACGCCGCTCCGCCTTATCCCAATTACCGGAAAAAAGTTCAACCGTTGCGAGATCATTCAGAACATCGACATTTTTGGGATCTATGCGAACCGCTTTCTCAAAGGCAGCCCTCGCCTCATCCAACCGGGAGAGCCAGCCATAAACACGGCCGAGCGTGATATAGTTATCAATATTCCCCTCCTGCAGTTCAATCGCCTTTTGAAGAGCTGTGGCAGCCTCATCAATCCGGTCCGAGTTGCTGTATAGAAGCGCCAATTTCACATGAATCCTTTCGTCTTGGGGATGTATCCTTTTGGCTTTCTCGTACCAAAATATAGCCGCTTTTGTATTGTGGAGAGATTCGTAATGATCCGCGGTGCGGAGAATTGTCTCTAAATCTTCGGGGTAAAGCTCAAGAATTTTCTTTTCATAGACGATTGCCTCCGCATAATCGCCCAGACGCCGGTGGGCAAACGCAAGCCCCTGCAGGATCCCCTTATGATAGGGATCCAGATTTAGGCCCTTTTTAAAGATTTCAATTGCGTTTCTGTACTGCCTGTCTTTATTAAAAACACGCCCTTTCCCCCAGTAGGCCTCCAATTGATAGGCATCCAGCTTTAACACCTTTTCGTAATAGTAGTTGGCTTTGTAATAGATGTCTTGCTCTTCAAAAAGTTTTCCCAAGGTCAAAAGCGCCGTCAGGCTGTTTGGGTTGAGTTTTAAAAGGTTTTCGAGCGCCTGCTGACTTTCCTTGTATTTTTTAAGCAAAAAATAATTGACTCCCAATCCCTCAAAAGCGGCAGGATGAGTCGGCTCCATCGATAAAATCTTTTTAAAAATCTGAATCGCCTCTTCGTGTTTTTTCTCGTTTGTAAACTGAATTGCCTGGTTCATCAGATCCGACGACGATTGCGCCCAAACAGGAACCCAGACCTGAATAATGAAAAGAGATAAGAAGACAAAACAACCGACTGTCGCCCGATGGATCATAGATTCAAAGAATCATCAGTTTAAACTTTAACATAATCTTAAAAAGCATTGGGAGAGAAAGAGAGTGAGTTACAACCCGCACTTTTCCGGCTTTAATCGACTCCACAACCGCAGCCGGCGTTTTACGGTTTACCTCGATCATGGAGTAAGTACTGTTCATTTGACAGAGAAAATGCGTGTCCGAAGTCCCGACGAGAGGCTTATGATATTTTTTTGAAACTGAAACAGCCCTGCGATTAAAAAAATTAACGAAGCGATGATAAAAATGACAATACTCGATGGCATCAAAAAGCTCGATGTGTTCCTCCAGTTTTCGCCTCAAAGTGGGGCCTGGATAATAGGGATGCGCCGCGATGACCAACACTTCAGGAGCGCGTATTTTTTCCAATTCCCTGAGCGATTTAAATTCAACCGTCCCCAAATAATTGATGAGAAGCACATGCGCTCCTTCAATCGTCACCTCCACCCCCGGCAAAAGGAGTATTCCGCGATGGGCCGCGTATTCTCTGAGATAGGGGCTATAGCTGATTTTATCGTGCGCGGTAATTGAGAGCACTTCAAACCCAAGCCCTGCCGCGTGATCGATCAGCTCCTCAGCCGAGTGAGTAATATATTTATAATCGACAGGGTCATCTTTCGCGTGCATGTGGAAATCCCCTTTGAGCTCCCTAATTAATTCCATATGGCTATTTCCACCTGGTTCATTCCATTATGCTCAGTTCCATAAGGGCAATTTGCCCACTTCACGTTTTTGAATTTCTTGAAAAACATTCGCTACCCCTCTTTTTGTCTCCCCCAAACTCCCCGAATTATCAATGACGAACGTCGCATGTTTGACCTTTTCTTCGATAGGCAGCTGCGCGTCGATCATCGCAAGCGCTCTCTCTTTTGAAAGCCCACGCATCGAGACAAGCCTTTCCACCTGCTGTTCTTTCCGGCACGACACAACGACAAGCCCATGAAACTGCTTTTCCCGATTTGACTCGATCAAAAGCGCTGCTTCAACCAAGACAAAAGGGGGACTTTTCATCGCGGATGATTTCACCTCCTCCCGAATGCGCTCCATGATCAGCGGGTGGCTTATCTCTTCAAGCAGTTTTTTCTTTTTGGGGTCTTTAAAAACAATATCTCCCAATTTTTCGCGGTTCAATGTTCCTTGAGAATTGAAAACAGACTCCCCAAAGGCTTCTTTAATTTTCTTCCATCCCTTTTTCCCTTTTCCACAAAGCTCGTGATGGATCTGATCCGCATCAATGATGGCAGCCCCAAGCTCCCGGAAGAAATTCGCAACCGTCGACTTTCCGCAGGCAATCCCCCCCGTAAGGCCATAGACTTTAAGTGAAATAGCCACAACTTTTAGTTTCTCAAGGCCGCTAAATCAAAGTCAACAAGTTTCCGATAAAGTTACAGGATGGGCATCTTCCCCCAAAAATTCGCCAAATTCACGCTGCTTGATAAAATCGCAAGCGGCGGAATGGCGGAAATTTTTCTTGCGAAAACAGCGGGCCCCGGCGGCTTTGAAAAACTTCTCGTATTGAAACGAATTTTGCCGCATCACAGCGCCGACCATGAATTTATCTCGATGTTTATTGACGAAGCAAGAACGACAAGCCAGCTCAATCAGAGCAACATCGTTCATATCTATGAGTTTGGGGAATGCGAAAACACTTACTATCTTGCGATGGAGTATGTTGATGGCAAAAATTTAAGACAAATCCTTGCCCGTTCAGAAGAACTTAAGAGACAGATGCCCGTTGAACATGCCGTTTATATCGCGGGTAAAATCTGTGAAGGGCTCGACTACGCGCACCGTTTCCGGGACAAAAGCGGCAACGAACTTCTGCAGATCATTCACCGCGATATCAGCCCGCAGAACATCCTCGTCTCTTATGAAGGAGAGGTAAAACTGATCGACTTCGGAATAGCCAAAACCCGGGCAAAGGCGGGCAAAACAAAGGCCGGCGTCCTCAAGGGAAAATTTGGATATATGTCGCCGGAGCAGGCGCAGGGTGAACCGCTCGATCAAAGGACAGATATTTTTTCAACAGGAATCATTTTATTCGAGATGATCACCCATCAACGGCTCTTTACAAGCATGAACGATCTTGGCACCCTCAAAAAAATTCAGGAAGCAAAGATCCCCCCTCCCAGCCTTTTCAACCCCGATGTCCCTTTTGAGCTTGAGGATATTATTCTCAAAGCCCTTGAAAAGGATCTTGGCAGAAGATATCAGACAGCCCGTGATTTACAGCGGGACTTAAATCGTTTTTTAAATACACTCAATCCCGATTTTTCAGCAAGCCTTACGGCAGCCTATATCCGCTCTCTCTTCGCGGATGAAATTCTCGCGCATAAGAAAAAGATGCGGAAACTAGAGGTCGAAAAAGCGGAGCCCCAGCTCCAAAAAACATTAACAGATATTGACAGACCGATTGAGATTGCCCCGCAGATCACAGAAGAAATTTCTTACAAAAGAATGTGGTTTCAGCTGGCGCTCATGGGACTTGCGATTGTAACCCTGTCGCTCCTTCTTCTGGTTTTGAATCAGGCCCCGGAGAGAATTATTCAATCGACACCCTCACCCAGTCCTGAGGAAAACAGCTTGACAATCCCACCCCTCTCCGAATAATCGCCCCTTATAATATGTCCTTTACAGCCCAGACCATCACGGAAGCATTTAAGAACAGGGTTCATCATTCCCCGCAAAAAATTGCGTTTCGGCGAAAGGTGAAAGGGATATGGGAAGAAATCACTTTCCAGGAATATTATCATCTCGTTGAAAATCTCTGCTTCGCTCTCATGGAATCCGGAATTCAAAGAGGGGATCGCGTTGCGATTCTTTCCAATTCGCGCGTTGAGTGGGCCATTTCAGACCTTGCAATTCTTGGCTGTGGGGCTGTCACAGTGCCGATTTATCAGTCGAGCATCCCCAAAGAGATCGAATTCATTCTTTCAAATTCAAGCGCTCAGCTGATTTTCGTCGAAGACGAGAACCAGCTGGGTAAAGTCCTGGCTGTAAAATCAAAACTCCCTGATCTCAGAGAAATCGTTGTTTTCGGGTTCCAAGAAAAATTCCAAGAAAAATTCCAAGAAAAATTCAATGACCCGCCCAAAGATTTTTCGTCTTTTGCCCCCCTCGAAACATTTTGCCAAAAGGGGCTTCATCGGAAAGATCAAAATCCGAAAGCGTTTGAGAGCCAGCTGGATCAGGCCAAGCCCGAAGACCTCGCAACCATCGTTTACACGTCTGGAACAACAGGGGTTCCAAAAGGGGTCATGCTCACCCATTCGAATTTTATCTCTGAACTATCCGACCTTACCCGGGCCTTTCATCTTTCTGAAAATGACACCATTTTAAGTTTTCTCCCCTACGCGCATATTTTTGCCCGTGTTGAGCATTTTTTGGGGATCGCTTTTGGCTGGACCTCGGCTTTTGCGGAAAACATTCCAAAGCTCGTTGATAATCTCTCGGAAATCAAGCCCACATTTATGTTTGCCGTGCCGAGAATCTATGAAAAGGTCTATAACAAAATCATTTCTGACGTTTCCGCGGCATCGTCTTTCAGGAAAAAAATATTCTCCTGGTGTTTGGAGGTGGGGCAAACGGTCAGTCAGCATAAACAAAAACAACTCCCGCTCTCTCCCCTTCTCAATTTTAAATATCGGATTGCCAAAAGGCTCGTTTTTAACAAACTCAAACAAAAATTTGGAGGGCGGATCCGGTTTTTTGTTTCAGGCGGGGCTCCGCTTTCACGCGAGATTGCGGAATTTTTTCACGCGGCCGGCTTTTTGATCCTGGAGGGATACGGCCTCACGGAGACGACAGCCGCCGTTTTTACGAACCGCGAGGAAAATTATGAGTTTGGAACAGTCGGACTGCCGCTGGGCGATCTTGAAGTAAAGATAAATCCGGATGGAGAAATTCTTCTTAAAGGCGCAAAGATTTTCAAAGGCTATTTTAACAATCCGGAGGCAACAAGGGAATGTTTTATAGACGGCTGGTTTTGCACAGGCGATATTGGAACCATGAACGAAAGAAGACATTTGAAAATCACAGACAGAAAAAAGGACCTCATTGTCACATCCGGCGGCAAAAATATAGCCCCTCAAAAAATTGAAAATCTTTTAAAAACCGAAAGATTTATCAGCCAGATCATGGTCTATGGAGACAGGAAAAATTATCTGACAGCCCTTGTTACCCTCAATGAAGAAGAAGTCTTAAAGCATCTTTTGAGATCCGAGGGGATTTCAGAGGGGGTGGATATATACGGCCATCCTTCCGTTCAAAAACTCGTCTCCTCTATCATCGAACAAAAAAACAAAGAACTGCCTTCTTATGAAACCATCAAAAAATTCAGCATCTTAAAAAACGATTTTACGATTGAAGCGGGAGAGCTGACCCCTTCGATGAAACTTCGAAGATCGTTCTGTTCAGAAAAATACAAAGATATCATAAGTTCCATGTACACATAGGAGGTATTATGACACTGACGCCAAAACAGATTTTTGAAGAAAAAATCGCAGTAAGAATTCAGGGCAATCAAGATCTTTCAAAAGAGGCAAGCGCCATTTACCAATTTAATGTGACAGGCGCTCAGGGTGGAAACTGGCATATTTTCTTAAGTTCCTCCGAAAACAGAGTCGTTTGTGGAACGGCTGAAAGTCCGAACTGCACGATTACCATCGCTGATCAAGACCTTGTCAGCCTCGTTCAGGGAACACTGAACCCTCAGCTGGCATTCATGACGGGGAAACTTAAAGTGAAAGGGGATTTAGGGTTGGCGCTGAAGCTCGGGAAAATTTTAAAAACGTAAGGCTCACAGCTTCTCAGTTATGGGGGTGTACTTCGTTCCCGGTCGTCGGGCTTCTTCTCTTCCTTTTTCATCACATACTTTGACGCATCCAAAGAAATATCATCCACGACGTAGGCATGCAGCCGATAGACCGGTTTTTCCCCTTTCTTGACGGCAAAAACCCCCTCCTTATCTTTTTTTCCAAGCAACAGTTCGAGCTGGACATTTTTTTCATCTTTAACACGGACTGTCATGGAAGGATCTTTCAGTCCATACTTTGAAAGATCCGCAGGGGACTCTGATTCAAAATCTTTCACTTCTAAAGAATTCAGTGTGTTCAACAGGCCAGTCACCTGAGACAACACGGCTTCCTCTTTTTTGGAGGAAGAGACCACACTCCATTTATTGCCATCCTTTTTCAAAGAAAGTTTTTTCCCTTCTGAAATAACTTCAACAACCCTTGTTTTTTCTGTCTCAAATGAAAAAAGCTTTTTCTCCCGAAGCTGTTTGAACTCTTTATTTAATGAAGAAGAAAGAAAGGATGGTACGAGAACAACCTTTTTTGTGTTGCTGACTGTCGCAAAGAGGGAATCGCCGATCGGATTTTCATCACCCACTTTAAGAACCTTTTTCTCATTTTCCCCTTTGAATTGAAATTCGACCTTTATTTTAGGTTCTTTGAGTCCATAGACTGAAAGATCCGATGCATGCTCTTCTATCACACGCTTAAATTTAAGATCTGAAACCGTATCTATAATCTGATTCCACGCCCATTTGTCCCCCTTCACCTTTAACGGCTCTTCGATTGCCCAGTCATTTTCTCCAATACGCTTCGCCTTGAATAGACCGTTGGGGATCTGGAGCGCCACTTCTTGAACTTTATCTTTTTCGAGAGGCAAAACCATCTGCTCTTTTTCCTTGATTGCCGCCCGCTTTTTCCCCCCCTCGATTTCAAAGAAGTAAACACAAACAATCAGGGAAATCAAAGCAGCTGCTAAAACCCAGGTAACTTTAAATTTCTTCATCATGCAAGTCTTCGCCTCCGCAACCACACCACAATTCCAGCCCCTACAATCACAAATGGAACCACCACAACCGAGAGCATAAAAAGAACCTGAACCTGTCGGGGGGTCATTATCAATTTTCCGGATGCGCCGGCAATTTTTGGCGGACGGATTGAAATCAACGATTCATCCCCCACAAGCCAGGCAGCGGCGTTCAAAAAGAAATTCCCATTGCCGGCAAATTCAAACGAACTATTGTTTGAAAAATCAGAGTCGCCAAAAACAAGAAGCCGGGTTTCTTTTTCATCATCTTTTCCCCCTTGCCATTTTCCGGAGACGGCCACGACCAGATTGAGAGGCCCCTTTCGATCCTTCCCCTCATCATATTTGACCTTTCCTTCTTTTAAGCCCCCCGCTTCAGCCCAGCTGTTGGGGGTGGTTTTTGCAACGGCTTCAACCTTGAGATTTTTATTGGGAAGCGCTGGCAGTATCGTAAAATGCCTTGCCAACGGGTAAAAAGACGCCTCTTTCAAACCCCGCACAACATCGTGACCCGTGTATTCAGAGACGACCGGTGTCGCAGCGCTCTGGCCGAATATCGTAGAAATCGGATCGACAATCGTTTCATTCTCAGCGCGGATACCCACTTTTGAAAGAAAGGTCTCAATTCCCGTCGCCGGTCGGTGTGGACGATCTGTCGGGTCGAGAAGAATCATTCCGCGCCCCCCGTTTTTAAAATAATCCGAAATCAGCTCCAATTCTTTCGGATGAAACGGCTTCTCGGGTCCTGCGATAATGAGCGCCCGGGAATCTGACGGAACTTTTGCGCTCTCTAAAAGAGAGAGGCTTTTCACTTCATACCCCTCATCTTTAAGTTCCTCCCCGGCCACCGAATATCCTTCACGGTCCTGGTCATGGATATCTTTCTCACCATGCCCTTTAAGAAAATAAATAACGGGTGTCGCCTCCCTTCCGGCTTTTATAATCGCGTTCGTGATTTTTTCTTCCCCATTTTCACCAGTCACATCTTCAACACGCGTCTCTCTCTTCCCCTTTTCAATAACAACGGTGCGGTATTTTTTAATATTATATTTTTTGGCAGCCCCTTTATCTTTATCGGGATCATAAAACTGGATGACGATTTTATTTGAATGATATTTGTATTTATTGAGCAGCTCATCAAACATCGCTTTTTCTTTGGCCTCGTAAAAGCCAACGATCCGAACCTCATCTTTTAAGGCCTTAACCACCTGAATCGACTGCGGCGCCAGCGAAAATGATTTCTGTTTTGTAAAATCGAAGCGCTTGAAGTGACGGTAGCCAACAAAATTAATCACCGCGAAAATGCCCAAAACAATGAGGGACAATGTCAGCGCGTTCAAACTATAAATCGTTGATCGTTTCACTTCTTATCTCCACCGTTGTGATTCGATTGTCTGATGGGTCAGAAACAATCCAAAGAAAATCAGACTGACATAGTAAACCACATCTCTTGTATCAATCAGTCCCCGGATAAAATTTGCCAGATGATCGATGATCGAAACGTAGGAAATGAACTGGCCGCCAATGGAGTCTGACGGACTCAAAATCCAGCTGATCACCCAAAAGAAAAGAAACAGCCCAAATGTCAAAGCCCCGGCTGTAATCTGATTCTCGGTTCTTGAAGATATGAAAAGACCAAATGAAAGAAACGAAGCCCCGAGCAGCAAAACCCCAAGATAGCCTGCCGCGATTTGTTTGAAATCGGGCTCTCCAAAAACGGCAAGCGTTAGCATGTAAACCCATGTAATCGAAAGCATTAAGACAAAAAATGAAAAGCATGAAAGAAACTTTCCAAATACAATTTCATAAGAGCGAACCGGGGAGGTTAAAAGCAGTTCAAGCGTATTCATTTTTCTTTCTTCGGCGATGAGACGCATGGTAATGAGCGAGACAATAAATAAAAAAACAATCGCCATATTTCCAAGCATCGGCTGAACAATCATCGTATTGATATTCATCTGTGACATCCCGCCAAATTGCGCATAAGCCTGGGAGCGTCTCAGGAAATCAAAAACGGCAGAACAAAACATCCATCCCATGATGCCGGAAAAAATGGTCAGCACGAGATACCCCACCGGCGTAATGAAATAATTTTTGAAATCCTTTTTCGCTATGGCAATCACATTACGCACGAGCGCCTCCTTCTTCCTGAGTCGTCAGTTTCAGAAAGACCTCTTCAAGGCTATAGTCGATCAGCCTCATCTCAAGAAGCCCATGCCCCCCCTGCACAACAGCCTTCGCGATTTCTTCCCGAACCCTGTCATTGAGATTACATTCTACGCGAAGAATTCCCTGATCACGATTGACAATCGCAACATTCAGGACATCTGGTATCGATTTAATTTTTTCAACCGCTGAATCGGTCTTCGAGAATATCAGGCGCAATTTCAATTCAATTTTATTTGTTTTCCGAAGATCGGCCGCAAGCTGATCGTAGGTATCGATCGCTACAATTTTCCCCTGATTGAGAATGATAATCCGCTGACAGAGCTGTGTGACTTCGGGAAGAATATGGGTGCTTAAAATCACGGTGTGATCTCCGGAGAGCTCCTTGATGAGTTTGCGGATTTCGATAATCTGTTTTGGGTCGAGACCAATGGTCGGCTCATCCAAAATCAAAATTTGGGGGTTATGAACGAGGGCCTGAGCAAGCCCGACACGCTGACGAAAACCTTTGGAGAGATGGCCGATCAATCTGTTTTTAACAGAGCCCAAGGAGCATCTGTCAATAACATGAGAAACTGCCTGCCTTCTCTTTTCAGACGGAACTGCCTTGATCGTTGCCACATAATCGAGATAAGATTGTACCGTCATTTCAGAATAGAGTGGCGGGATTTCTGGCAAATAGCCAACCCTTTTTTTCACTTCGAGAGGCTCTTCAAAGACATCAAACCCGGCAATCTTTGCCGTTCCGGATGTTGCTGGCATAAAGCAGGTGAGAATTCGCATTGTCGTTGTTTTTCCGGCGCCATTGGGCCCTAAAAAACCGATGATCTCACCCTTATTGACGTCGAATGAAATCTGATCAACTGCCTTAATCTGACCATATTGCTTCGTCAAATTCCGAACTTCAATCATGGGACTCTCACCTGTTTAATCATTTTTGGGCAGGTGGAACTGTCTGCGGGCCGGAGGTACCTTCCGGAGGAGCGCCCTCCTGAGGCGCGCCTTCCGCAGGGACTGCCTTGGTTTTTTTGCCTTTGGCTTCTGCCAAAGCGTTGTAGTGTGTTTCGCAAAGACTCCCCTTAAAACGTGGTTTTGGGCAGTTTTCTTCAGTGCAAATCTTGTATCGGGCGCTGCCGTATTCTCCCTGCCGCCATTTTCTGTAATGGCGTGTGCAGTAACCCTTGGCGCGGTATTCCCCTTTGCATCCTTCTATTTTGCATTTACGTTCGTTTGTTGTTGGCATCATCTAATCGTGCGTTAGTAACAAAATCATTTTTTAATGTCAACAGGGCAATCGAGTTCAAGGGGGGGCTTGGCAAATCGCGTCAAAAATTTTATAGTGCTCAGCTTGAAACTAAACTTAAAACTAAATCACATCATTATTTATTCTTTCCCAATGTTATGGGAACTTTTGAAAATGACAGCCATTCCGACGCGGCTCAACCGCCGTCTTATGCGTGGGAAAATCCGGCGCTGGTGGTTTGTTTATTTTAGAAGGAAATATGTGGAGGAGGTTCTTTTGCCAAAAAGGAAGGCTGGTTGTCAGATGACGGGGGCTTGCTGTGAGCTCGGTTTTGGCTGTCCTGCTTTCGATGCCAAAAACAGGCTCTGCAAAATACATCCCCATAAGCCGCTTGTCTGCCAACTCTTTCCGCTGACAGAAGAAGATATTGTGGAAAGAAATTTGGTCTATCCGACCAAAAGATGTGGTTATTCGTTTTCGGAACCCGATTCAGTTTCACTCTCTTCAAGAGATTCACTTTCTTCAGTCTCAGGCGCTGTAGAAGGCTCCTGAACCTTCTTTTTTTCAATTTCGGCTGACTCCTCATCTCCCGCTTCAGCCTTAGGGGGGAGTTGGGCGGCCGGCTCTTTTGATGGTTCTTTAGATTCTTTGAAAACTTCTTTTTCCTCGCTCAATTTTTTCTGATCGAGTTTCGACTGAACAACTCCCTCCCCGGAAATAAGATTAATATTTTCATCCGCCTGAAGGGTAATAGATCTTTTAGACTTCATGAGGATATTATCTGCCGCTTCGATCTGGACATGCCCGGAGGCATCGACGGTAATGACGGTGTCTTTAGCCTTGATGTAGAAATATTTCCCATCCCCCCGAATCGACATGTCGTTGCCAAAAGACTTATAGAAAGAACCGCCGCCCGCAGGGCCGCCGCCCGCAGAGTCCTCGGCGCCCTTAGCTTCACCCTCAGCAGCCGTCTCAGCCTCTTTCTTTGCTGGAGTACGCCCCTCAATCAGCGCCTCAAGCTCCTCTACGTCTTGCTCTTCTTCCTCTGTAGCAGGTGTGGCAGAAGTTCCAGAGCCCTTCTTTTGCGCATACACAGGCATTAAAAAGAATGAGACAGATATCAAGAAAAGAATGGAAAAAACGAGCCAACGTCCCATATCTTCAATGGTAGCCAGAGGCAGAGAGATGTCAAGGAAAGCGGCAACTTTATGAGTCATTAAAAGTTAAAAGATTATTAGAGATTCACGGGTTAAATACTCAATTTGTTTCAGCACCTGTTCGACCGCATGCTCGATACTGTCTGTGAGCATCACCCCCGCCTCATACGCGTGTCCGCCCCCCCCGAGCTTTTTGACGAGGGGATAGATTTCGATGTTGCCTTTGGAGCGAAAGCTGACACGGACGCGGTCTTTGGCTTCTTCACGAAATAAGACAGCGATTTCGACATCCTTTAGATTCAGAAGATGATCGACAAAGCCTTGCGATTCTTCAGGGGAAGAATTGAATTTTTTTTGCATTTCCAGAGGGACCCTGACCCAGGCGATCTTTCCATCTTTGGTTGTCTCAACCCCCTTGAGAACCTCGCCCAAAAGATGCATCTCATTCAGAGAGCGGGTCTGATGCACCTTTTGATGAACCATCGCGGGATTCACCCCCAGATCGACAAGCGCGGCGGCGATTGCATGCGATAGCGCCGTCGTTCGTCTGTGCCTAAACCGGTGTGTGTCGAGAAAAATCGAAACGTACATCGCAAGCGCCATTTTAAAGTTGATCTCCGCCTGAACGTATCGAAAAAACCGGAAGAACAATTCCCCCATCGATGAAATCTCATGATCAATGATATGTTCGCCTCTAAGCTCTTCATCGGAGATATGATGGTCGATATAAACAACCCGCGCTTTGAGCTTCTCTAATTGAGAATAAAGCCCCCCCACTCTTTTGAGCTCATTGACATCGAGAGCAAAAATAACGTCAGCTTTTGGGAGCATTCCTTTGTAACTCCACACTTGAACTTCCGAATCCGGGTCAACGAGGCTAAACTTCTCCGGTGTCGGATCAGAATTTATAATATGACATTCTTTACCGATCGCCTTTAAATAACTCGCCAGCGCGATCTCCCCTCCAAGTCCGTCGCCATCCGGGATCTCATGAGTGGTGATAATAAATCGATGGTTTGACCGGATAATCTGACTCAACTTATCGAATAACAAATTCTCTTTGGATGCCGCAGACGATTTTTTGGATAAATCCTCTTTCATGATTCATATTCATATCGGATTCTTACCACGGTTTCTTGATCGCCAAAGATACGAATGTTTCGACGCCAAATTTTCTTTTTTAAAGTTTCTATTAAAGTTTTTTTGGCATCATCCGAAAAATCATATGTGATCAGTGGCACGTGAGTGGTAAAGGAGATGCTTTAAAAATCTCATGAAAGACGCAAAATACGTAGACCCGCTCTACATCATCTTTGAAAAATATCTCTATGACTTCCCGCACGAGGATCTCGATCTTTTCATCGCGGCGATCGTGAATGAATATATCGAGTATCTGAAAAAAAACGAGGTCATTATTGCCGAAAAGAGAATCCAGACGCTTATGAAGGATCTCGCGGACGAGGTTTACGATATGTTTATCAAGCGAATTCATGGCTGCTTAAACATCAAAGATTTTCAAAACAGCGGCCGCGTCAGTCGGCTTGAAAAACTCCTCGCGCGCGACCGATATTTCAAATTAGCGGCTTAAAGCCCCGTTGACTTTTTATTTTCAATAGCTTAAATTCCCACGTCATAGGAAAAGATGTGGGAAAAGACGGCGGAAAATATAAAATTGTCCATGTGGTGGGAACGGGAACGATTGGAGAGCCGACCATTGGTCTTTTGGCTGAGCTCAAAGATAAGCTTGGCATCGATGAGGTTACCTTCCATAAAAAAACACCTCTTTTAGAAGATCGCGCGAAAATCAATTGTCTGATTGAACGAGGCGCAAAATTTTGCTGTGACAAAGGAAAAAGAGAGGAATTTGAACGACTTGGCTATCATAAACCCTCTTACGAAACATTGGAAGCCATTGAACAGGCCTCTATTATTATCGATTGCACCCCCCAGGGGATAGGACACCAGAATAAACAGACTTACTACGACAAATTCAGAACCTCCAAACTTGGGTTTATCGCGCAAGGCTCTGAATTTGGTTTCGGAAAGATGTACGCCAAGGGGATTAATGACGAGGCGCTGGAGAAAAATGACGACCAGTTTATTCAGGTTGTGAGCTGCAACACCCACAATCTGGCAGTGGTTATCAAAACTTTGGCTTCTTCGCCCGATGGAAAAGTCACGAATCTAAAAGAGGGGCGATTTGTGCTGATGCGGCGCGCAAACGACATCAGCCAAGAGGGAGCTTTCATCGCGGCCCCTCAGGCTGGCAGACACTCAGATGAAAAATTCGGCACACACCATGCCCGCGATGCCTATCACCTGTTTAAAACATTGGGATACGACTTTAATCTCTATTCCTCGGCCATGAAACTCAACACCCAGTATATGCACTCACTCTGGTTTAATTTGCGACTGAAGAATAAGATTTCCAAAGAAGAGGTCACGAGCCGCCTTGTCGAAAATCCGGAGGTCAGCATTACGTACAAGCGTCTGGCAAACCAGATTTTTTCATTTGGGCGCGATCATGGATATTACGGACGGCTTCTCACCCAAACCGTTGCCTGTCTTCCGACCATTGAGGTGATCAACGGGGGACGGGAAATTGTCGGATTCTGCTTCACACCACAGGATGGAAATTCGCTCCTGAGCACCATCTCCGCAACGCTTTGGTTTCTCTATCCCGACAGCTATAAGAAAAAATTAGAGTTTCTTAAGCCGTATTGTCATCAGGAGGTTTAGCTGAGTTCTCGCTGCCTTGAGATCTTTGGCAAGGGGGGCTTCAATGGCAAGCGGCTCGCCAGAAACAGGGTGGATGAATTCAAGCCTGGCCGCATGCAGCGCGAGTCTGGAAAGGAGCGGTTTTTCTTTCTCCTCTTTTTTCGTTTTGTATTTCTTTTTTAGACCGGCCTCTAGATTGGCCATTAAATCAGAAAGATAGATGCTGTCCTCCATCAACCCATAGAGGGGATCGCCTACGAGCGGGTGACCGATGGATGCCAAATGGAGGCGAATCTGATGGGTCCTTCCAGTCAGGGGATGAATTTCAAGCCAGCTGTAATCGCCCCATCGCTCGATGACCTGAATCTCTGTTTCGGAGTGTTTGCCGCCATATCTATCAACGATCATTCGGCCCGGATTCTTTCTGCAGGGGGCAAGCGGTTTTGAAATAGTTCCACGATCTTTTTTCAGCTGACCATGAATAAGTCCATAATATGTTTTTTTAACTTTCCGGTTTTCAAAAGCCTGTGACATTTTTCGATGCGCCTCTGCTGTTTTCGCAAAGAGCAGAATGCCTGAGGTATCGCGATCAAGGCGATGAACAACATAGATTTTACCGTATCTCTTGTTCAATTGTTCGATAAGAGCGGGGAGAGATCTCTCCTCTCCTTTCTCCCAACGACCCGGCCAACGACCCGGAATGACGAGCTCGCCAGAACGTTTATTCAAAACAAGAAGTTCTTCATCCTCATAAAGAATTCTTTTTCTTTTGACAAACGCGCCGGAAACATTAGTATCATTTTTTCTTATGTCCACAGAAAATGTCATCATCATCGGATCTGCCTGTGCGGGGTTAACGGCGGCCATTTATACCTCAAGAGCAAACTTAAATCCACTGGTCATCGAAGGGTATCAGGCGGGAGGGCAGCTGATGCTCACAACCGATGTCGAAAATTATCCCGGTTTTCCAGATGGAATTCTCGGTCCGGAACTGATCGCCGTTTTCAGAAAGCAGGCCGAACGATTTGGCTCGCGCTTTCTGACAGAAGATGTGACGAGAACCGACTTTTCGAAAAATCCCTTTACCGTCTGGGTTGAAGAAAAAAAATTTGAAGCGCGCTCTGTCATTATTGCTACCGGGGCATCCGCGAATCTTCTGGATCTGGAAAATGAAAAGAGACTCATGGGAAAAGGAGTTTCGACCTGCGCAACGTGTGATGGCGCTTTTTTTAAAGGATCGGAAGTTGCCGTTGCCGGCGGGGGGGATAGCGCCGTTGAAGAAGCGATTTTTTTAACGAAATTTGCCTCTCAGGTGACCGTGATTCATCGTCGGGATAAGCTTCGGGCTTCAAAAATAATGCAGGAGCGGGCATTTAAAAATCCAAAGATCTCTTTTCTCTGGGATTCTGTTGTCCAAGATGTATTGGGTCAAGACTCCGTCACGGGACTTAAAGTAAAAAACCTGAAAAGCAACCAACTTTCCAACCTCGAATGTGAAGGATTTTTTGTGGCCATTGGCCATACCCCAAATACAAAACTTTTTGAGGGACAGCTCAAACTCAAGGAAAATAAGTACATTGACGTGGTTCCGGGAAAAACCCAAACGAATATTCCCGGTGTTTTTGCGGCGGGGGATGTTCAGGATCATTTCTACAAACAGGCGGTTACAGCCGCGGGATCGGGATGTATGGCGGCCATGGAATGTGAGAAGTATCTGGAATCGGTCATTGAAAATTAATGGCACGCTTGACAACCACGTTCGATATTGATAATCAATATCAATCGTGCAACCCAAATCTGTATCAGCCCCGGAAAGTAAAAATGCGCTGCGTCTCAAGGAATTTCTTTCGGCAAGGGGGTTGAAAGCAACTGTACAGCGCGACGCGGTTATTGAAACTTTTCTTAAGATCAAAGAACACGTCGGCATCGATTCGCTTTATAGAAAAGTAAAAGAAAAAAATCCCCGTATCGGCTATGCAACGGTCTACCGAACCATGAAGCTTCTCAAAGAATGCGGCATCGCTTCAGAGAGACACTTTGGCAGCCGCCAGGCGCTGTATGAACCCCACCACCCGGACACTCACCACGATCATCTGATCTGCATAAGATGCAGTAAAATTGTTGAATTCGAAAATGATGACATTGAAAAAATTCAGGAAGGGATCGCGAAAAAATATAAATTCACGCTTACCCATCATAAACACGAATTATATGGACATTGCGGGAGATGTAAAAGATGAACCAATGCAAAAGCGCAAAAAATTCATTCATGGCGACATTAGTGGTTGTCTTTTTTTCTTTGTTTTCGTCCTTCTCTTTTTCTCAAAATCCAAAACAAAATTCAGATGCCCGCTTTGTTGTCCACATTCTCGATTACCTTGCCAAAGACTACGGCCTTTCGGTTTCGAAGGGAAAAATTATTGATACTTTTGAATATGAAGAACAGGTTGAATTTATTAACGAGGCAATTCGGCAATATCACTCTCTTGAGATCTCCAGTCAAAACAGCAGCGTCAAAATAAAATTAGAAGAACTCAAAAGCCTCATTTCTTCCAAGGAGGAGGCTGCCGCTGTTTCCAGACTTGCGCGCGAAATCCAGGCTGAGATCATAAAGTTTACCAAACTTCAAGTCAGTCCGTCACAGTTGCCAAATCTTTCCCACGGGGCTCTGATTTATCAAAAAAACTGTATCTCCTGCCACGGCATTCGGGGGGATGGAAACGGCCCCGCCGCCTCTCAGTTGAAACCAAGGCCGACCAGTTTTCGGGACCCGGAAATCATGGGTTCGATGACCCCGTTTCAGGCGTTTAACACCATCCGTCTTGGAATTCCAGGCACACCGATGACCCCATTTCACCAATTCTCAGACGAAGATGTCTGGGATGTTGCGTTTTATGTCGTCTCTCTCCGTCATCTCGATGATTCTCACACCTCCCTCTTTGCCTCGGCTGATTCGAATAACAACCGCGGGTTTAGTTCTCTGCCTATCGCAAAAAGCCTTCTTCAGGAAGCGCTCGAACATTACGAGACCGGCCATCCCGATCTCGCCAAAAAGAAAGCGCTCGCCGCTTACCTCGATGGAATTGAACCGATGGAGGCAAAACTCCGCGCAAATCATCCTGAAACAATCTCCGATATTGAGGCGCGGATGATCGAGGTTCGCAAACTGATCGATGCCAGAGAACCGTTGGCAAAGCTTCGCGCATCTATTGATAAAACACATGGAACCATTGAAAGGATTGAAAAGCTATTACTCGAAAAACCGACCTCGGGATCGCTCACCTTTCTGATGTCCGCAGGTATCATTGTGCGGGAAGGCTTCGAGGCGGTTCTGATTATCATCGCGCTTCTTTCCGTGCTTCGCGCAACAAACGCTGTCGCAGCAAGGCGCTGGGTCCATGGCGGGTGGCTTGCTGCCATTTTTGTAGGACTCATCGCGTGGTTCTTTTCAGGATGGCTGATGGGGATGAGCGGCGCCCAGCGTGAAACGATGGAAGCGGTCACATCGTTATTTGCGGTTCTGGTTCTGCTCTATCTCGGATTTTGGCTGCACAGAAAAACTGAAATCGAAAGATGGAAGGCCTTTATAGATGACCGGATAAAATCGGCGCTTGGAACAGGAAATCTCCTGGCGCTTGGGATGATCTCTTTCATCGCAGTTTTCCGGGAAGCATTTGAAACGGTTCTTTTCCTTCGCGCAGTCTGGCTTGAGGGGGGGACCGGGATGGCGATGCTTTCGGGTGTCATCAGCGCATTCATGGTTGTATTCGCTCTGGCTCTTGTTTTCTTAAAATTCAGTAACCGCCTTCCGATTCGCAGGCTTTTTGGAATAACTTCTCTCATTATGGTCGTTCTTGCCATTATCCTTACCGGCAAAGGACTCCACGCGCTTCAGGAAACGGGGATACTCTCCATCTCCCCCTCACCCATTCCTTTTCGCCTCGACCTTGTTGGATTCTACCCCACGCTTGAAACATTTCTCTCACAAGCGCTTGTGCTCATCCTTTGCGTCGCTATCTGGTTCTATACCCGGCAACGGTCGAATCATCCGCTTAAAAGCCTCTGATAGATTTCTTCATAGCGTGTTGCCGCGGTCTCCAGCGATAAGTTCTTTTTCACAAAACGAACACAGCGCCCCATGACTTCGGGATCTTTTAGCAAAGTCTCCATGTCTTTAAAGGCCTTGAGATATGCCTGAGGCGTAAAGTCGTCAACCAAAACACCGAGCCCTTCCTTTTCAATCCATTGATCGCAATCCCCGATGCCGCGGTTTGTAATCACCGGCATGCCCATCGCAAGAAATTCGGCCAATTTTGTCGGACAAGACGACGTTTTCGAATAACAAGGCCTGATAAAATAGAACCCAAATTGAAATTGGCCAAGTTTGAGCGCAAGAGCGTCATAAGAAGAAGATTCCAATGATAAAAAATCTTTCAAATGAATCATTGAATAAATTTGAGAAGAGATATTTTTCAGGGAAAATTCGTTAATAATGAAATGAAGCGTCGCGGGGAGATTTTTTCCCCTCAAAAAAGAGATAAATTCGATCATCTCCGGCAGGCAATACCATGTTCCGACAGAGCCGGAATAACAAAAAGAATAAGGACGAATTTCCTTTGCCCTTGCCGATGGATTAAATCTCTCGGTGTCAACACAGGTGGGAATGACAGAAACGGCTTTCGGAATGGGATATCGCGCCCCCCGCATTAATTCTTTTTTGGCTTTTTCCGTTAACACAACCACATGTTCAGCGGATTTCAGAAACCTTTTTTCGGAAAATTTCGATATTTTGAAAAGAATCCCGTTTTTTTTCCAAAGCCCGCCATCGACTCTCTCTTCAGGCCAAAAACCGCGCATGTCGAAAATGAATTTTGAGCGATATTTTTTTTTAAAAAAAATTGAAAGAAATGCGGCAACGTAGCTCCTGGCATGAATCACATCATAACGCCTGCCGGATCGAAAGACTTTTACGATTCCAGAAATAAGATCATAAACTTTGGAGATGAAGGGAATGGCCCTATGGTAGGGCGTTTTTAGCCATTCTATTCCAGATGAAGAAAGTTCCTTTTCGATGGAAACAATAACATCTGCCGAAATATCTTTTTCAAAACTCAAAATCGTCCAATGAACCGTCCGGTTTTTTGCCAGTCTTTTAAGATATGGCAGAATCTGGGATTGCCCCAAAGGATCCGATAAACCATCGTAAGTAATATAAAGCGCCCGAATCACAAAAAACCTTTTTAAAAGCAACAAGTTGTAATTTAATATCGTTATAAACTATAATGCAATTTGATTCTTATGAGGCATCGATTATCCATTTCGGCATCCATTTCGGGTCTTGTTTTTTTTCTGTTTTTGTCCCTCTGTTTTCGTACGGTCATGGCAGAAAAAACAGCGTATGATTTAAAATCCGTACTTTTGGAACTAAAAAACTATATCATGGAAATAGGTCCGTCCGGAAGGCCTTCATCTGTTTTTTTTAATGACAAATATTATAAAAATTATTGCCAGAGAATCCTCAATAAATTAACGGGAATGCCTCTGTCATCATATGAGCAACTCTCATCTGAGGAACGTCTCGCATTCTGGATTAATCTCCACAATCTGTATGTTATAAAAGTTATTTCAGATCACTATCCGGTAAAATCAAACCGGTATTTCAGCGCCCCCCTGAAAAAACTCTTTGATCTCCCCGAGCTTGAGATTTTTAATAAAAAAAGAACAATAAACCAGATTCGAAACGAGATTCTAAAAAAAGAATTTAAGGATTTGAGAATTCCTTTCTGCCTCTATATGGGAGCCAAGGATGGTCCTCAAGTCCGCTTCTTCTCCCTTGACAATCAATTTAGGAATCTGGATGAGGCTATTCACATTTATGTGAGGGACAATTCCATGATCAATCAAAATAGAAAATTCATCATTTTTCCTAAATTGATCGAGTGGTGGCTCAAGGAATGGGCAACCGATCCCCTGCCGAAGCAATATTTCGATCCTGAAATTATGGCTGGCAATCGGGCAATCGATGAGAAAATTATCTTGAGTTTTCTAAAGAAATATATTCAATTTGACCGCCCCTATCGTATCCCTTTAATGGATCCCAAAATCAAGATCCGCTTCAAACGTTTTAACTGGTCCGTTGGGGGATGAATCTTTGGGGCAAATCACTGGTGGTCGCCTCCGGTATTCGAAACCTTCTTTCGTCGCAAACAGTCCACTGGACTGTTTGCTCTTTGAAAAGGTCCATATTTTTTTGCCTAAAGGCAAAAAAATATGGGCGATGAAGGTTTCGAACCTTCGACCTCTGCCGTGTGAAGGCAGCGCTCTACCGCTGAGCTAATCGCCCAAAACACAGTATTTTCAATAACTTAGCAATCATGGACTTTCTGAGAAATAGGCGACTGTGCTAAAATCGTGCTAATTTTCGCACAGTGATTATCCACTCAAAAATTCTTTTTTTGTTGTCAGTTTTGTCAACTTGCACTCATCTATACCGATTTGTAATTTTCGTAATTTTAACACCCCGAAAAAGTTTTTTATTAAGCTGCTTTTTTGATTTCAATATTGGCTTTATGACCTGTAGCCGCTAAAACACGAATAAGTACATCAGTTGAAATTCCCTGAGTATTGCCATTGGCAATGGCAGTGACTCTTGTACGGGATGTCCTTGCACGTTTGGCAATCTCAGCATGTGTGAGACGTCCCTTTTGAATAATTTTAGTTAAAGAAACCGTTATCTCTGAACGAAATTCCATTTCTGCGGTATCTACAGCGGATAAACCAAAAGCTTTCCCTAATTCATCTGCTGATCTAATGATATTTTTTCTTTTAGCCATATACCATCTCCTTCATGCGTTGTTTCCCCAATTTAATTTCCTGCTTGGGAGTTTTTTTTGTTTTCTTTTCAAATGCATGAAATACCAAAATAGCATGAGCAAGTTTTGTAATATAAAAGATACGAACTTTTTTTGTTTCATCTTTTACCCTCAGTTCATAAACGCCTGGAGCCACACTTGGCATGGGTTTGTTAAGGGGCATACCAGGCAAAAGCCCCTTTTGAATATCCCTCAATGCCTCCCCTATTTGTTTGCGAAGACTCACTGGCAAATTTCGTATAAAAGCCAATGCTTTTGGGTGAAACTCAAGGGGTTTCATTTTGCTATTATGTCTCAAATTCAGGACATTGTCAATCCTAGACTAAAAAAAATGATGTATTCTTTTTACTGTCACCAAATTGTCACACTTTATAGTAAAATTCATCAAAATAGATGCAATTAATAACAATGAATGGAATGCTATTTTTGTTATTTTACCGTCTGAATAATAGGAAATCTGACGTGAAATCACAATGTTAGTTTTTTGTCTCTGTTAGAAGTGTGAAGGCAGCGCTCTACCGCTGAGCTAATCGCCCTTCTTGGAACACTCGTTTGGGAATTTTTATATCGCGCTTGTCAAGGTCTTTACAACGTTATTTTCAATGTTATTCCCTATTGACATACCATCATAAACGCGATTGTTAGATCCCTTACAAGGAGGAATAATGAACCATTCTAAAAGACTATTTATAACTCTTACGTATCTGGTCGTTTTTGCAAGCGCAAGCGCTGGTTTTGCCGCGGATCGATATTCTTGTCACGTGATAGGCTCCTTTGAAAATATGGACGGGGTGATAGCGGAGGTTGATGTCGAAAACATAGAAGTCCAAGTCAATGCGCAACCCGCAGAATTCGGTCGCCGGGAAAAACCACAACATGAGTTTGACATGAGATGGGAAGCAAAACACTGGGGACTTCGCCTTTCTGAGATAACAGATGGCGGCGAACCCCAGCTTGAATTAAGCTTATTGGCTCCCAACCAACCCGCCAGAGTGGGCGCAGCCCGTGCCGAAAGGGGTTCAAAATATATCGGATTTATTTTCAACTCTCGATTGGAAGCTCTTTGTAAAAAGAGCAAGTGATTGATCTAGATCGCCTTTTCGAGATGCTCCCGCCCATTATAGGTCAGCAGGCGTTTCTCGCCGTTGATGCGGGTTTCGAGATGGATTGGTTTTTTCCAGAGGGAGAAAACGCGCTCCATGACCTCTTTGGCCTCCGGAAATTTGAGATCGACCCCATGATGTTCATGAAGAAGATAGAGATGCCCCTCCCCCTGATAATTCCCCTCAAGCACGGAAACAATCGGCTGGCCAAAATTGGTCAGTGAAAAGAGAAGCTTATCCTTCACTTTTTTAAAATCACGATCAAAAATTTCGTACGCCCCATTCCGTTTGTTATACGCATAGACAAATAACTTTTGCCGTTCACAAAATTCCGGTGTCAGGAATTCATCGATGAAGGTCAGATCATTATAATGTTTTCTCACCTCAAATATCTTCTCTCTCCCCTTCCCCAGTTTCTGATTCCATTCCCTTCTCTTATTCATGTCGTCGCACTCTTCAAACTCTTTCCCGAATTTTCCGGTATCCCACCGATATTCAATGTCCCGAAAAAGCTCGAGTCCCAATCTATAGGGATTCATGTGGCCCAACCTCGATTCAACAACCGCGGCGTGATGATCCGCAAAATCGATCACCTCCGCGTCTTTGAGCGCCTTTTCCGTAAGAATCTTCAGGTGCCAATAGGTGGCCCATCCTTCATTTAGAATTTTTGTCTGCCCCTGCGGCGCGAAATAGTAGGCTTCCTTTCGCACAATGGCCAGAACATCCCTCTGCCAATCTTCAAGCGGCGCGTGTTCCGCAAGAAAGCCGATCATATCCTTCGTGATTGGGGCCCCTTTCTGATAAGGATGATAGACATCGATGAGCGCTTCAATAGAGAGACAGCCATCGATGAACGCCTCTACGGTTTCATAGCCGTGCCGCTCACAATAGGAGCGGACCTTCGTGGCGTGATTCCCCATGATATCGATCATCTTCCGGTCTGTATCCTTAAACCAGTCGTTGTTTTTAAAAAAATCGGCATGCGCAAAGACATGGGCAATCACAATCTTGTGATCGACGAGACTGTTTGAGCGCATGAGATACGCGTAACAGGGGTTCGTGTTGATCACGAGCTCGTAGATTTTTTGAAATCCATAGTCATAGCCTTTCGAAAGATGATCAAATTCCATCCCAAACCGCCAATGAGGGTAGCGTGTCGGAAATCCACTGTAAGCCGCGATTTCGTTCAGTTGATCCGCGTCGACAAGTTCAAAAACCGTATCGAAAAAATCGAGACCATGCTCGCGGGCCCACGTTTCGATGTTTTTACGAATGTCATGAATTTTGCCTTTAAGGCTCACTTCCCCGTCCCCAAAAATTCCTTGATCGATTTATAGATCGCTTCTTTATCATCAATTTTTGAGGTAATCATTTTATCCGCTTTTGGAAATGCCTCGCGAAGATCCTTGATAAACTGCCCGCTCCCGTAACGGCTCTCTACCTGGCCATAACAAAAAAGATTTACCTTCATTAAAAGATGATGTTTCAGGAGATCAATACAGAGCTTTGTGTCTTCGCCAGACCAGTTATCTCCATCAGAAAAATGAAAAATATACAGATTCCAGTCGTCATTCGCATATTCGGATTCAATCAGATCGCGGGTGATTTTATAGGCTGAAGAGATGAGCGTCCCCCCTGATTCCCGCGTATGATAAAAAGTTTTCTGGTCGACCTCTTTTGCCTGCGCGTCATGAATCACATAACGACATTCAATATTATCGTATTGAGAGCGAAGCCAAGTGTCGATCCAGAACGATTCAATCCGGACAATCTCTTTCTGCTCATCCCCCATCGATCCTGAAACATCCATAATATAGATGATGGCCGCGCTGTATTCGGGACGGGGCGTCGATTTCCAGAAGCGATAGCGCTTATCCCTTTTGAGAGGAATAATCACAGGGTTATCCGGATTGTATTGCGAACTCATGATCTCCCTTTTGAGCGCTTCTTTATAGGTTCTTTTAAAGTGCCTGAGCGCCTCAGAGCCATTAGCGCGAATTGTCGAATAGCGGTTCGACACATGCATCACGGTCCCTCTGCCTTTAGGCTGTATGCGCGGCAAATGAAGCTCTTCGGCCATCATATGCGCAAGCTCATCGATACTCACCTCGACTTCCAAGAGATGATCGCTTGAGATATTTCCGGCCCGCGTCGATCCCTCTTTCCCCTCCTGATCTGATTTCCCGATAATCGTGCCAATCTCACCCTCCCCCTGGCCGATCCCCCCCATCTGTTCCATCGCGTAACGAAATTTTGGAATTTCCACCCTCGGAAGCGGGATCGTGATAAAGTTTTTTCCCTGGCTCCCGATGAGCTCCCCCTTTGAAATGTATTTTTTGAGATTCTGACGAATCTTTCCCTTAATGATATCCTTGAAGCGATTATAATCCTGGTCGATTTTAAGAATCACGAAGCTCTCCGCATATCTCCGCGGGCAAAAATACTGGCAACGTAATTGAGAACATCCGTCGAGCAGATTTCACAATAGCCAAAATTTTTAATCAGTCTGCTTTTGACCACATCAATGCGTTCCTGTGTTCCCGGATCAACCACACGCGAGGCAAGCGTAGACAAACGAATGGTGTCCTTTTGATCCTCGAAGAGCTTCGACTCCAGCGCCCGACGCAGGCGATCGTTCGTTTTATAATCAAATATTTTATCTTCCTTCGCGAGCGAAGAGATATAATTCATAATTTCACGCCTGAAATCGTCTTTTCGGCTCTCCGGAATATCGATCTTCTCTTCTATCGATCTCATCAGACGCTCATCGGCATCTTCATATTGGCCTGTATAGCTGACCTTCTCCTTTTGAATATAGGCCTTCACACTGTCGATATAATTCGAACAAAGCCTGGCAACCGATTCGTCATCGGTGCTTACCGCCCGCTGAACCTCATTTTTGATCATCTCCTCGTACTCAAGCCTTACAATTCCCAATAGCTCGTCATAACGCCTGCGCTGATCTTCGCTCGACACAAGCACATGATGCCTGAGCCCCTTCTGAAGCTCGGATAAAACCATGAACGGATTCACACATTCTGCCTCTTCATTGACAATCGCGTTTGAAATCTTGTCCTGAATATATCGGGGTGATATTCCGTTGAGCCCCTCCCGCATCGTTTCTTTGCGAAGCTCTTTCACATTTTCTTCGGTATAGCCTGGAAATATCTTTCCATTGTAGAGTTTGAGCTTCTGGAGCAGTGAAAGATTCGCTTTTTTGGGAACTTCCAGCCGCGTCAGCACAGCCCACATGGCGGCCATCTCGATCGTGTGGGGCGCAATATGCTTTCCGCGGATTTTTTCCTGGTTAAAATCGCGTTCATAAATCATCGTCTCCGCGTTCAGTTTTGTAATATAGGGGATATCAATTTTAATTGTGCGGTCTCTCAACGCCTCCATATACTCATTGCTCTGAAATCTTTTAAATTCCGGTTCATTGGTATGCCCGATAATCACTTCGTCAATATCCGTTTGCGCAAATTTCTTCGGCTTGATTTTGTGTTCCTGAGTCGCTCCGAGAAGGTCGTAGAGAAATGCCGTATCGAGTTTCAAAATTTCAATGAACTCAACCATCCCCCGATTGGCGATATTAAACTCCCCATCAAAATTAAATGCGCGCGGATCGGAATCAGATCCATAAATCGCAATCTTTCGGTAATTGATATCGCCGGTCAGTTCCGTGGAATCCTGATTCTTTTCATCTTTGGGTTGGAACGTTCCAATTCCGACACGATCTTTCTCTGAGAGAATAAGCCGTTGGACTCTGATATGTTTGAGAAGTTTGTTCCAGTCGCCCGCATGGTGTTTAAGCAGCTCTTTAAAAATAAAACGGCAGGGGGGACAAAGCACGCCATCCATTTGAATTTTATATCCCGATTTGATCCCTCTGTTTAACTCCTGAAGAGACTTATCCTGAAATTCTTCCGGAATCATTCGAAGGGGATCTTCATGCATTGGACAGGGAAACGTTTCAGCTCCCCCTAAAAGCCCTTTTCGAACCCAATCCTCCCCCCCGTCATGCCAAGAAAATGTGTAGAGCGCCCCCTCCGGCGTTTTTGAATAATTCTCAAGACCCCGTTTCAGAAGACGGCAGATCGTGCTCTTTGCCCCCCCGACAGGTCCGTGAAGCAAAATAATGCGCCGCTCCGCCCCATAAAACCGGGCGGCCGATTTAAAAACATTGACGAGCCGCATCAGCGAAATCTCGAGCCCAAAAAGCGCGTCTTTCCCGCCATGGCCGGCATCGTCAAAAAAGTTGTAGTGAATAATCCTTTTTCGATTTTCCACATATTCTTTTGTGCCGTGAGATACGATCATATCGTACATACGCTGAAAGGCTGTACGCGTCGGGGCAGGGTTTTCTTTAATGATATCAAGGTAATCCTGAAAAGCGCCGGTCCAGCTAAGATTTTGATATTGCTCTTTTTGCTGAAGATCCTGAACCAGGGTAATGAACTGACGCCTGGGGTCTGTCATTACGCCTCCTTAGGTAGAAAAGGCTAAATTGTTTCTGGTTTATAAGTACGCTTTACTCTAATTTATCAGTTTTCATTTCGGGGTGTAAAGCAATATTTTCTAAGCGAAAACTCCCCTTCCCGATATTCCAGATAGGTAAAATGTTTAACCCAGTCGCCCAGATTAAAATAACTTCTTTTTTTACCGGTGGACTCAAAGGAATAATGATCCGGGAAATGATTGTGCCCCGCAATTAAAATATCCAGATCGGGGGATCGCCTGAACTTCTCTTCCGCAAGCTTTCTATAAAGCGAAACTATTTTTTCCTGAGATCCCTCTTTTTGGCGGGAGCGGGAAAGATGAGAAAGCTTTTGTCCAATCGTCCAAATCCAGGAGGGGGGGGTCATTTTTATCAGCCATTGAAAAGGGAGACTCCTGAAAAAAAGCCTAAGCAATTGATAACCCACATCTCTTGTATTTAGAAGATCGCCATGGGTGACCAAAACCTTACAACCATTGAAATAATAAACAGCCTCTCTTTCAAAGATATTTGCCTTTAAGATATCCGTAAAAAAGGGGCCGAGAAAAAAATCGTGGTTCCCTTCAATATAATCGATTTCAACCCCCTGTTTTTTAAGTTTCCTGAAAGCCTCGAGCACAGAAAGATAATGATAATAGCCAACATCTTTAAAACCGATCCAAACATCGAAAAGATCGCCGCCGATAACCAGACGCGAGAGATGAGGGGCTTTTTCTTCGAGCCAGCTCACAAACGCCTCTTGTCTTGGATCATCAAGCCCTTTCAGGTGCAGATCGGAAACAAATAAAATCGTGTCACGGAGTTTTGGGTTCATAAATAGACCATTCGTTTTAAACTATCACTGTAATACTGATTTTTACCAATAATAAGGTGATCCAGAAGTGTAATCCCTATCAACTTTCCGACTTTTTTCAAGCGCTTTGTTACCAAAAGATCCTGTACACTTGGCGCAGCCAGCCCGCTCGGGTGATTGTGCGCCAAAATAACAGAAGATGCCCTTTTTTCAATGGCCGGCGCAAAGACCTCGCGCGCATGAATGAGGCTCGCATCTACGGTCCCCAGCGTAATGAGGCGCTCTTCAAGCAGATGATTTTGGTGGTCCAAAAAGAGAGCGAAGAGATGCTCCTGAGGCTTTGCCCATAAACGATAATGGAAGTGGAGAAAAACGGTCTGACAATCCTTAAATCGGACCGATTCCTGACCCCCTGTCGTCCGCCACCTGCTATCGATTTCATCACCTACACGATACGCAAGCTTCAAAAGCGCTTCATCCGTAAGCTGGTTGACCTCTGTCATCATCTTTTAAAGATCCATAGCAACTGGCGTACCACACTTAATATCTTCTTAAAAAACCCCGATAACGAATTGATGAAACCCCCAAAAAGAAAGGCTGTTTTAGACTGGCTGAAAGGAATCCCGCGAAAGATCGGCCGTTTTGATCCCGTGGCATCTTTAAAGAGCGCGTTATCACTTTGGTTTATCCTCTTTGCGTTGATTCCTTTGCTTATCATTGTCTCCTATACCTCCTACCTCTTCAATCAACGAATGAACGATGAGCTTTTGAAACGGCTCAGCGCCTTTGAAAAAGGAATCGATCTCGAGTTGATCGATGTCGAAGAAAAACTTCGCATAGGGGGATTACGACACGCGAATGACTTTTATCTGATGAATCTCGTCCGCCAGACGAGACAAGATCGAAAATCGACGTTAGAGAATGTAACTCAAAGCATTATTGAAAACTATATCACCGACCGGATCAGCTATTTCGATGAATCGGGAAGGCATCTTCTTTCTGTTTCCCCAAAACGGTTGGGGGAAGGGGCCCAGCTCCCAAGAGAATATCAGAACCTCCCCCCTGCCATTCTTGAACAGCTGACAGAACAGAGGCAAATCATTGCAAAACTCCCGCATCCCCATGTCGGTTTTTCAATCGACTGTTTTACAACGATGAAACTCGCCGGAAAAACAATTGGCATTATGAAAGAAACCGTTTTATTGGATCGCTACTACAGCTTGGGAACCAAGGCAAGAACAGGGCTCGATATTTGTCTTCTCGATCCAAATTTTCAACTCCTGATTTCCACTTTCTCACTCGCAAAAGAGAGGTCATTTCGATACCCGGAAAAAAAATACGAAAAAATTATCTCCCGCATCGAAGTGAAAGATGAAAACTACCTCATGATGACAAAGGGACTCTTTCAGGAGGACGGTAAA
The DNA here is from genome assembly GCA_964371555.1 of uncultured bacterium. Taxonomy (GTDB): domain Bacteria; phylum Bdellovibrionota; class JACOXK01; order 2-02-FULL-40-11; family 2-02-FULL-40-11; genus CAYJMQ01. Next base: position 848 of record CAYJMQ010000010.1, on the reverse strand, counting down.
CCTTTTGGCTATCTGTCGATCCTTGTCTCACGCGCCAATACCGACAAAACCCTCTCCGGAATCAGAAATATTTTTATTTTAATCTCTTTTGGGCTCACCATTATCGTAATTCTTTTTACGCGCGTTGCCTCAAGCCAGCTCCTTCGCCCGATCGATCAGCTTCTCCTTGCAACGCAAGACATTGAAAAAGGGATTGAGCGCCCCGTCGCAGTTCCCCCGATGCAGGAGATTGGAAAGCTGGTTAATTCTTTCAATGCCATGTCCGGCTCACTGCTTAAAGCGAGAAAAGAGCTTGAATCAAAGGTTGAACAGCTTCATAAAACCAATGAAGAACTTAAAAACACGCAGGCTCAGCTGATTCATACTTCGAAAATGGTGTCACTCGGTCAACTCGTGGCCGGCATCGCGCATGAACTCAATAATCCGATAGGCTATACCTATAGCAATATCTCTCATCTCAAAGACTACATGCCAAAGATCCATGAAATGATGAAGAGACTGAATGAAGAGATCCCCAAACTTCCAAAAACAGCGCAGAAAAAAATAGAAGAATTAAAAAAGAATCTCAATTTTGATTTTATTTTGAAGGATATCGATAACATCATTCAGAGCAGTCTCGATGGAACCCAGCGGACAAAAGAGATCGTTGTGGGACTTAGAAATTTTTCACGCCTTGATGAGGCTGAAATCAAAGAAGTCGATCTGCACGATGGGCTCGAAAACACGCTCAAGCTGCTCACGAGCGAACTCAAAAACAGAATTACCGTCCACAAGGAATATGGGAAACTCCCAAAAGTCAGCTGTTATCCAAGTCAAATCAATCAGGTTTTCTTAAATATCCTGACAAA
>CAYJMQ010000009.1:0-54145 GCA_964371555.1 uncultured bacterium | reverse complement strand
CCAGTGAAACCTCGGGAACTTTCACCAGTGGTGGTATGATTTTGTGCAGATTCTGGTTGACCAGATGGCAAGAGAAACGGGCTGACATTTTTAGAGATGTCGGCCAGTTTCTCTTGCCTAAAAACAGGCAACCTCCTAATGATGTCTATGAACGTTTCAGAGGTATTTCAGCTACTTCTCGTCGGTAAAACCAGAAATTCACAAAAACCTTGTCAAGAAAAAAGTGAAAAATATGAAAAAAAGTGAAAAATATTTAAGGAGTGAATCCCAGCTTTCTCCGGGATGACAATTTAAGATCAGCTAAAAATGAAAAAAATAAAAGATTTTTAATTGGGAAGGCCAGAAAAAAAGCAAAACCCAAAAAAACATCGCTCAAAAAATCGTCATTCTTGGACGACCTCCCCTCCTAAAATCACTCATCGCAAATTCCTAATCCACCATTCGCTTGCGTTTCTTTTTATGGCTGGTATGTATAAGGACGATCTGAATTAACCTAAAGGAGGCAAAGAAAATGAAAACTAAAGGTGAAAAATCAAAATTTCTTGTCATGGCTCTCATCGTGAGCTTCATGATTATGCAACCCTTATACGGGAAAAAAGTGGAAGCTACTGTAGCCATCAATGGCACGATCTTTTTTATGGAAGAACCGCGCAGTGACTTTCAAGAGACAGCACAAATGATCCTCTGCTTTACCTTTTTTCCGTTCTGTCTTCTCGAAGAAAAAAATGAACAGGGCTCTGTTTCACGACAGGATCTTTTGAATAATGGTTATCCAGAAGAAGAAATTGCTGTTATTTTTCATGATCAAAATCAGTTGATTCAAAATCTTAAGGCTAAAAATCTCAAGATTGAGATCACCGAAAAAGACACAGCGGCGACCCTGCAGTCTGATCTTAGGGAAATTCATCCCGCTGTTTCTGATACTTATGTCAGATTCTTTTTAGATTATAACGGTTATTAAGCCTGAATTGAAATAACTGAAAAAAGGGAGTCGTTGTTCTTTTGGGGACCGTTCTATGGAATCTCCCCATATTGATTCTTCAATAAACTTAGTGATAGCATATTCCCTTATGAGATATATTTTTCTTCTCCTTTTTACCATCTCTTGCGCTACGCAGCCTGCCGCCTTGGCGCCAAAGGAGCCTTCTGAAACAGCACAAAACCGGCTCTGGGCGGCGGCGTATCGGGTGGCGCTTGAATATCCGATCCGGGATCTGTCTCAAAAAGATCAGTTTATTGAATCGGATTGGATTCCGGAAGGAAAGCATTCGCGCTATCGTTTTTTTATTACCGTTGGAATCATCCCGGAAATCATTATTGAAATCCAAAATCAGATCCGTCCTTCGTTAAAATCGCAGTGGCGATGGTCAGCCCCTTCCCTGGACAAAGAAGAAAGATTAAAGCAGGCGATTCATGCTGAATTTCAAAAAAATTTATAAGCTTGTTCTCTTCTACATGGCTCTTTCTCTGACCGGCATCCTCTGGATCAGGTGGGGGAATCTGGATGTTCGGTTTATTGGAACCCGGGGAATTCTTTTTGCAATCTGCATCGGTTTTCTCGTCTTCGCGCTCTCAAATATGGTTACGCAAAAATTTGAATGGGCGCAAAAACTTGAACACCTTTTTCAGGAGATCCTGACACCGATGTCACTTCCGACAATCCTTGCCATTTCTTTTTTTAGCGCCATCGGTGAAGAGATTTTTTTCCGCGGCGCTGTTCAGAATCAATTTGGATATATTGCCGCAAGCCTCTTGTTCGGCCTCGTTCACTTTCCCGTTCAAAAAACAATGATCCCCTGGACGATCGCAGCATGCGTTATGGGATTTGTTCTGGGAGGGCTCTACCTCTATGCGGGGAATTTATTAGCGCCCATGACACTTCATTTCGTTATCAATGGCCTGAATCTCTGGGTCATCGATCAAAAGAGCCGAAACGCTTAGAAAATTTATACAATTCAAATCCGTTTCGAATTCGATATTTGTTTTCAGAATCCAACACAAGACTCTTCGGAGCTGAGAATTCAATCATCGGAAAATCATCTGTGTTCAATGGCATCCCTCTCGTATAGTCATGAAGATCGATTTCATCCATCATATAAAGATCGATCAGGCGATGAAAATCTCCCCGGCCAATTCTTGAAAGAGCGGCATGGATTCGGGGGCTTTTCATTCTCTTTTCAATCTCCTGCCGTGAAGGCCTCAGCGGAGTCTCTGATCCGATGAGAATGATATCACCAATGGCGAATCGGGATGCATAATGAACATCCCAAAGGGTGACATATCGAAAAACAGATGAAAAGGTTTTCAGCGCAATCTTAAAATCGGTTTCATTCATGGAATAATAATGGAACCATTGCGCGACGATTCCACCCGGCTCAAGTCTTGTTTTAAGAATCTCATAATGATCTTTCGTGAAAAGATTTGAAATCCCGGTAATCCACGGATTTGAAGGCTCTGAAAGAATGAGATCATAGCGTTTTTGTGTTGCCAAAAGATATTGCCTCGCATCCTGGACAATCAGACGCACTCGCAGATCATCGAGCGCATGATCGTTGGCGCGCGAGAAGAGCCGGGACGCCTCAATCACTTCAGGCGATATTTCGATGACATCGATCTCTTGCAGGGGATAGCTCAAGGCGGCGCCGACCGTTGCCCCGCTCCCCAATCCAATAACGGCCACGCTCCGTGGATTCGGGTGAAGCAGACTTGGGACATGCGCCAAAAGACACTGCGACGCAAAATCACTCTCCGGCCATTCCCGCGAAGAGGCATCCCCTTTACCATTAATAAAAAGCACCAGCCAATCTTTATGAAAGTCCTTGACAGTAACGGTGGCATGAATCCCTTCCTTATGAAATAAAATCTTCCCCTGTCGCAACCCTTTTTTAAAATCGTTCAGGTTATCTGAATATTTTGGAGCATAGAGATACATACCGCTGTAGAGAAGCGCCGGATCCCAAGCCTTTTCGAAAAAAGCTGTCAAAAAAAGAACTCCAGAAAAACAAATCGCGATGACAGCTTTTTTTGAAAAAGAAAGGGTTGGCAAAATCCAGATCAATATGGCCCCCATCAGAAAATGCGCGGACGCAATCGCACGAAGCGCCAGCTGAATGCCTCCAAATAGTGGAATAAAAACAAAACCCGAAACCAAAGATCCGGCAATGGCGCCCATCGTGTTAAGAGCATAGAGCTTCCCAACTGCCGCTCCAACGGGCTGGCTGGAATTATCAAACAGCAGCCGATTGACGAGCGGGAATATGGCGCCAAAGAAAAATGTCGGCACAAAAATCACAAAAAAACAGAGAAAAAACTGCGCGAGCTGAAACCACCCAAAGTGTTGGGAGAACCATCGATGGAGATGCTTAAAAAGAAAAGGGAGACCGTCAAAAAATGGGATTGTCAAAAGAACAAAAGAGGCCAAAAGAAGATGAAAGAAGACAAGCATCTGAAAAAGATTTCGATTGGTTTTTTGGGAATCCATTTTTCGGGATATCCAGCTGCTGCCAAGAACAATCCCCAGAAGAAAGGAAGATAATATGATGCTGAAGGCATAAACCGAATGGCCGATCACGGCCGTTAAAACCCGCGTCCAAAGCACCTCATAAGCCAGGGCGAAAAATCCAGACAAGGCAAAGCTCGCCATCACCCCTTTTTTTAAAAGGGGGGACAAAAGGGGGACTTGCGATTTGGCAAGATTTTGGGGACAAGGGGAATAAGGGGCAATGTTTGCAGTGGCAGAAGAAAGAATCAGCATGATGGCGCCGATAACACCATTGATCATCACGGCGGCCTCGATTGTTCCAGAGACCCCAAGCAATGGAATGAGGAGGTAGGAAGCAAGCAGCGCGCCGATCGCTCCGCCGAACGTATTGATCGCATAAAAGGCCCCAACCTTTCGGCCTAATTCTCTCTCATCAGAAACCAAAAGATGCGTCACAAGAGGAAAAGTTGCCCCCATCAAAACTGTGGGAGGCAAAAGCAGTAGAAAACAGAATATGAATTGAATGAATGTAAAAAAAAGCGGGCGCTGGGTGACGGATGAAAAGAGGATTGGATAGAGAAGTTCAATTTTTGGAATGAGAATTGAAATCAGATAGGCAGATCCCCCGATCCCAAATTCTATGAAACCATACCATTGCAGCAGATTTTTAAACTTGCCGACATATCTACCCAAAAGCCAGCTCCCGAGGGAAAGCCCAGCCATGAACGACGCAAGCACGCAGCTCACTGAATAAACGGTTGTCCCAAAAACGAGGGTAAGCTTTCGCATAAAGACAACTTCATAAACAAGTGCCGCAAGACCTGATGAGAAAACGGCAAGAGAAAGAATGACGTGAAAAACAAATTTAGATCGAGCGTTCATTCAAACAAATAGTCTAAACTGCTGGTTTTTCAAATACCTCGCGATAAATTTAAAAAAAGCGAGAATTCTTGTGGCAAGCCGGGGCGCGGCAATCAGATCCGCAAGCGCTCGGGAGAGCTCTTGCGTTCGCCCCGTGTAAGGAAACCACCAAAATGGGGGGAGGCTCAGCCGATCGGAGTTAATATGCTTCGTCTGAACATATTCTCTGAGCCCCATATCAGAGTGGACCCGCCCAATGCCGCTTTTTTTGTATCCCCCCCACGGCGTCTCAGGAAGGATGTTCGTAAAAATACAATCATTAACCGTTACCGTCCCCACCTCTATTTTTTTGGCAAGCTCTAATGCCCTCTTCTGGTTTTCCGACCAAACAGAGGCCGTAAGACCATAAGAGGAGTCGTTTGCCTTTTGCAGCGCTTCTTCTTCTGAATCGACCATCATGATTGGAAGGAGCGGACCAAACGTCTCTTCGCGCATGACGATCATATCGTGATTGACATTGATGAGAACCGTCGGTTCAAAAAAGACCTGATCGTGAGCCGGCTCACTGCCGCCAATGAGAATTTTTGCCCCCTTCTTTAACGCGTCTTCCAGGTGAGCGCGATACCGTCCAAATTGCGACCGCAGCGTTACCGCTCCAACATCCTCTTTGAGTTTCAACTTCTTCGTCTCATCAATCACCGCTTCGGTAAATTCCTGAACAATACTCCGGTCGACATAGACACGCTCAACCGACGCACAGGTCTGTCCCGCATTTGTAAAAGCCCCCCAGACAATCCCTCTCGCCGCTTTTCGAATATCGGCATCACGAAGAACAATCGCCGGATCTTTCCCGCCGAGTTCAAGAACACAAGGGGTCAGATTTTTGGCTGCCTGTTCTAAAATCTTTTGGCCCACCATCGTGCTCCCGGTAAAACAGATTTTTTTGATTCGGGATGATCCGACGAGCGAAGCCCCCGTCTCGCCGGCGCCATAAAGAATCTGAACCAGATCTGAAGGGAGACCTGCCTGACTGAAGAGCTCTCCGATCATCTGCGAAACAGGGAGAACTGCTTCCGAAACTTTTAGAACAACGCTGTTTCCCGCAAGCAGCGCCTGAACGATCTCCCCCATCGGAATTGAAAAGGGATAATTCCATGGAGAAAGGATCGCAACCACGCCGTACGGCTCAAAGCGGAGAAGACTCTTTTTATGAAAAAAGAGATGAAGTCTGATCGGTTGGTCGGCCAAAATTTTTGGTCCACGTTTCACATAATAAGAAATAAGATTGAGAATCGGAATGATCTCCGCATTCCACGCTTCAATTTTGGGTTTTCCCATGGAAGTGGATATGACATCTGCGATCCGGTCGGCTTCTTGGTAGATAACGCCGCGAAGCCTCTTCAGATATTTCCCGCGCTCCTGAATCGAAAGATCCCGCCAGGCTGGAAAAGCCTTTTCAGCCCGCCCAATCTTTTCTTCAACGGCTGCCCGGTCATCAACGCAAAATTCCGCAATTTTCTCTTGCGTCACGGGGTTAAAAGCAACAATCGTTTCAGCCATCTGAAAGGATCTCCCCTTTCGGTCGGATCCATGTCCCCGGCTCCGAGTTAAAACTTGAGGCAAGATAAAGCGGCAAAGAATATTTTTTTGCCAAATCAATCGCCAACGGATGAAAAACCCTTGCCCCTTTTTCTATTAATTCATACGCCTGTGAATAATCACATTCCGAAAATTTTTGCGCATCCAAAAATAGCTGGGGATCTTTTGAATAGAGCCCGTCGACATCTTTATAAAATTCGCAACAGCAAGCCGAAAGCGAAATGGCGAGATGAACAGCGGTCACATCCGAGCCGCCCCGCCCGAGCGTTGTAATCTCGCGATCGACACTCACCCCCTGGAAACCGGCAACAATCACCACTTTTCCGAGCCCTAATTCCTGCTTGATCCGGTCGGCCCTGACTTCGAGAATGCGCGCGTTCGTATGGACAGTGTCCGTCACAATGCCGCTTTGAGAACCGGTAAATGAAATGGCAGGCTGTCCCAAATCGTAAAGCGCCATCGAAAGAAGCGCCATCGAAATTCTCTCTCCGACAGAAAGGAGCATATCGAGCTCCCGGGCCGGGGGATTTTGTGAAACTTCATGGGCAAGCTTTAGAAGCTCGTCGGTCTGCTCCCCCATCGCTGAAACAACAACCACGAGGTCATCCCCCTTTTTTTTGCGCTCAGATATCCGGCCAGCAATTTTAAGTATTTGAAACGGGGTTGAAAGCGAACTCCCCCCATATTTTTGGACAATCAGAGACATACTTTAAGGAATGATCATGTTCGGAACCGATTTATACATCTTCGAAAGAAACCATGCTGAAAGCGCATAGGAAATAAAACTCGAACAGATCCCCGCAGTCGTATAGAGCATGGGCGCGTTTAACGTCAGATGATACCAGAGCTCTGTCACAAGCCCCCCCTGAACAAACAGCAAAGAAGCGATGAGAAACGCGTATTTTTTTTCTTTCCCCCGCCGGCGTTCAATCACAAGCAAAAAAATCAGGACAAGAATAAACGCCTCGACCGCTTTGAGGCTTGCCAGCTGATAAATCGCAGTCTCCGTAGCCTGTGCCGGCGGAGTCATCCCCAAAAATTTTTGAAAAATTGAATAGACAAAGACGGGTGTCCCAAAAAAGATGAGAAAAACAACAAAAACAGAACCGACCGCTTTAAAGAAATGACTCATAACCCGCGATCATAGAAAAATTCAAGGCATTAGGCAAATGAAATAATTGACATTACATATATTGCGATATATGTCTATGGTCATGGGGCGAAAAAAGATTTCAACAACGATTTACATCACAGAAGAGCAAAATCAGCAACTCAAAATTTTAAATCAAAAAACAAAGGTTCCGATCGCCGAATATATTCGCGAGGGGATAGATCTGGTTCTAAAGCTCCATCGGGAGCATCTTCCCGGACAGCTTTCTTTCGATGAAGATGCCTTCCCGCACAATGAGATCTCCTTAAAGTGACGTTGGCCCCCTGCCGATGATTCCAGAGAAAATACAAGCACAGATTCGGAATTTTTCAATCATCGCGCATATCGATCACGGAAAATCGACACTTGCCGACCGTATCATTGAAAAAACAGGGACACTGCCGCCGGAAAAAATAGAAGAGCAGATGCTTGACACCATGGATCTCGAACGGGAGCGCGGCATTACGATTAAGGCACAGACGGTGCGGATGCGATATCAGGCAAAAGATGGAAAGGTCTACCAGTTTAACCTCATCGACACCCCCGGCCATGTCGATTTTAGCTATGAAGTTTCGCGAAGCCTCTCTGCGTGTGAAGGGGCGCTTCTTGTTGTGGATGCCACACAGGGGGTCCAGGCCCAAACGATTGCAAATGCGCATCTGGCGCTACAAAATGAACTCTCTTTGATCCCCCTTCTCAATAAAATTGACTTAAAAACCGCAGATCCCCTTAAAACAGCGATCGAAATCGAAGAAATTGTCGGACTCGACGCACAAGACGCGCTTGAGATCAGCGCAAAAACAGGAAAAGGAGTTGACGAACTTCTGGAGGCGATCGTAAAAAAAATCCCCCCCCCAAAGGGGGATCCGGACTCCCCGTTAAGGGCGCTTCTCATCGACAGCTGGTTTGACACTTTTTTGGGAGTTATTTGCTTGATACGCGTTTATGACGGTGTTATCCGAAAGGGGCTTAAAATCCAGATGGTTTCCAACCGAAAGATATTTGAGGTGCAAAAACTCGGGGTTTTTATCCCCCATGCCGAGGATGTCGAAATGTTAGGTCCCGGAGAAGTCGGTTTCCTTGCCGCCTCCATCAAAGATGTCAAAGACACACATATCGGGGATACGCTCACAGAACCTGATCGTCCCACAACTGATATTCTCCCCGGTTTTAAAGAGATGAAACCGATGGTTTTTAGCGGTTTTTTTCCAACAGAAACCCAGGGCTATGCCCCTTTAAAAGATGCCCTTGAAAAACTGAGGCTTAACGACGCAAGCTTCACTTATGAACCGGATACTTCTGTTGCTCTCGGGTTTGGATTCCGCTGTGGTTTTTTGGGATTGCTTCATATGGATATCGTAAAAGAACGGCTGGAGCGCACGTTTAATCTGAACCTTGTGATAACGGCCCCATCTGTTATTTATAAAGTGATTCTCAATGATGGGTCTGAACTCATAATCGATAACCCAACCAAACTCCCGGCCGCAAATTTTTACCGCCAAATCGATGAGCCAAAAATCTTTGCCACCATCTACACCCCATCGGAATACGTTGGCGACATTATGAAGCTCTGTGAAGAAAGAAGGTCCCGACAGACGAAAATTGAATATCTGAACCCGACCCGTATCAAACTCGAATATGAAATGCCGCTCAATGAAATGGTTTTCGATTTTTATGACCGCTTAAAATCGGTCAGCCGCGGTTATGCCTCTTTTGATTATGAGCTTGCGGGATATGAGCCCTCGGATCTTGTGAAGCTCGATATTTTAATTAACGGAAATCCGGTCGATGCCCTCTCACTCATTGTTCATCGGGACAAAGCCTACTATCGCGGCCGGGAGCTTGCCAAAAAATTGAAAGAGGTCATCCACAGACAGCTTTACCAAGTGGCCATTCAGGCGGCCATCGGTTCACGTATCATTGCGCGGGAGACGATTGGCGCCATGCGAAAAGATGTGACTGCCAAATGCTATGGGGGGGATATCACGCGCAAACGAAAGCTTCTCGAAAAACAGAAGGAAGGCAAAAAGCGGATGAAGATGGTCGGCCAGATTGAAATTCCACAAGAGGCATTTCTTGCGGTTTTAAAGATTGATTAACGAATCAAATCATGCTATGGGTGAAAGAATTTGAAGAAAGGGATCCGACAAAGCACGTTCCGTGAGTATATAGAAGCGATTCTGGTCGCTGTTGTCATCGCTCTTTTTTTAAGAGCCTTTGTCATAGAGGCCTTCAAAATCCCAACCTCATCGATGGTTCCGACGCTCAAAATCGGGGATCATATTTTTGTAAACAAATTCATCTATGGCCTGAGAATTCCTTTCACAAAAATTCACTTTTTCCAGTTTCGCACGCCAAAAAGGGGCGAAGTGGTCGTCTTTAATTTCCCCATTGATGAAAGCAAAGATTACATCAAACGCGTCATAGGAATCCCGGGGGATACGATTGAAATCAAACAGGGAATCCTTCACATCAATGGCCAAGCGGTGGAAAAGGTCATAGAGGCTGATCGAACGATTCTCACCGATGTCGAGGAAGCCGATCAATTTGAACTCTATAAAGAAAAAACAGGGGAGACCAGACACTTTACGCAATACGAACGGAATCAGGGGTTTGATGATTATGGCCCGACCCTCGTTCCCCCGAACAAATTTTTTGTCATGGGGGACAACCGCAACCGTTCGTCAGATTCCCGGAGCTGGCGCTTCGTGCCGATGGAAAATCTGAAAGGCCGCGCGCTGGTTGTCTGGCTGTCGCTCGATTCTAAAAATCGCTTTCCCATAGTGGGATTGCCAAGCATTCGATGGGAGAGATTTGGCAAATTGATCAGATAAAATGAAGCTAAAATCGAAACATATTTTGAGCATTGAAGACCTCTCAAGCCAAAATATTTTCGAAATTATAAAACTCGCCAAAAAATTTAAATCCCAAAAATCCCCGTTTCAGTCGCTTAAAGGAAAAACCGTTATCAATCTGTTTCTTGAGCCGAGCACCCGCACGCAGGGCTCATTTGAAATCGCAGCCAAACGACTCGGCGCAGCAACAATCAATATGTCTTCTTCACAATCGAGCATTGTCAAAGGAGAAACACTGATAGACACAGCGAAAAATCTGGAGGCGATGAATGCCGATCTCATTATCCTGCGTCACCGCTCATCCGGTTCTCCTTATATTCTCTCAAAAATCTTAAACACCCCTCTTATTAACGCAGGCGACGGTTTTCACGAACATCCGACACAGGCACTGCTCGATATCATGACAATCCTCGAAGCCAAGGGAAAAATTTCAGGGCTGCGGGTATTGATAGTTGGAGATATTGCCCACAGCCGTGTTGCGCGATCAAACATCTATGGCTTAAGAAAATTGGGGGCAAAGGTAACTCTCTGCGGTCCACCGACACTGATCCCTTCTTATTTCAGCCGTCTCGGCGTTAAGATCTCCTTTCATCTGCCAGAGGCGATTAAAGAAGCCGATGTCGTGATGGTGCTTCGAATTCAGCTGGAGCGGCAAGATTCGCCGCATCTTCCTTCAAAACCGGAATATGTTAAATTTTATCGACTTCATTCGGACCTCCTTAAACTGGCAAAAAAAGATCTGATTGTGATGCATCCAGGCCCCATCAATCGCGGCGTAGAAATCTCGCCGGAAGTAGCGGATGGACCTCAGTCTGTTATCTTAAACCAGGTGACCAATGGAGTCGCAGTTCGGATGGCGCTCTTAGAGACAGCGCTTGGGAAAGAGAGAGCATCATGAATCTTCTCATCAAACATGGAATGATCGTCGATCCCTCCCAGAAACTTCATTCAATCCGCGATCTATGGATTAGCGAAGGAAAGATTTTTAAAATTTCAAAAAAGATCGACGCCTCTGCCGATGCAGTCATAGACGCCACAGGATGCATCGTCGCCCCCGGTTTTATCGATATGCACACCCATCTTCGCTGGCCCGGACATGAATATAAAGAAACGATTGCCACCGGCGCAAGTGCGGCGGCCGCCGGCGGTTTTACAAGCATTGTCTGCATGGCCAACACAGAGCCTGTCAACGATAACCCATTTGTCACGCAATCGATCCGCATGAAGGCTGAACGCGAAGCTCCTGTGAACGTGTATCCTGTCGGCGCTCTCTCAAAAGGGCTTCAGGGGGAAGCGCTTTCAGAAATTGGAGCGCTGCATGAAGCCGGCTGCGTGGCTATCAGCGACGATGGGCGCCCGGTGATGAACAGCCGCCTGATGAGAAAGGCGCTCGAATATTGTAAAGCATTTGATCTCACCGTTATCTCACATGCGGAAGATTTAAATCTGGTTGGACGCGGCGTTATCCATGAAGGAATTCAATCGACAGTTCTTGGCCTATCCGGAATCCCGGCACAGGCCGAAGAGATTCTTGTCGCGCGCGATATTGCGCTCTCCGAACTTACACAAAGCCCGGTTCACTTTGCGCACATTTCAACAGACGCGGCCGTGCGTCTGATTGAAGACGCAAGACGTCGATCCATCCCCGTTACCGCCGAAGTTACTCCCCACCATCTGTTTCTCACAGATAAGAATCTTTCCACTTATGATTCCAATTTCAAAATGTCTCCCCCCCTTCGGACAAAATACGATATCCAGGCGCTTAGGAAGGCGCTCAAACAAAATATTATCTCTGCCTTTGCCACGGACCATGCGCCCCACAGCGTCCTTGAAAAAGAGATCGAATTCGAAGAGGCTTCGTTCGGCGTTATTGGGCTTGAGACGGCTCTGCCGATCACGTTTCAACTGGTTGAACAAAAAATATTAACACTCCCGCAATTTATCGAAAAATGGACGCTCGGGCCTGCAAAGATTTTAAAACTTAAAAAAGGGACATTAAAAGTGGGGGCCGATGCTGACGTCACCATCTTTGATCCAAAAGCCCGATTTAAAATAGATAAAAAAACATTCAAGTCGAAAAGCCGAAACACACCCTTTCATGGAATGAAAGGGTGTGGGAAGATCCGCTATACGATTGTGGGGGGAAAAGTTGTCTACGCGGATTAAACCAAAAGCAATGCTGGTTTTAGAAAATGGCCTCTCCTTTGAGGGATCCTCTTTTGGCGCTGACGGGGAGTCAATCGGAGAGATTGTGTTCAATACCAGCATGACCGGGTATCAGGAGGTCTTGACCGATCCTTCGTACAAAGGACAGATCGTTTTAATGACCTATCCCCATATTGGAAACACAGGGATTAACATCTGGGATGACGAATCAGACCGGATTCATCTGGAAGCGCTGATTGTAAAAGAATATTGCCCTCATCCAAGCAGCTGGCGTTCATCTCAATCGCTGGAAAGTTTCCTTTTGGAGTTCCATATTCCCGCCATCGAAGGAATCGATACGCGCTATTTAACACGGACACTTCGGATGGAGGGGGCGCTTCGCGCGATCATTTCAACCACCGACTTTAACAAAAACAGTCTGCTCGAAAAGGTAAAACAATCCCCTCAGATGATTGGACAAAATCTTGTAAAACAGGTCAGCACAAAAGAAATATATGAATTTTCTGAAAAACCGTTCATTGCTAAATTTCACGTCGTTGCGTTCGATCTGGGTATCAAGCGGTCGATCTTCAAGGCGCTGGTCAAAGAACAGTGTAGAGTTACTGTCGTCCCCTACGATTGCCGGGCCGAAGATATATTACGCTTAAACCCCGACGGAATCTTTCTTTCGAACGGCCCAGGCGACCCCGCGGCAGTAACCCAAACCATTGAAACGACAAAACAGCTTCTTGGCAAAAAACCGATGATGGGGATCTGCCTCGGACATCAGATTTTGGGATTGGCTTTGGGCGGAACCACATCCAAATTAAAATTTGGACATCATGGCGCCAATCACCCGGTGCTGAATAAAAAAACCAACGTTGTGGAAATCACGTCGCAAAACCACGGCTTTGTCGTTGATCTCCCCTCTCTTCCAAAATCTGTGGAACTCACACATCTCAATTTAAACGATCATACCGTGGAGGGGATAGCCGATCGCAAACACAATTTCTTTTCCGTACAATATCATCCGGAGGCCTCACCCGGTCCCCATGATTCAACCTATCTCTTTGAACAATTTAGAGACATGATGGAGAATCACGGATGATAACCTTATTTGACGAATATCTTAATCGTATTACGGACGAATTTGCGTCGCGCGAGCGGGTTGCGGAACTCCAAAAAGCGCGAAAAGAATTCTTTGACTCGATCGGCACAGTTCACGAGGAAGACCCGTTTTTTGAAACCTATATGACCGCTTTTCTTGAGTGGTATATCTTTGACCGCGACCTCCCTGAAAAAGACCTCCCGCCGGTCCGGCTCTTTTATCGAATCCACTTTAAGGAATTCTCGGATGAAGATAAAAAAATTTACAATGACTTTACCAAATCCAGACATTCACTTTTTTTCGTGAAAAAAGTAAAACAGGGGCTCCTGAATCTGCGGGATCTTCATAATGATGAAACCCTGAAGATTGGAAGCAATATCATTGTTGCGGGTTTCAAAGAAGGGGATATTTTTGATGCCATTCTCGTCCCCTTTCAGCGCGAATGGCATTTTACGAAAAGCTTCTGTTTCCATCCCGCTCAGGCAAAAAAATTTATCTTCGGGGAAATGAAAAAAATAAAGAACCTGGAACGAAAAATTCTCATAAGAACGATTTTGAAATTTAAAAAACTGCGGCTGAAACTGGAACGCTACCCGCATGTCAGCGCACAACAAATCTATAACGAGGAGGGATTTAAATAAAACGAACGGACATTCATAAAATCCTGATTCTTGGCTCTGGCCCCATTGTGATCGGGCAGGCCTGCGAATTTGATTATTCCGGAACTCAGGCCTGCAAGGTTTTAAGAGAGGAAGGCTATGAAGTTGTTTTGATAAATTCAAACCCGGCGACGATCATGACCGATCCTGAATTTTCCGACCGGACATATATTGAACCGCTGACCCCTTATTTCGTTGAAAAGGTTATTGAGAAAGAACGCCCGGATGCCCTCCTTCCGACACTGGGGGGGCAGACCGCTCTCAATATCGCAAAAACGCTCGCAGAAAACGGAACTCTCGATAAATATGGAGTCGAACTGATCGGCGCAAAACTCCCCGCCATTCAAAAAGCGGAAAACCGTGCGCTTTTTAAAGAGCTCATGGTTGGCATTGGCCTTGAGGTTCCATTGAGTGAAACCGTCTCATCGCTCTCTCAGGCAGAGCGAGTGGTTTCTGTGATTGGCTATCCGCTCATTATCCGCCCTTCGTACACACTCGGCGGATACGGTGGAAATATCGTCTACAATCACGAAGAGTTTCGCGAAGCGGTCCAATGGGGGCTCGGCGCGAGCCCGATTCAGCAGGTCCTCTTGGAACAATCGGTTCTCGGCTGGAAAGAGTTTGAACTCGAAGTCATGCGTGATCTTAAAGACAATGTCGTGATTATCTGTTCCATCGAAAATATCGACCCAATGGGGATTCACACCGGAGACAGCATCACGGTTGCGCCGGCGCAGACGCTGACAGACAAAGAATATCAGGCGATGCGTGAAGCGGCAAAAAAAATCATCCGCGCCATCGGCGTCGACACCGGGGGGTCCAATATCCAGTTTGCCGTAAATCCCAAAACGGGAAAGCAGCTTGTGATTGAGATGAATCCGCGCGTTTCAAGGAGCTCCGCATTGGCATCGAAAGCGACAGGCTTTCCAATTGCAAAAATCGCAGCCAGACTTGCCGTGGGCTACACGCTTGACGAGATTCAGAATGACATCACAAGAGAAACACCGGCCTGTTTTGAGCCGACACTCGATTACGTCGTCACAAAAATCCCCCGTTTCACATTTGAAAAATTCCCGCAGACAAGCTCTGTTATTGGTGTGCAGATGAAATCTGTCGGAGAAGTTATGGCGATCGGAAGAACATTCAAAGAATCGCTGCAGAAGGCGATCTGTTCTCTGGAAATCGGACGTAACGGGTTCAATGAATTGCTTCCAGAGGATTGTTCAAATCCAAAGGAGCTGATTGTAAGGCAGCTGAAAAATCCGACTCCGGATCGTCTATGGTATGTGGCAGAGGCATTTCGCCAAAGCTCCGAAATGAAGATGTCTGCGGAAGAGATTCATGCGGCGACACAGATAGATCTATGGTTTTTGCGGCAAATTCGGGAGATCATAGAATTTGAGTTACTGCTGATGAAAAATAAATCTGAGAGCGAAAGAGGCAAGAGGGGGGGGATATTTTCCGGAGCACGCATCAGCGAAGCTGCAGCGGGCGAAGGAAAGATATCCCTCCCCTCCCCAATTTCGTCTTCAGATTTACTCACAGCAAAGCAGCTCGGATTCTCTGACTCCCGGATTGCACAGTTAACCGGTGTTACAGAGAAAGAAATCCGACAGCTCAGGCAAGAGCACGAGATTCATGCGCAATTTAAAACCGTAGATACCTGCGGCGCGGAATTTGAGGCTTATACCCCTTACTACTATTCCTCTTATGATCAAGAAGATGAGTCTCAGGGTTATGTCAACGCGTCAAAACCGAAAAAGAAAATCATGATTTTGGGAGGGGGGCCTAACCGGATCGGGCAGGGAATCGAGTTTGATTACTGCTGCGTTCACGCTAGCCTCGCTCTCAAAGAAGATGGATATGAAACAATCATGGTCAACTGTAATCCAGAAACGGTAAGCACAGACTATGACATTTCAGACAGACTCTATTTTGAACCGTTGACCGTGGAGAGCATCCTCTCTATTTGTGAAAAAGAAAAACCAGATGGAATCATCGTTCAATTTGGGGGACAGACCCCTCTTAGACTCTCAAGGGCTTTGAAGGATGCCGGATTAAGAATTATCGGGACATCCCCCGACTCCATTCACCTTGCAGAAAACAGGGAAGAATTTGGGACCATTATCGATGAACTCGGATTAAAACAGCCGCCCAGCGGGACGGCACGCACACTGGAAGAAGCGATTAAGATCGCAGAGAAGATCGGCTTTCCGCTTCTGGTGCGCCCTTCTTATGTGCTGGGTGGACGCGCCATGGAGATCGTCTATAACCTCGATCAATTAAAAACATTTGTCATAAAAGCGCTGGAAGCCGAAGGAAGAGAGGAATCTCTTCTTCCCATTCTCATAGATAAATTTCTCAAAGATGCGCAGGAGATCGATGTGGATGCGATTTCAGATGGAACCGATGTGTTGATCGGCGGAATCATGGAACATATCGAGGAAGCCGGAATCCATTCGGGAGACAGCGCCTGCTGTATCCCTGCTTATACCCTCTCCCCCCAACAACTCGATGAACTTCGTGATCAGACTCGTCAGCTGGCAAAAAGACTGGGCGTCCGCGGCCTGATGAACATACAGTTTGCGATACAAAAAGGGGAAATATATGTTTTGGAAGTCAATCCGCGGGCTTCCCGAACAGTTCCATTTGCATCGAAAGCAACCGGAGTCGCGCTCGCAAAGATCGCGGCCTCTGTCATGGCTGGAAAAACATTAAAAGAGCTCGGTCACACACGGGAGGTGGCGCCCAAAAAGGTTTCTGTAAAACAGGTGGTTTTCCCATTTATTCGCTTTCCGGAATGCGATGTGCTTCTTGGCCCGGAAATGAAGTCGACAGGAGAAGTGATGGGATCCGACGAAACCTTTGCGGTCGCTTATTTAAAATCGTATATCGCAACCGGCCAGGAACTGCCATCAGGTGGAACAGCCTTCATCAGTGTGAAAGATGATGACAAAGAAGCGGTCACCCCGATTGTGCGAAAACTGGTCGCTCTTGGATTTAAAATCTCGGCAACTTCAGGAACCCACACCTTTTTAAAGAATAAGGGGATTGAAAATAAACGGATCAAAAAAGTCTATGAAGGGCGCCCCCATACGGTCGACTACCTAAAAAGTGGAGAGATCACCCTTGTCATTAACACCACATTTGGCGCACAGGAGATTGCAGACTCTTATTCAATCCGACGGACATCTCTCTTAAAAAATATCCCCTATTTCACAGTCCTTTCCGCAGCCCGCGTCGCCGTCGATGCCTTGGGAAAGCTTAAAGAATCACATCTGGATGTAGAAACACTTCAGGATCGGCTTTCTTAGCGTCAAGGGCTTTCGCTTGACAACGATCACCCATATCAGAAACAATGGATCGAATGCAGTTCTTCAAAATCATGGGGGGGGTATGAAGAAACAGAGACTCTTTAAAGTTTGTCGTCTGCTTGCAATCTCAAGTCTGATTCTTGTTTTCTCAGGGGCATCGCGCTGTAGTGGCCCGAAAATTAAACTGCCCGATGTCCAGTTTACATTTGGGGATCCAGTCACCCTTTCATTTCAGCTGAAAAATGAAGTGATTGTCGGCGCAAGGCTGCCGATTCCCGATGTTGAAGGGGCTTTCGTAGAACTGGTTCCAGAGTTTGGAACACAGCCGCCGAGAGTGCTCTTCTCCATTCCGGCTTCACAATTTGATAATGACAAATTCAGATTGCGTGACCCAAAATCACTCCCGGATGGACGCCCCTTCCCAAGCTACGTTGATAAAAATCTGCCAGCGGTCGCAATTGAAGTCCCGATGCTAAAGCACATCACCTTTTACCTCGGGAAAGAGATCGCCGCCATGTTTGTTCCAACGAATAGGATCTTCGATCCAGATGCCGAGATCACCGTCTCATTCTCCGACAATGCGGGGCGGCTCGTCGGATATATCACGCGGATTCCCACAGTTAACGCCAAAAACGGCGGCTTTTTTGTCGCCTTCCACTGGGATCTTGCGATCAGCAACCCCAATGGCGGCGTTGCAACAATCAAGCTTCAAGATCTTCAAAATGGGATGCTAAACGGCTTCCCCTATGATCTCAGCGAGATATTTGAGACAAGGGATGATTTGCAGTAATTCAAAAAGAAGAAGCAATTAAAAAATTTCAGATGTTCGAAGAATAGATAAAAGTTTTTTATCAAGAGTCCAGATTTTAACTTCTGCTACGCGAGCAGCGGACAAGATGACCAGATCTGTTAATCCAATTCCTTTTGAATGAAATTTTTTATAAGAAGATGCCTCTCCTCCCATGAGCCATATTCCGGCTTCTTCTATTTTTGGTAAAAGAAACCAATAGTTTTTAATAATCGTTTTTTCTTGATATGAACGTGCCCCTTGTAAGAGTTCGCCAAAAATACATTCTATGGCTATCGCCTCTCTTTTTTCTAATAACTTTGAAAGGGGATGATAATACAAGGAATTTCCCCTAAAGAATTCAATCCATATAGAAGTGTCGACAAGAATCATTTAAGATCGGTTTGGTTTGCGAATGGATTCAGCAGAATATCCTTTTCGAAAATGAAGAGGTTTTTGAGCAATTTTCTTATTTAAGTATTGAACCTTCTTAACTGAAAGCCATTCACTGAGTGCAATAACCAGGGCATGGGTAATATTCTTTCCCCGGGATAAATGTTTAACGTCTTTGACAAGCTGATCAGGAAGAAGCGCAGTCACTTTCATACGATATAAAATACGATATATAATCGTATTTGTAAAGGGTATTTAAGGGGTTTTCAAAAAGGTACTCAAAAAGCATCAAGTTGAAACACATTATTTACAACGAAATATCTCGTTCCTTCTTTGTCAATGGCAAAATCGTCTTCATAAGGATTCACGGGGATTTTTAAATGACAATGCAATAAATCATTTTGACTTGCCCTTGCTCATATGCTACGAATCCCCCTTATGGCAGATCATGCGTCCGCTGTTAAACGGATTCGTCAGAATAAAAAGAGACGGGAAAGAAATGCGGCCCGGCATGCCCAGCTCAAAACAGTGATTAAAAAAGTGAGCATGGCTGTTCAGGCCAAAGACAAAACAAAAGCCAAAGAGGCTCTTTCTTTGGCCATTCCACTCTTAGATAAGGCGGCTCAAAGCAGTCTTCTTCATTGGAAAAATGCTGGACGAAAAATTTCCCGTCTGACTACGCAAGTAAATTCACTCTAGCTCCTAACTAGATTCTGCTGAAAAAGTCATGCTGAGGGACGAAGTCCCGAAGCATCTCCGCTGGGATTCTTCGCGCTTTGCGCTCAGAATGACACTTTTTCAGCAGAATCTAACTAACAAACAGAATAAACAAAGCGGGTGAGAATAGAGCGCTTATCTATAGAGAGCGATTTTAATGCTTTATCTGTTTGGGAAGCAGCTGCCCAATAGGCTTCAAAGGGGGCTTTTTCAAAATGGTCGCGTTGTTTTCTGAAATCGTCCCAGAACATCGGATGAATTCCAAGGAGAGCCTGGGCCTCTGAATCTGATTTGGTCTCTTTCCAAGAGACCGCTTTCCAAATATTTCTCAGATGTCTCATGATCATTGAAAATATAAATACCTCTGCCTCCCCTTCGTTAAGAAGCCGCTGAAGAACGGTTAGCGCCACTCGTTTTTTCTGATACCCAATAGCGTCTGTCAGTTCAAAAATCGAATGCTGTCTTGTTGAATACAAAAGCCCCTGGATATCTGCTTCTGTAATTTCTTCTGATTCTGCCGTATAAAGACTTAACTTTTCAATTTCTCTCTTGAGTTGAAAAAGATCCTGAGCCTTTCCCAAAAGCAGTTTTACAGCTTTTGGGCCGATATTTTTCTTTTCTTTTTTGGCCATCCATTGAACCCAATAGGGCATTTTGGATTCATACGGTTTTTTGAATTCGAAACCAGTCCCCATTTCAGCACAATATTTAAACAGCTTATTTTTTGTTTTTTTCTGAGAAAAAAACAAAAGACAGATATCTTTAAACTCCTTTTTTAGAAACCCTGCGAGTTTCTCAATCTGATCGACCTTCAGTTGATCCGCATTTTTAAAGACACAGAGTCTCTTAGGAGAAAAAAGCGAAACAGTCCGCAATGCCTCAAGGATTTCATCGAGATTAAAATCGGGAATATGAAAGACCGCGTAAGAATCTTTTGTGGCCGATTTTCCAAGAAAAACCGGCTGCAGAGTCAAGAGAATTTCGTCAAAGAAAAAACCGGTTTCATCGACAATGAAATACGAGGGTTCTATCTTTTTTTTTATTTTTAAAAGAATGTCATCCAGTTGTGTCGTAATCAGCGCCATTTGCTTTCAGGCAAATGGCTTGCTACTTCTAAAAATCCTCAAACATTAAATCATGGGCCTGCTCCATCAGATAGATGGCAGTCTTTTGAAACGCCTCCTGCTGTTTCACCTCATTTTTCAACAGATTTTCATCTGTCACATAGCGCCTCGCGTCTGAAAGAGTTCTCTGCCACAGCTTTGCCCCGTCCTGCAGCCGGATCAGCGATATTGAAACCTCGGCACGCGCATTGTATTCATTGGCAAGAACTTTTTTCGCCCTCCCTTCAAGCTCCCGTTCTGAATAAGTGACCGCTTCAATCGAAATACTGCTCACAATGCCAATAATTTCCGCATCGGCTTTCTTTCGATCGACAACATCGACAAGCCTGCTCTTAAAAAATTCATCTCTCAATGAGGATGTAAAAATATTTTCAATCCCTGCTTCATGTGTTCGGTTCTGAAAAGTAGGGATCGCAACCTTTTTAACACCACCGGGAAGGGGTCCCCTCACCGTAGAGAAACCATAGCCACAGGCAATAAAAAAAGCAGGAAGCGAGATTGGAAGCCATCGTATGATCACAAGAAATCTTTGTAGAGCCTGAAGGGGCAGAGCCTGAGCGGACATAGTTTTTGGGCATCTGTTTCGAATGATCATACTATCGCCTCCTATCATAACCCCCTTGCTTTTGCCAGAATCATTTGGTAGATACGTTACAGGAGATCAAATCATGGCACGAATTACCGTTGAAGATTGTCTGGAAAAAATTGATAACCGGTTTGAACTTGTGATTCTTTCAACAGAACGAACAAAGCAGCTCTTGAAAGGATCGCAACCGCTGGTTGAATCGGCAAACAAACCAGCCGTTACGGCGCTCAGGGAAATTGCCGCCGGAAACGTCTATTTTCTTAAAAAGCCTCAACCCAAAAATTGAATCCAAAAATTGAATCCAAGATTTAACCCGAGATTTAACAATGACGAGGCCTAAACGATTTCCAGTTCATATTGGCAACATTCTCGAAGACTATTTTCAAAAAAAGGGGTGGAGTGAGAAACTCAAAGAGTACAAAATCTGGACCCATTGGATGGAAGTCATGGGGAAAAATTTATCCGACCGCTGCCAGCCGCTCCATCTGAGATACGGCGTTCTTACGATCGGTGTCTCAAACTCAACCTGGCTTACACAGCTTCAGTTTATGAAGCTCGATCTTCTTGAAAAAATCAAAAAGGCGTTTGGAATTACCTTGACAGACATCCGCTTCAAAATTGTCGAAAATTCAAAAAATTGACAAAAATTGTCACTTTTTTGCCTTTGTAACGCATTTTTTTAGAACATCTATCATAAAAAAGTGTGTAATTTCAAATAATTATTGTTGATGTGACTTTATAAGTTGTGGCACTATTATTGCAGGAATAAACCAGAATATGAAGCCTGCTGTACGTTATTTGTATCTTTGGCTCTTAGCCATCTCTTTTACAATCGCGGCCGAAGCGCAGCTATTTGGCGCGTTGCTCACAATTGAGGACATCACCGAGGAGCGCAATATTGAGCATTCGGACGCCCGGATGATCTATCAAACATTTCTGGGGAATACCCCGAAAAACTTCCCCTACATGGCATATCTTCGACCCCCCTTTGGCGGGGTTACAAGCCTTTCCATGACCACAGAATGGAATCGACTTCAAGCCATTCGGGCAGAGGGGAAGGCAATCACCTCTCTGATGTGGGGTCAGTTGCGGAAAGAACTGAGAAAAGGGATTAAAAAATATTTTGAGCAAGACAGAGAGTTTTCAATTGCCACAGCGGCTCTTGTGAAATCGGCTTCACAGTTTGGAGAGATTTCCAAAGGAAATAAAATCATACCGAAATTCAAATTCGGTTCTGATTACGTGAAACCAACGCTTCATATTGAAAAACCATTCCATATGAATTTCGAAACTGATATTTCCTATCATACGGGTGATCAGATTCTCGAGACCGAATTATCAAGAAGACTCTCGCGACAATTTGAATTGTCAATCAAGCAAACCAATTATCTTGAAGAAAACCAGCGCCACGATTGGCTATTTGGGATCGCATACGAATTCTGACCCCCTTCGTTTAAACGTTAAAACAACGAATGAGGGGGCCCGCAAAAATTTTCGGGTAAAAAAATGTGCTTTTTTGCGGCATGACTTCATGGGCATCCGCAATATTTTTGATCTGATTCAATGTCGGCTCGCGAACAAGCCAGATGGCCTCGTACTTTCCCTCTCTCAGTTTTGAAAATTCGGCTTTGAGACCTTTCCCAACACTTTTTGTATAGCGCAGATCATGATGATACGATTTTGGGATAATAAGCTCTTGTAATATAGCTACATCCAGTGGTTTGTCAGTCTGAATTTTTCCAGCTTGAATTTTGACTCCTTTTTTTAACGAAAGTTCATAATAAGCGGCATCGCCATAAAATAACACTCCCCAATGATGTCTTTTGAGCGTCTCCGGAAGCAGGGGAAGCAGGGGCAGTTCCTTTTTTTTAGAAATCACAAAGTAACGCTTGAGACTTTTTAAATACCGCTGGGCATCAAACTTTTTCTGTTTCATGAGCATCCGGTGAATCGGGTATACGACGAGCCCTGGATCGGACATATTGGATATCACCGCCAGCACAAAATCGAGCGAGGCCTCTTTTTTATTCTTTTGGCGAAATGCCAAGGCTGTGGCAAACCGGTGATGGCCGTCTACAATATAGAGTTTTTTACGTTGAAAATAATTTTGAATCTCTTTCTCAAGCGCTGGATCCTGAATTTTCCAGATCTTCGACTTTACACCTTCGAGGTCTTGAAATTGAAGAAACGGCTTGCGGCGCTTTCGGATCATCTTCTTCTCCAATGTCATCTGCTTGCCGTCATACATCATAAAAACCGGAGAAAGATTGGCCCTGGTTTCTTCGACAATTTGAAGCCTATCCAAAATAGGCGCCTCAAAGGTCTTCTCATGAGGCAGGATTTCCCCCTTCTTGAAACCATTGAGCGCGACTTGGGCAACCAATCCTGAACGGGTAAGTGTATTTCTTCCCTGTTTAAAAGTCTGCTGCCATAAATAGAAATGAGGCCTTGAGTCGTGAATTAAAATGCCTTCTTTTTTCCATTTTCGAAAGAGATCTCCCGCCCTCTTGTAACCGTTATTTTTGTCTTTCCCCAAAATGATTTTTGCAAAATTACAAGGGTGGCGTTTAAAAAAAAATTTTCTCTCTGATTCGGAAATGACATCAAATGGTGGAACAACAACGTCGTCCAGACGAACTTTTTTAGTATCATAGTAATGGGCAGCAAATGGCTGAACGATTACCATAGATCCTTTCTGGCAATGACACCTTCACGAATGAGCTTAAAACTCCCGTCAAAAGAAATAATTGTTGAACCTTCAGATCGGGGCAGCAGCCCCCCATCCACACAATAATCAATCCCTTTAGGAAAATATTTTTTAACATCAGAAATTGCGCGCGCAGGAGGTAATCCCCTCAAATTTGCGCTCGTAGAAACAATCGGCTGACGATAAAAAGAGAGAAAGGCCTCTACCCAACGGTGAGAAGAAATTCTTAAAGCCACCGTATTGTCCCGATGCCTAAGCCACTTTGGAACCGATTCTTTTGCCGGAAGCGCGATTGTCAGCGGGCCCGGCCAAAAGCTATCGATCAAAGCCAACACTTGAGAAGAGACATCTGTCACAAGAGAATAAAGCCACTCTCTATTTGGGATCAGAAGGAGGGGTGGCTCCCCTGATTTTCTCCCTTTTAACTTAAAAATTCTCCCGACAGCTTCTTTACGAAAAGGATCGCATCCCAATCCGTAGACCGTCTCGGTAGGATAGGCGAGAATCCCCCCCTCCTCCAAAATATGTTTAATGTCAGAAAACTCTGAGCGTTTCATGAAAGTTCAGGATAAAGTTTTTCGGATCTTTTTATCTGTTTCAAGAACTTCTCTTGTCATTTGTTGTCTAAATAATTTTAAGTTTTTAAATAATTTAGAATCAGAAAGAGAGAGTATCTCTGCGGCAAGCAAGGAAGCATTGATAAATCCTGTTTTCCCAATGGTGACAGTCGCAACCGGCACCCCCTTTGGCATCTGAACCGTAGAAAGAAGCGCATCGAGGCCATCCAATTTGCCATCAATCGGCACCCCAATGACAGGATGAAGGGTATGCGCCGCGACGACCCCCCCCAAATGCGCGGCCATCCCAGCCCCTACAATAAAAACCCGAATCCCTTTTTTGGGGGCATTTTTCACATAAGACAAAACCGCCTGGGGCGTCCGATGGGCAGAAAGCACATGAAGATCAAATGGGATATTGAGCTTTTGTAAAACCCCTATCCCTTCCTTCGCAACTGGTAAATCAGAAGAACTTCCGATAAGAATGGCAACCTTTGCTTTTTTCATCATCCTCTCCCAATATCTTTTCTAAAATAGATATTTTCCCAATGAATCTTTGACACATAAGAATAGGCGCGATCTATTGCTTCTTGAAGTGTTTTGCCCCGGGCAACCGCATTCAGGACCCGCCCCCCTGCCGTTAAAAGTTTCCCATCTTTTAGCACAGTTCCGGAATGGAATAAAGCAGTCTCATCGAATGCTGAAGCCTCGCCTGAAGCCTCGCGGGATTCCCGGCCAAAAATTTCGAAGCCAGTTTCATAAGATTCCGGATAGCCCTTTGATACCATAACAACACAAACGGCTGGATCAGAATTCCACGAAATTTTTAAAACTTTCGAAAGCTCGCCACGCGACGTTGCTTGCAAAAGCGGCAGAAGATCCGACTTCAGCCTCGCCATCAGCACCTCGGCCTCCGGATCCCCAAAGCGGACGTTAAATTCAAGCACATAGGGATCCCCCTTCACAACCATGAGGCCAATGTATAAAACGCCCCTGTAGAGAATATTTTCAGATTTCAGGGCAGAAATGAGAGGCTTTACTATCTTTTCACCTATTTTTGATTCCAAACTGGAATCGAAAATAGGTGAAGGGGAAATAGCCCCCATTCCACCGGTGTTAACCCCCTGATCATTATCTTTCGCTTTTTTATAATCCTGTGAAGACTCAAACGGCAAAAATGTCTCTCCATCAAAAAGACCGATGTATGAAACTTCCCGTCCCCGTAAGAACTCTTCAATGACAATTGTTTCCGATGAGGCCCCAAAAATTTTTTTCACCATAAAGTCATCAATCGCTTTTAATGCCTCTTTCCGATCCTCACAGATTCGAACCCCTTTGCCCGAAGCCAATCCGTCCGCTTTAATGACAAGTGGATAGATTGCCGAGGAAAGAGACGCGACTGCCCGAACAGGATCATGAAAAACCTCGAAAAAGGCGGTCGGAATCCGATATTTTTTTAGCAAATTTTTGGTAAAAAGTTTGCTGGCTTCAAGCTGTGCCGCCTCCCGATTCACGCCAAAAATGGAAAGACCCGCTGCCTCAAAGATGCCGGTAATCCCCATAGAGAGCGGGGCTTCCGATCCAACGACTGTAAAATCAATCTTATTTTTTAACGCCCACTCCTTTAGCTCTTCTATTTGTGTCGCTGAAATCGCGATGTTTGCTGCAATCTCAGCAGTCCCTCCATTCCCGGGCGCGCAGTAGATCTCAGAGACTGTCCGGCTCTGTTTTAATTTCCATACGAGGGCATGTTCACGCCCTCCATTTCCAACGACTAAAACTTTCATCATTTCGAATATTGCAGCAGCATTTTTTTTGCGGGGAGGTAGTTCGGGTCATATTCCAACGCTTTATTAAAAGAGTCAACAGCATCTGAAATGCGATCCAGATGCGTAAATGCAGCCCCCAATGTGTAATAAGCAATCACAGAAAATGGATCAAATGCCAAAACCGACCTGCAGTGTTCAATCGCTTCCTGATATCTGCCAAGCCGGATTGCAAGATCGGCAAGCTGTGTGTGCGAAAGACTATTTTGGAAGTTATACCTCAGCGCAGTCTGAAAGGAAAGAGAGGCCTGATCATAATCCCCCTCCCGTTTAAAAAGATATCCCTGTATCGTATAGGCAGGGGATGCTTCCGGATTCAGCCTGAGCGCTTTTAAAATCCACTCCTTTGAACTCTTAAAGTCCCGGGTCAGGTAAAAAAGCGCCGCCAGGGCGGCTGCCGCCTCAGCAGTGATTTCCTTCTCTCTTAAGATTGCGTCGAGCGCGCTCTGATAATTGAATGTTTCATCTATGAATCTCAAATCGCGGGAGAGCTGATACTGATAATCCGGATCTTTGGCAATCATTTTTTCGAGAAAGCCAAATGCTTCTTTCCGCTGTTTCAATCTCAAATGAATCATCGCAAGATGAATATAGGGAATATAAAGATTTGGGTTAATCCGGTTGGCATTCAAATACTCGCGAATCGCCACATCATCTTTGCCGAGCCGCTCCAATGTTCTTCCAAGATAAATATAGAGCATCGGGAGATTCGCCTGTGTTTTGGCCGCCTTATCGAAGTGAAGCCTCGCATTATAAAACTGTTTCTGCAGAAAATAACTATACCCGAGATTAAAATGCGCCGGTGAAAATTGCCCATCTTCGCGGATAGCCCTCAAAAAATAAGCAATGGCGTCTTCAATCCGATTTTGTTTTAGAGACAGAAGCCCTAAATAATTTTGAATTTCAACAAAGTGCGTTTTTTCAGGCGACTCGGTCAATAATTTCAGGAAAGACCGGCGGGACTTTTGAACATCGCCATTTTTTTGAAAATCGAGCGCCATCAAATGTATTTTTGCGCGAATATCATCCGGTTTATATTCAAGCGCCTTTTTGTAAAGCTCTATCGCCTTGTCATACTCCTCGGCAGATTCTTCAAGCCTCCCCTGATAGAAATGAAGATTGAATTGCTCGAGGGTCCGTGTCAACTCTTGCAATTTTGTATCCGGAGAAACCGCGGGAGATGCCACAGGAGATGGGATGTGCGCTTTTTCTTTTTGAAAAATGGCCCAAAGGAGAAGGGACGATGTAATACAAATCAGTAAAAAGAACGATATGAATCGCCATGATCGTTTTTTTATTTGGATTTTTTCCGGTTTTATCCGCTGGAGGTCAATGACCGGTTTTTTTGGAATTTCCTTTTGTTGCCTCTTCCTCTCTTCGGATGAGACAACAGTTATTGTCTGCTCCAGCGAAAGATTCACCGTCTTTTCATCCGCGGCATGAGGAGAAACTTCTTCAATCAAAGGCGCAAACAGAGGGGAATCTTTAAAATATCGAAAACTCTCGGTTGAGCGGGCAATTTCATCGTAGCTCCCCGCTTCTGATTCACGAATTAATTTTTTAACCTGGTCGGTATCGAAGGGACCAAAGTAGTGTTTTTTTGATTTGCGAATGAGCCATTCTTTTTTGCCAGGCATGTGCTGTTAGTGTTTAAAATGCCGTTCGTTCGTAAAAATCATCGTGATATTTTTTTCCTTGGCTGCCTCAATGACTTCCTGATCCCGCACCGATCCGCCGGGCTGAATCACCGCAACAATCCCGCTCCCTTCCAAAAGGTCGATGCTGTCACGAAAAGGGAAAAACGCATCCGATGCCAACACAGCCCCCTCCGCGACCCGGGACTTTGCGCGATTCAATGCCAAACGAACCGACTCAACACGATTCATCTGCCCCGCCCCAACCCCGAGCACCCGAGATCGATCGGCAATCACAATGGCATTTGATTTAACGTGTTTGACCACCTTCCAGGCAAACTCCAAGCCTTTAAGAATATTCACAGACGGTTTTTCACCGCATACGACTTTCCATTGTTTTGTATTGATGGTTTCAAGATCACGTTGGTGGGCAAGGATCCCCCCTGTAATTTTCTTAAGGTCGAGCTGCTCAATCCCTGAATTTTCCATGGCGCTTAAAGGCTGAAACGGAAGTGTTAAAATTCTTAAATTTTTCTTTTTTTCCAAAATGGCGAGCGCCTCTTTTTCATAAGCGGGGGCAAGAACAACCTCTAAAAAGATCTTATTCATCTCTTCAGAGAGCGGCCCCGAAACCTCCCGATTGACAATCACAACTCCTCCAAAGGCTGAAACCGGATCACTCTCCAGCGCGCGCAGGTAGGCTTTCAGAATATCGCTTTTATGCCTCCCCACACCGCATGGATTCCCATGTTTCACAATGACACAAACAGCTTCTTCAAATTCCTTCGCCAATTCGAGGCCGCTGTGCAAATCGTAAATATTATTAAAAGAAAGTTCTTTCCCTGAATGAAGCGCCGCCCGCGTGATGGAGGGTTCGGCAACAGATTCATCAATATAGAGCGCGCCGTCCTGATGAGGATTTTCACCATATCTTAAATCCTGCACTTTTCGATAGCGAAGATGCAGCACCGGGGTGAAGAGCTTTTGGGCATCCTTGTGATCAAGGGTATGTTGGTAGAGATAATTTGAAATTCGGCGATCATATTCCGCAGTCATTGAATAGGCCTGGACGGCAAGTCTAAGCCTTGTCTCTTCAGAAACCTCCCCGCTGTTTTTTTCCATTTCACCGAGAACGAGCGGGTAATCTTTCGGGGTTGTCACAACAATCACATCTTTATAGTTTTTTGCCGCCGCACGGATGAGGCTGACCCCTCCAATATCAATATTCTCCAGCGCATCGGCCATCGTGCAGTTGGAACGCGCGGTCACTTCATCAAATGGATAGAGATTCACGACAACCATCTGAATCTGGGAAATCCCAAACTCTTTGAGTCGTTCAATCTCCTGTTCGTCGTTTTGACGCGCAAGGAGCGCGCCATAGATTTTGGGATGAAGGGTTTTGACGCGCCCCCCTAGAATCTCGGGGAAGCCGGTATAGTCGGAAATAGGGGTAACTTTGACATTATTTTCCTGCAAAAGGGCGGCCGTGCCACCGGTCGATATAATATCAATCTTATATTTTCGAAGCTCCCTGGCAAAATCGACCAGCCCCTCCTTATGGGTTACGGATATCAGCGCCCTTTCAATCTTCACGCATCACTCTCCATATAAGATCGCATTATTATCTGTTTTTGGGCTGAAATCAATAGACTATTTCCTCACAAACACCCGTGGAACCCGCTCGGAAATATGACAAAATATTTCCCATGGGATTGTCCCTATCCTTTCAGCCAGCTCCTCCACATAGAGAGTAACCCCCTTCTCTCCCCCCAGCAGTATCACCTCATCTTGAAGACTTACCCCCGGGATATGCCCGACATCGACCATAAAAACATCCATGCAAACCACGCCGACCACTGGCGCCCTTTTGCCACGAATAAGAACATCCCCTTTATTCGAGAAGTATCGTAAAAAACCATCCGCATAACCGGCCGGAACCGTGGCAACAACCGAATCGTGATGAAAACGATGGGTATAGCCGTAGCTGATATAAGCCCCCTTTTTAACCTTTTTGAGCTGTATGACCCTGCTTTTGAGTGTCATGACGGGTCTCAGCTCGAGTTTCTTTCTCAATTCTTTGATCGGATAGGCGCCATAAAGGGCGAGCCCCGGACGCGCCAGATTCTCATTCACGCCAAAATCGTTCAGGATCGCTCCACTATTGGCAAGATGGTAATAATTGAACGGAACCGGAGAGAGTTTTCGCCATCTGTTGAATAATAAAATCTGTTCCTGATTAAAATGACTCGGGCGCTCCGCGTTCGCAAAATGGGTCATCATCCCTTCAAATTTCAGGTTTTTAAGAGCCGGAAGTTTTCGAAAAACCTGCGCAATCTGATATGCCGGGAAACCGAGCCGATTCATGCCGGTATCAAACTTAAGATGGACGGGGTTTATTTTGCGTTTATTTCTGCAAAAGTCATTGTAGGCAGTCAGATAATGGAGATCGTAAAAAACAGGGGTTAGTTTGTAATGATGAAGTTCAGAAAAATGATCTGGTTCCTGGCCGCCGGTCAAAATGACAATTCTGCTTTTAATACCCCGCTCACGCAGTTTGATCCCCTCTTCGAGGTAAGCGACAGCCAAAAAGGGGATCTTTAACAACTCAAGGGCTTTTGCAATTCCGACATCCCCGTGTCCATAAGCATTCGCTTTGACGACAGCCATGATCTGGCTTGCGGGGCCAATCTTTTTTTGAAGCTGATGAACATTGAATTTGAGGGAGTTCAGATTGATTTCAGCCACGGTCGGACGGTAATTTTTGGACATCTCTATTTGTTCTAACAAGCGGCTTTTGTTTTTTCAAAGAAAAAAGATTGAACAAAATCCGCATTGATATTAGGTAGAAGAATCGGCCGACGTAGCTCAGCAGGTAGAGCAACTCATTCGTAATGAGTAGGTCACCGGTTCGATTCCGGTCGTCGGCTTATTATAATGAAGAGAATATCCGATGTCCTTGTGATTGGCAGTGGAATTGCGGGGATCTCTTATGCGCTAAAGGCTGCCGAATATGCCCAGGTACATCTTGTTACAAAAGACAAGCTTACTGAGTCTGCAACGCATTATGCGCAGGGGGGGATTGCCGCGGTCTTCGATGATGAAGATTCGTTTTCGGAGCATATTGAAGACACGATGGCCGCAGGCGATGGCCTTTGTGATCCCAAGATCGTAAAGATTTGTGTTGAAGAAGGGCCGAAGCGAATTCTAGAATTAATCGATTACGGAATCCCTTTTACAACATCCAACATAAAAGAAGGACCCAAACAAAAATTTCATCTTACCAAAGAGGGGGGGCACAGCAAACGGCGTGTGCTCCATGTGCAGGATGCAACGGGGGCATCGATCCAAAGCGCTTTGATTCAAAAAATCAAAACGCATCCGAATATAAAAATATTTGAAGATCAGATGGCGATAGATTTGCTGAGGGAAACTTCAACGAGGTGCCTTGGGGCTTATGTTTTAGATCAAAAACATGGAAATGTAATCACATTCCTCTCCAAAATTACAGTCATTGCCACCGGCGGATCCGGGAAAGTTTACCTCTATACGACAAATCCGGATGTCGCCACCGGTGACGGTGTGGCGATGGCATATCGGGCGGGAATTCCAATTGCGAATATGGAATTTTTCCAGTTCCATCCAACCTGTCTTTACGATCCACGCGAAAAATCATTTTTGATCACGGAGGCCATTCGGGGGGAAGGGGGAATTTTAAGACGAAAAGATGGAGGCGCTTTCATGCGTCACTACGATCCCAGGTCAGAGCTTGCGAACCGCGATATTGTGGCCCGTGCCATCGATCACGAACTTAAGAAAACCGGCGATGACTGTGTGTTTCTCGATATTACCCATCGCGATCCGAAATTTATTAAAAGTTTTTTTCCGACGATTTATAAAAAATGTCTTTCTCTCGGAATCGACATCACCCAAAAATGGATCCCCGTTGTTCCAGCGGCTCACTATCAGTGCGGCGGCATTGCCACGAATGACTATGGTCAAACCGAACTTTCGGGTCTTTATGCGATTGGAGAAGCAGCTTACACAGGGCTTCATGGCGCCAACCGACTTGCATCGAATTCGCTTTTAGAGGGGATCGTTTTTGCGGACCGTGCCGCTAAAAAATCGTTGGAAGAACTTGAGAAATCGGTCCCGCTTCCAGAAATTCCCGACTGGAATCTCGGAGACGCGAAAGAGCCCAAAGAACTTGTCGTCGTCTCCCATCTTTGGGATGAAATCCGCCATCTCATGTGGAACTATGTGGGGATTGTTCGTTCAAATCAGCGACTGGAGAGCGCAAAAAAAAGAATGGATGTTATCAAACAGGAAATCCATAGGCTTTATTGGGAATCAACACTCTCCAAAGATCTGCTTGAACTGAGAAATATCGCAACAGTGGCTGATATTATTATTCGGAGCGCTCTTTCACGAAAAGAAAGCAGGGGGCTGCATTATAATGCCGACAGTCCGTTTCATCAAAATCCAAAACAAATTACACGGTTGATTGCACTTTGAAATCATTTCTCGCGCTTTCTTAGCGCACCCTCAACAGAGGGTTAACGCCTTGTCCTCGCGAGGCGGAAACCGATAACGAGGGAGCGTCTATATTGGAGATCAACAGATGGAGAGCGCAGATAACCTTTGGTTGCCTGAAGTAGTCTCGACTTAATCACCAAGTGTTGACCCCAGAAGCGTCTTTGCGTTCCGCTTTAAGCCATCAAGTTTGGCTCGTTTCATGGGGCTTTTTTTAAATCGCCTTGCAAATTCCTTCTGATCCATTGAGGCAAACTCTTTAAGATCGGGAAATCTGTTCCCCTCACGCGGGCGAAAACAGGCAAGATCAGGGATCAACGCCTTGTCATTCCAAGGGCAAACCTGTTGACAAATATCGCAGCCATAAAGATAAGGGGAAATGACCTTTTTCTCCCACTCTGCAAACTCGCCTCTCTTTTCAATCGTAAGATATGAAATACAGCGCCGGGCATCCAGCGTATACGGTTCAACCAATGCCCCCGTTGGACAGGCATCGATGCATCGGGTGCAGGAACCACAATGATCGGTCTCGGGCTTGTCTTCTTCCAAATCAAGATTTGTTAAAATTTCTCCCAAAAAAAGATAAGAGCCATACGTCTGATCGATCAGACAGCTATTTTTCCCAATCCAGCCGAGCCCCGCGCGAGCGGCCAAACTTCTTTCGAGGAGTGGGCCGGTATCAACATAAACCCTGGCTTCCAGATCGGGGACCATGCCCCGAAGCCGGGAAACCAATTGTTCGAGCTTTTTTCTCATGACTTCGTGATAGTCGTCGCCCCAGGCATAATTTGACACCAGCGCACCCTTATACGACGGATTTTCGGCCTCTGCGAGCGGCGGCTCTGCGAGCTGCGGCTCTGTTTTATAACTCAAGGCACAGCAGATAATCGAACGGACGGAGGGCAAAAGTTTTTTGGGGTCCGATTTTATTGGCAGATGTTTTTCAAGATAGGCCATCTCGCCATGGTATCCTTTAGAAATCCATTTTTTGTAGAAATTAAGATGCTCGTGCGGCTCTGCGAGCGGCGGCTCTGCGAGCGGCGGCTCTGCGAGCGTAATCCCAACCCTGTGAAATCCGATTTCTTTTGCAGCTTTTTTGATGAAGTCAAAAAGGCTCCCGCTATTCATACAACACCTCCCCTCCCACAACGGTCATCAGATTTTTTACCTGAGGCAAGCGGGAGGGTTCAATAGAGAAAATATCCTCTGAAAGAACACAAAAATCGGCGAGCCGCCCCCGCTCGAGCGTCCCTTTCAGATGTTCACAAAATTCCGCATACGCGGCTCCTTCTGTATACATGTGCACCGCATCTTCCAATGAAATTCTCTGCCGAGCCAGTTCCGGCCAACGCCCTGCAGGGGCGCCCCCTGCAGGGGTTGTAACCGCGGCAAAAATCCCTGCCAGCGGATTGTAGTTATCTATCGGGGCATCCGAGCCGCCACAGAGATGGAGCCGGGAACGCATCATCGTTTTTAGCGGAAGAATGAGGTGTGATCTCTCCCTTCCAATACGACTGACAAGCCACGGACTGTCAGAAAAGACGTGCCACGGCTGTACCGAAGCAATTATTCCAAAACGCTTCATCATTGAAAAAATATTGGGATCAATCACTTCCAGATGCTCAAAACGAAACCTCCTCGAACGAAGATCGATGGGGCGATATCGGGATGCGATCGCCTCCAAAACTGACCGGCTCGCCTGATCCCCCATCGTATGAAATACAAGTTGAAATCTGCGCTGGAGCGCGTCCTGAACCATGGCAAGCAGCTCATCACGATTATAAAAAGAAATCCCATGCCAATCTGGGGCATCTTGATAAGGGCGTGAAAGCCATGCCCCTCTCGATCCAAGCGCCCCATCAATAAAAATTTTTTTTGCGCGAATTTGAAGTCTGTTTTCAAACATAGAGGTGGTCGGTGTCGGGTACGCTTCCCACGTATCTTTTCCATAGAGCGCGGCATAAACGCGTAATTTAAACCGATCGCGTCGCATCAATAATGAAAGCGCCTCGAGCGGCAGGCGCCTCATCGACATATCGTGGACAGAGGTGATCCCCAGTTTTAAGAGTAACCGCGACGCGCGCTCGAGAGCCTCTTCTATGGTCTTCTCAGGCGGCGTAGGGCGCGCATCAAGCACCCGTTCCATCGCCTTATCGAGAAGCGCCCCCGTAATTCTCCCCCGTTCATCCCGAACAATCTTTCCCCCCTTTGGATCCCCTGTTTCATGGCCAATGCGGCCAAGCTCTAATGCGGCAGAATTAGCCCAGATGGCATGTTCATCAACCCGGCGAACCACGATCGGGACAGATGAAGAAACCTGATCGAGGAGATGAACGGTAGGCTGGGCTTGCCACTGGTTTGTATTTAACCCATACGCTTCGATCCAGTTTGGCCAGTTTGGATTCCGGTGTTGACTTTTCAAATGATGAAGTTGCCGTTTCAAAATATGAAGAAGCGCAGCTCTAGAGTCGCAACGACTCAAGTCGATCTCAAACGTTCTCATGCCAAGATTATAAAGATGCACATGGGCGTCGATCCATCCGGGCATGACACGCTTATAATTAAGGTTGATTTTTCTTTTTGCCGTGAGGCCGCGCGCCTTCCCCTCTCCATAAGAAACGACCCTTCCATCTGAAACCGCAAGCCAATGGACAGGTTTTTTCATCTGCCTGGAAATATAAAAATTCCCGTTATAGAAAAGGGTATTTACTATCATATAGCGTTAAAGCTCAATGACGGCGCTACATTTCTAACCAGGAGCTTTACAGGTCAAAAAGTTTTTTACTATCTTCTTTCCTTCCTTTGTCAAAATCGATTCCGGATGAAACTGCACCCCGAAAACCGGGAAATTTTTGGCCTGCAATGCCATCGGTATGCCATCCTTTGTATATGCGGTAATCTCAATTTCTGAATCGCAGCCGTGAGGATCGATGATCCACGAATGGTATCTCATCGCTTCAAAAGGACTCTCAACCCTTTCAAAGAGCCGCCTGCCATCGTGATAAATCGAGGAAGTCTTTCCGTGAAAAAGCTTTGGGGCTTTGAGAAGTCTGGCGCCAAAGACTTCTGCAATCGCCTGAAAACCGAGGCAGACCCCTAAAATGGGAATGTGTCTCGAAAATCTCTCAATCGCTTGAAGACTAATCCCCGCGCCAGATGGCACCCCGGGTCCCGGAGAAATGACGATGTGTGAGGGTTCAAGCTTTTTTATGTCGTCCAGACCAATCTCATCATTCTTTGCGACAAAAACCGCCTTGTTCAGCTCCCCCAACAGCTGAACAAGGTTGAAGGTAAACGAATCGTAATTATCAATTAGGAGCAACATTGGTTAGTGACGGATCTGCTTCGTTTTCTGGAAACAAGCGCAATCTTTTGAACTCCCCTTCCTGTTTGAGTCCCGCAAATGAGAGGAGGTTATCCCCAAAGAGAAGATTAACCCCAACATTAAATGAGAAACCCTTATCAATGGCATCCGAAAATGTTACGTTCAATGCCCAGCATTTTGAGGGGGGATAATAAATAACCTTATAAATTTTCTCAAGAAAAATATGTCTATCCAATGAGTAGTTCGATAAAAACTTTAACTTTAAAACCTTAATAAATTGGAGATCGATCAGCGCGCCAATCGTATTTTGCTCCGCTGGATCTGTGAACGTATAATTAATCCGGTAAGAATTTAAAAAGGGATCCTGATATTGAATCTGATTCGACAAACGCGAAAGCCTTCTCTCTCCATAGACAGGAAGGTCAGCCTCCATGCTGAGAATAAAACGACTGAGTTGCGAGGATAGAACCGCACGCACATTGCTAAACGGACGCCTCGGTTCATCTTCTTTTCTCTGTTCAATAATATTGAAACTCTGACTTGCTTCCAACCGAAGCCCGTCGAAATAGTAGGGGGTCATTCCGTCAAGCCCTTTAAAAACCAGCCGGTTTTGAAGCGACCAGCCAATTGAATTTGTGTTTTTGACATTGTCGATCCCGTCAAAATCCGGAAGACCCCGATCGATCCTGATGAACGGCGAATAGTGATAGTTGACGCTCGGTTCAATAATATGTTTTATTTTTTGAATTTTCTTCCCGCCTATTTGAAAAATTCGTCCGATATTGGTTTTTAGAGTATGAAGAACATCAAGCATCTGTCTGTTTTTATTGAAATCCCCGGTTGGAATCCACCAGTGCGTTTCGTGGAATCCAAGAACGGGAATCCATTCAAAGTACGGTTTCACTTTGACAGGCCATGAAATTCTGGGAAAAACATCGAGCCGCTGCGCCCGCTTCAGTTCATCGACCTCTTCGTTATAGATTTGATCGCCATTCTTGTCGATAAAATCATCCCCTTCATTTCTGAAATTAACGTAAGAAAGCTCCCCCCCAAATAAAAGGGGGAATCCAAAATAACCTGTGGGTTGGGCGACCATTTTAAACTCCGGCAGTTTGTGCGTGATCCCCTGATTGGAGTCTCTCGGAAAAGGGCTGAGCAGATCCTGATAAAGAATCCCTTCCAGGTTAAAGGAAATATTTTCGAGATTGTAGCCCTGGAGGAGTTTGGCTTCCAATCCAGGATCTTCCCGCCCCCCCACATCCAGATCAAAATCTTTCACATAATCGCGATCACTGATCAGCTGAATATCGGCTTTATTAAAGAAATTCGGATAAAAATAGAGCTGGTGGTTATAATCGACGGCAAAGCGATCCCGCTTGCCAAAATCGCCGAAAAATTCCCGGTCGCGAATAAAATAAGCGTTGAGCACTCCAGAACTCAAATCATCAAGCACATATCGATATTCGAGCTCCGGTTTCAATCCCCGCTTCGACAAATACTCAAGCCCCACTGTGGCGTCGTGCGAGCGCCCCAGCGCAAGAAACAACATATTTTTCAACCGAAAACCACTGACATCTGAAACACCAAAATCAGGGAGCAACAAACCGCTCTGCCGTTCCTTTTTGACAGGGAAGAAAATAAAGGGGGAATAAAAAACCGGGAATCCTTCCGCCAAAAAAATAGGATGCGTTGCCGTTGCATAGCCCCCGAGTGTTACTTTTGTCCGATGCGACCAGATTTTCCACGGACACGATTCCCCTTCTTTCACATCACAGGTTGTGAAAGAACCATTGTGCATTTCATATTGCCGCTCTCCCAGCTTGAAAACTTTTTTACCCACCAGCCGTGTATAGCCGCTCTTGATATGCGCGTTGATAAAGACCCCTGTGCGATCTTTATAATTGAAATGGATCTCGTGGGCCTTGATTTCCGTAAATTCCGATGGAATGTAGAGTCTCACATTGTCGGTTGCGACAACCATATTCTTGTTTTTATCAACAACCACAGAGCCTGCTTCCAAAAGATTATTTTCATAGCGCACCTCCACATGCCCTTCGAGGGTAATCAGATTGGTGGCAAGATCCTGAGAATGTCTGACCGCTTTAAAATGAAGGCGGGGTTCAGGTTTTTTTTCTATTTCTTTTGCGTACGCAAATGAAACGAAAAAAAGGAAATAAAGAAAAACCAAAAGAAAACCCAAATGAAAATAAAGAAAGCTTTTGAGAAGCCTCTTCGCTGAAAACCGGACAATCACAAGAGATGCCTTGCCGAATGATCCAGACACTTCTTTGCTTCTGAAACGGCATATAACGACCCGGTAACACAAATGAGGTCTTGGCCGCCGCATCTCTTTACAAGTTCTGGCAGAACTTCCCGCAGTTCTTTCCGGAAGCGGATCTTTTTTACAAGCCCTCCCTCGGATTGAAGAGACCATCTTAATTTCTCAGCTGTCAGCGATCTTTTGAGCGGCGGCTCCACAAAATAAAAAGAATCAGAAAATTTTAACGCGTGACGTATCATCGCACGATAATTTTTATCTTCCATGACGCCAAAAACAAGATGCAGCTTATCATACTCGAATCCGCTGACAAGCGAATGAAACAGCGCGTGAATTCCAGCCAGATTGTGTGCGCCATCCAAGAGCACCCGCGGCGATGTTTGAACGATTTCAAAGCGGCCAGGCCAAAAAACATCTTTAAGACCAGACCGAATGGCTCTATCAGAAATTTGCCATCCCATCGATTTTAATTGACTCAACGCGGAAACAGCGCAGGCCGCGTTCTGTCTCTGAAATTTTCCATGAAGGCCTAGTTTCAGACGTGGAAAATCCTGGGCCCCATCCTTATAATCAAAATCCTCCCCGCCGCTTTTAACAAAAAAATCAGTGGCTAAAAAAAATCCCCTTGCTCCCCTTTCAAGACAAATCCCCTTTAATTGATCACGGATTTTTCTTTGAGCGACCGCCGTCACAAGAACCCCCTTGTTTTTTATAATCCCCCCCTTCTCATACGCGATTTGAGAGAGCGACTTGCCCAGAAATCTTTCATGATCCATACCGATAGAGGTAATCACAGAAACAAGAGGATTGAGAACATTGGTTGCGTCCCACCTTCCTCCCAATCCCACCTCCACAACGGCAATATCTATTTTTTTTTCAAAAAAATAGGTAAATGCCATCACAGTCAGGAATTCAAAGAAAGAAAGATCCAGCCGCGCATTTTTTGTTTTACAAGAAATGCGAAACGCAAGGTCTGAAAAATCATCTTTAGAAATATTTTCTAAATTAAGCTGAATCCGCTCACGGATATCCAAAAGATGCGGGGAGGTGTATGTCCCGACACGATACCCCTCGGCCCGAAGCACAGAGGTCAGCATTGCAACCGTCGAACCCTTGCCATTTGTTCCCCCAACCAATACGGACGGAAAACGTGAATGAGGGTTTCCAAACAGCCGAAGCGCATTTCTCGTTGGCTCAAGGCTCAAAAAAATCCCTTTTCGCTCTAATTTCAGAACCTGCTTTAAGACATCGTCGTAGGCCGGTTTCACGTCGACTCAGAGTTTCGGCAGCGTAATCCCCCGCTGATTTTGGTATTTCCCCTGTTTATCTTTATATGAAATCGCGCACTCCTCATCGCTCTCATAGAAAAGGAGCTGCGCAATCCCTTCATTCGCATAGATTTTGGCAGGGAGCGGGGTGGTGTTGGAAATTTCCAGCGTAATATGCCCTTCCCACTCGGGCTCGAGAGGGGTGACATTGATAATAATTCCACATCGGGCATAGGTGCTTTTCCCAACGGTGACGACGAGCACCTTGCGTGGAATGATGAGATATTCGAGCGTTCGGGCCAGCGCAAAGGAATTGGCGGGAATAATACAGACATCCCCTTTAAAATCGACAAACGACTTTGAATCGAATGACTTGGGATCGACAATGGAGTTATGAACGTTTGTGAAAATTTTAAATTCATCTGACACACGGATATCATAGCCATAAGAGGAAACCCCGTAAGAAATAACCCCCGAACGAACCTGTTTGTCGTTGAACGGCTCGATCATGTTATACTCAAGAGCCATTTTTCGAATCCACCTGTCAGATTTGATCGACATTGTCTGAAAAACCATCGCTTGCGATGGTTTGCCCTACCCTATTCCAAAGCCACTGGGGTATGCAACAAAAATTCATTTAAGATTTGCCCAAGGAGCAAAGTGACGAGGGATCCCATCGATTTTCATTTGTGTGTTTGATCTTTTTTTAAATTTTTGTGTGCAATCTTTAAGCGTTCTTCATAGTCTTTTTCAGTATAACCCGACTCTTCAATCCACTTTTTTCTGAGCTCTTTTTCTTCTTTTCTCTGGAGGTATCTCCAATTAGGAGGTAATGCACAAATTTTGCTATCTTCAATGATAAGATCAGCTATATCAATATTGAAGTTATTATCATCTATTAAAAAAATTTTGCTAGCCAGCTTTTTAAGAAATTTTTCATATGTAAATTTTGCGTCTTTCTTTTTGAGCTTGGTTATTTGCTGGTTAATCCACAACCGAATATTGGGATCATCATAGTCAAATGGCGGCAATAATATTGATGTCCCTGGTATCTTAACGGGACTAACTTTTTTTATATTTTCTATATGTTTGTCTTTTGACTGTGTTTCCGAGGCGTGCCCGGACTCTTTTTTCAAATTCCTTGTCTGAAAAACCATCGCTTGCGATGGTTTGCCCTACCCTATTCCAAAGCCACTGGGGTATGCAACAAAAATTCATTTAAGATTTGTAAATAAAATCCGATAAAGCAATTAAAGAACAGAAGGAAATAAATGCCATGAAAAAAGAGAAAGTTTTGACGTCAGATGAATTAAAGGCAAAGATCGACAATCACGAAGACTTTATTCTCGTAGATGTCCTCCCTCATTCGGACTACACACGAGCACACATACAGGGAGCGATCAACATTCCGCTGGAAGAGCTGGAGATAAAGGCAGGTCAGTGGCTGAGTCATCAAATCGATATTATTGTTTATTCGACTGGCCTGCGATGCCGTGGGGGGGAATTTGCCCAGGAATATCTGGCGGCACATGGATTTCGCGTCTTTAGACTTCAGGGGGGACTCGAGGAATGGGCCAGAAAACTTTATCCCCTCGAGGGGGATCCCAATTACAAACCGCACGATATCGTCATGAACCCTTTGGCGCCAAAGCCTCTGCCAACCGCGACAAAACCGCCACAGCCTGGAATCACCCATCCCCCAAAACCGGGAAACATTGTTCAAACACCTGCGCCAAAACCACCTGAGCTGCAACAGAAACCGGTCCCGAAAAAAAAGGCTGCTTAAGTCTATAGATTCACACAAAGTAACTTTTCAATCTCTGAGTCGCCTTCCTCTTCATTTGCCAACTCAGCAAAAAAAAGATGACGGTAGCCAAAGCGGTCACGGTTCCGGGTGACCGTTATCGAGGTTTTTCCTCCTATCTGGAATGAAGGTTCAAAGAAGTCTTGTATTTTCAAAACAAACCCCTGCCAGTAATCGTCATCGTGTTCCTTCAAAACCAGATCTGCCCTCAATTCAAATCCATTATTTTTGACGTCTACAGTGACGAGACTTGAATATTTTTTATTTTTGGATGTCAATTCATTCACTTCTACAGGAAGGATTAAGAAGATATATTTCAGATGTGAAAAGCGCCACTCCTCAACTTGAAATGTAAAATCCTTCCCCTTAAAACGTTTTAAATCAATCCCCGGCTGACTGAGCAAATCGTGATCCACAATTAACTCGAGATTCACAACCTCTTTTCCATCAAAGTTCTTGCAGATCAAGCTCACATTGCCCGCAAAAAGCGGAGCGCTCAGGAAGAAAATAGCCACAAAAAGAATTTTATTTTTCATATAGTGTTCCCTCCTTAGTTAGGATAGGAGCCCACTTCGCTTAATCCAGAAAAAAATGCAAGGAAATTCTCAATTCCAAAAGTCATCCCGAGGCATGAAATGCCGAGGAATCTCCATCGGAGATCCAGTTTTTAAAAGAAAGCCTTGCCTGTGATTCAAACATGGAGAGGCCATTCATGGTACAAAAGTCGCGTTTCTTGAACTCATTGAAAAGCCAGGTCGGCGAGGGGTTATAGAGGACATCGAAAAACCAAATTGGAGAAGAGAGTTTTTTAATGTTTAAATCTTTCCAAAGTTCGCGTTCTGTGGAAATAGGGGTGGTGTTTATAATGAAGAGATTGGTTTTTGGAAGGAGGACGCCTCCAGCGCTTCTCAGGATGACGTCATTAAAGTAAGTTTTTAACTTCCCTCCCCATGCAATCGCCTTCTCAACGGTTCTATTGATAAAGACAAAATCGCGATACCCTTGTTCGGCGAGCACAAAACTCAATGTCTTTGCCGTGGCGCCACAGCCTAAGAAAACAACGGTGGCTGACTTCGGTGGCGCCGGTTGCCATTTTCGAAGGCTTTCTAAAAATCCCGGCCCGTCGGTGTTAAAGCCAAACCATTTTCCATCGACATTTTTTAGGGCGTTGACGACACCTGTTTTTTTTGAAAGAGGGGGGGAAAGGGTATCTAACTCGTCACAATAAAACCTGATCGTCTCTTTATAAGGCATGGTTATGGAAAAGCCGATACAAGAGTCATCTTGTTTCAAAGAGACTATTTTTTCTTTAAAGGTGGCCGGCGCCCATTCCATGACACGAAATTCACAATCTATTTGTTTCTCTTTTAGAATCTTTTCATGAAATGATTTTGAAAGGGAGTGTGTCAGCGGATAGCCTAATACGCCGATCCATCTTTTCATAAGGATCTGGCAATGCTTTTTTTCACTTCATCTATTGGAACTTCTTTTCCCAAAAGTCTCTGCATCGAAGTCATCATAGTCGAGTTGAAACCGCACGGTAAAATCGAATCATAATGACTGAGATCGGTATTCACATTGAGCGAAAATCCATGGTAGGCCACATTTTTTTTAACAGCGATCCCGATCGATCCAATTTTTTTCCCGTCAGCCCAAACACCGGTTGCCCCCGCTTCTCTTGCTGCTCGAATATCGAAATGATGCAGCACGCGGATCAACATTTCTTCCAAATTGCAAACGTAGGCTTTAATGCGACGAGAAGGACCGAGATCGACAATCGGATAACCCACAACCTGACCGGGTCCATGATAGGTCACCTTTCCACCGCGCTCAATTTCGAAAATGGGGAAGCGGCGGCTCTGCAAGCTGCGGCTCAAAATATCTCTATCAGAAGCGCCTCGCCCTTTGGTAATCACCGGGGGGTGTTCGACGAGAAGGAGGGTATCAGAAATTTCATTCTTAATTCTTTTTTCAAGAAATTCATGTTGGAGCGCCCATGTGGCAACAAATGAGCTATGTCCCAGATCAATGACTTTCATTGTTCATGACGATGGACGATTAAAAATATGAATCGCCTTCCCCTGCGCGGCTTCGGCCGCCTCCATCAACGCTTCGGGGAGGGTCGGATGGGGGTGAATCGTCGCCGAAAGATCATGGAGTTTCAGTCGATGGGTTACCGCAAGCGCCCCCTCGGAAATCAGATCAGACGCATGAGAGCCGACAATGGAGACCCCAAGCACCTCTTCTGATTGTTTATCGGAGACAACTTTTACGAATCCTTCCGCTTCGGAAACAGCCAATGCCCTCCCCAGCGCCGCAAATGGAAATTTGCCAACGCAAATCCCCCCCTTTGAATCGTATTTCTCTTTGGCCTCTTCCTCCGTCAACCCCACATGCGCGATTTCAGGATCGGTAAAGATCGCCCACGGTATTGCCGGTTTTGCCCTCTTTTTCCCCCCGCCCGAAATCGCTTGAGCCACCTCCACCCCTTCATAAGAAGCCTTATGCGCCAGAAGCGGCGCTCCAATCACATCCCCAATGGCATAAATATGTGAGACGGCTGTCTGACACGACTCATTCACAGAGATAAAACCCTTCTCTTTGAGCTGAACCCCAATTTTATCAAGCCCGAGTCTTTCTGTATTCGCTTTTCTTCCGATAGTTACCAAAAGCTGATCGGCAGAGATCGATTTTTCGCCCCCCCCTTCTTCATAAATAAGCCGCACATCTTCCCCTTTCTCCACTTTCTTCGCTTTGACATTCTTATGAACCGTCACACCGCGCTTTGTGAGCGCCCGCTCTACGACCGAAACAAGATCTTGTGGAATCCCGGTCAAAAGCTGGGGCATCATTTCGACAACCGTCACCTTGCTCCCCAATTTTGAAAAATAGGTGCCAAGCTCCAAACCAATGACACCCCCGCCAAGAACGATCAGCTCTTTTGGAAGCGCTTTAAGTTCCAATGCCTCTTTGGAACCGATGACAAGGCGACCATCAAATTCGAAACCGGGTATTTGAGCGGAAGAAGATCCTGTTGCAATCACAAAAAAATCGGCTTCAATTTCTTGAGAACCATCGGCCTGTTTTACAGAAACTTTTTTTGGTGAAATAAATTCTGCTTCACCATTCAGAAATTCGACCCTGTTTTGTTTTAAAAGAAAGGCAATTCCAGAATTCAATTTGGAAACGAGGTTGGCACGAAAAATCTGAAGTTTTTCAAGATTAACACGACATTGGCTCGTTTCAATTCCAAAGGAATCCCCCTTTTTGATTTTGTCAAAAAGGGAGCTGGCAAAGATCAGCGCCTTTGAAGGAATACAACCGTAATTTAGACACTCGCCCCCCAGCTTGTCTCTTTCCACAAGAATGACTTTTTTCCCAAGCTGCGAAAGACGAATCGCACAGACATATCCGCCAGGTCCTGCCCCGATAACA
Source organism: uncultured bacterium (assembly GCA_964371555.1). Lineage (GTDB taxonomy): Bacteria > Bdellovibrionota > JACOXK01 > 2-02-FULL-40-11 > 2-02-FULL-40-11 > CAYJMQ01. The sequence goes on along the minus strand of CAYJMQ010000009.1, from coordinate 10,002 downwards.
ACGACATCTGTTTTCATATACCATCCTTCATATTTACTCTATGGTAGACGGTTTCTCCAGAATCTTCACCAAGGAGTTCATAAACTCCGCCGCAACAGCTCCATCTACAACCCGATGGTCGAGGGTTAACGAAAGATAGAGAATGTGCCGAACTGTAACTTTTCCCTTTCTAACAACAGGGCGCTCTGTTATCCGATTCACCCCTAAAATCGCAACATCGGGGTAGTTGATAATCGGTGTTGCGAAAACCCCTCCAATGGAGCCAATACTTGTGACGGTAAAGGAAGAGCCGCGCATCTCTTGAGGTGTCGCCTTATGGCTTCTGACCGCATCGGAAAGTCGGACAATCTCTGCGGCAACTTCCAAGAGCGGTTTTTGATCGACCCCTTTCACGACAGGCACAACAAGCCCATCCGGCGTCGCTACCGCGATTCCAATGTTATAATATTTTTTGAGAACAATCTCCTGGGTTGTTTCATCCAGCGAGGCGTTGAGATAGGGGAATTGCTTTAATGCTGGAATTAAGGCCTTCACAATATAGGAAAGATAGGTAAGCCTGACCCCTTTCTTTTCAATCTCTTTTTTCTTTTTTTCCCGAAGTTTTACAAGATCGGTCAGGTCGACCTCTTCTATATAGCTAAAATGCGGGGCATAATATTTTGACATCTGAAGATGATGGGCAATCGTTTTTCGGATTCCACGAAGTGGAATTCGCTCTTCTCCCCCTAACTTAGCAATAGCGATGGGTGTAAAACGCCCGTCCATCCCCTTTTGTACTACCTGAGGCACCGCCGCTTTTTTCACATCTTCTTCCGTAATTCTTCCAGCAGGACCGCTGCCTTTGATATTTGCCAAATCAACCCCAAGCTCCCTCGCCAATTTTCGAACGGCTGGCATGGCGATAACCTCGCCAGATGGCCTCGGCTGAGAAATGGAAGGAATAGGCTTTTCATGAGCAAATTCCTTGGGGGCAGAAACAACCCCTTCTTCCCCTTCCTCAAAGATACTCACCAAAACAGACTCAACCTGAACCGTCTCCCCCTCTTTGAAATAAATTTTTTGGATTTTTCCTTTCACCGGCGAAGGAATTTCGACGGTCGCTTTGTCGGTCATCACCTCTACCATGGGCTGATCTTCAGAGACACTATCCCCCTCCTTCACAAGCCATTTTACAATCTCCCCCTCGTGAACCCCTTCGCCAATATCCGGTAATTTAAAATCCATATAAATTCTCCTTCAGGATAACTTAATACTGACTCAACTTCTCTATCGCCATAAGCACCCTCTTCGCATCGGGCAGATAAACATGCTCTAACGTATAAGGAAAGGGTGTGTCAAAGCCGCAAACGCGAAGAATCGGCCCTTTTAAATATTCGATTGCAGATTCCGCAATGAGCGCAGAAATTTCAGCGCCAAATCCCGCTGTTTTAACCGCTTCATGCACAATCGCCACCCGTCCTGTTTTTCTGGCCGATTCAAGAATCGCATCGACATCCAATGGGACAAGTGTCCGAAGATCGATGACTTCAACTGAGATTCCTTTTTTATCTGCCTCTCTTGCCGCCTCTTCACAAATCGGCGCCATCGCTCCATAACAAAAGAGAGAAACATCCCCTCCAGACCGGACGGTCCGCGCCTTCCCGAGGGGGACAGCAAAGTCTCCTTCCGGAACCTCCCCTTTTACCGATCGATATAATCTTTTCGGCTCTAAAAAAATCACAGGGTCTTCATCACGAATGGATGAAATGAGAAGCCCCTTCGCATCTTGCGGTGTCGAGGGAATCACAACCTTCAAACCCGGCGTATGCGCAAAAAACGCCTCCGTACTTTGTGAATGATAGTGCCCCCCTTTAATACCTCCCCCATAAGGGGTTCGAATCACAAGCGGAACCGTAAATTGTCCACCGGAACGATAACGCATTTTTGCCGCCTCCGACACGATTTGATCAAATGACGGATAAATAAAATCCAGAAACTGAATCTCAGCGACAGGCCTCATGCCATAGAGCGCCATCCCAACCGCTGTTCCAATAATTCCACATTCTGAAAGCGGGGTATCAAAACACCTTTTTTCTCCGAACTCTTTTTGAATCCCTTCCGTCGCCCGAAAAACCCCGCCAACGCACCCAACATCTTCGCCAAAAACAACGACCCGATCATCATGTTTCATTTCTGTTTTTAACGCGTCATTAATCGCTTGTATGAGTGTCAATAACATTTAAGAGTCCCTTCTACAGAGGAAAAACCTCTGATGTATTCTGAAAGGTTCCTTTCCTTCTCGCCTCTTTCAGAAGTTCCTCTCTTTGCAATGCCAATGTATGCGGCATGTCAGCATAAACATCTTCAAAAATCGTTGATAAAGAAGGGGGAGAGGCTTTGCGCACTTCTTCAATCGTCTCGTTAATCTCCTTTTTAATCGACTCGATCTCTGCCTGGTCTTTTTCTTCGCTCCAGATCGCTTTTCGAATGAGATAGTGTTTGAAACGACGAATCGGATCTTTTTTTGCCCATTCCTCATATTTTTCCTTCGGGCAGTAACGGGTGGGATCATCAGAAGAGCTATGCGCCCCCATTCGAAAGGTAAAGGCTTCAATCAGCGTCGGCCCTTTTCCTTCACGCGCGCGATCGGCCGCCTCCTTTACGACGCAATAGACAGCCAGCGGATCGTTGCCATCCACACGAATCCCTCTGAATCCATAAGCCAATGCTTTCTGGGCAATCAGCGGTTCTGCCGTCTGCTTTTCGACAGGGACAGAAATTGCATACTGATTATTTGAACAATAAAAAATACAGGGGGCGAGCAATACCCCCGCAAAATTCATCCCCGCGTGGAAATCATTTGAGGATGTCCCCCCATCTCCAAAATAAGTAATAGAAACCGTTTTGTGCCCACAAAGCTTCGCCGCAATCGCCGCTCCCACCGCATGAGAAATCTGGGTTCCGATCGGACTCGAAATCGAAACATAGTGGGTTGGGCGGTGGGCAAAATGATTTGGCATCTGGCGCCCTTTCAAAAGATCGAGCTCATTGCCAAAAAGTTGAGCCAGAAAATATTTAAGTGGAAATCCACGAATAAGCGCCACCGCATGTTCACGATAGGCGGGAAAAATCCAGTCGGAAGGCTCCATTGCAAGGCCACTCGCGGCAACCGCCTCCTGCCCGGTGCTTGTCACATAAAAACCAATCCGCCCCTGCCGCTGCAGTGAAAGACAGCGCTGATCAAGCTCGCGCGTCAAGACCATCACGCGATAGAGCTTGTGAAGATTCTCGTCGCTCAGTTTGGGTTCCAAAGAAGCATCGATGACCTTTCCATCAGGATCCAAAACCTGAATCACCTGAGTCATCTGATGATCAGCCATGAGCGCCTGCGCCATTTCGAATCCCCCTCTTTCGAACCAAATGTTCAATAAAAAATTCACCGGCGCGGTAGGAGCTTCTGACAAGCGGCCCCGCCGCAACAAACGCAAATCCCTTTTCTCTTCCCACGGCTGCCATACGATCGAAACGCGTGGGGTGCAGATACTCTTTCACCGGAAGATGTTTTTGAGTCGGCTGAAGATATTGACCCAATGTCAAAATATCGACCCCGACCGATCTCAAATCATCCATCGTTTCAAAAATTTCATGATCTTCTTCTCCAAGGCCGAGCATTAAAGATGATTTTGTAAATAGGGAACTCTTTTTTAACTTAATATATTCCAGCACAGAAAGAGTTTTTTCATACCCGGAGCGGGAATCTCTCACTTTTTTCGTCAGTCGATGAACCGTTTCCATATTTTGCGCAATAACCTCTGCCCCTGAATCGATGATGATGTCAAGCGCATTTGGATCACCATTAAAATCGGGAATCAGCGTCTCAACAAGAATCTCACAATTACGACTTTTAATCGCCCGAACCGTTTTTGCAAAATGCGACGCCCCCCCATCAGAAAGATCGTCACGATTCACCGAGGTCAGCACCGCATACGTCAGATTTAATTTCACAATGGCTTCGGCCACATGTTCCGGCTCAAGCTGATCCAGCGCCAAATCCGGCTTTCCCGATTTAACTGAACAGAAACGGCAGGCGCGTGTGCAGGTATCCCCCATCAGCATAAAGGTCGCTGTCCCCCCATTCCAACATTCTTCTATATTTGGACAGCGCGCTTCTTCGCAGACGGTGTTTAAAGAAAGATCTTTGACCAAATTTTTGAGCGAGGCATAATTTGGCCCGGACGGGAGCTTGACCCGTATCCACTCTGGTTTTCCTGCAAACGCCGTCACAAGATTTTGAGGTATACTAAAAAAGGGCGCCTTTTGCCAAGTGTTTTCCGGTTTTATCCATTCTAAACAGGCCAAAAGGGAGTTTGGCATTGATGAAAAAATGCCTATTACCTCCCAGGCTGAATAGACCCTCCACATGGGCCGGTTAACAGAGTATTTTACATACATGTCATCCCGGAATTTGCGAAGCAAATATCCGGGATCCAGACTTGAAGATGTCAGGATAATACCGTGATACATTCGTTTGACTAAAAATCAGGAATCAGATAGTTTAAAACTTAATATTAGGAGGTCATAATGAATCAGTTTGTAGGTATAGTTTTGGAGAATAATAAAGTTCATTTGTCTGTCCACGACGAAAATCAAAAAGAAGTGTGGAGAGGAAATGTTGATGCAAATAAAAATGCCGTTACAACCAAGATTAATGAATTAATAAAACAGGGACCAGTATCTATTACTCTGGAAGAACATACAGATACTCCTTGGTTGGAAGAGACATTGAAAAAATTGCCGCTAGAAAAACTTGTCATTATAGACAAAAATGGTCTTCCTAAAAATGCATAAGTCTGCATATTCATAAATCGAAAGTGTACTCTTTGTTTCGTCCTGACTTTATTTTCCTGGATCCCGGATATTTGCTTCGCAAATTTCGGGATGACTATAATGGATAATACCTTGACTAAGAGCCTTTCAAGCAGACATAAAATCACGTTATTTTATGAAATTATGGAAGTGGACTCTTTACCCGATCATCAGCTTCGACGGACTTTGCTCACGGAAGCCAAACTTCATGCTGGTCGACATCAGGTTGTTTTTCATTCCCTAGCTTTCGCCTTGAAAGTCTGATGATTATGCTGATTCTTTTTCAAGACGTTCAGCAATCCAAATTTTTAGAAGGGTCTGGTACCCAATATCCCCCTTTTTCTTTGCAATCCTTTTCAATTTTATGACCATTGGACGAGGAAGACGGATACTTGTTGAAATGCCTGCTTTTATTCTTGGCTCAGGCTCTACGACAACAGATTTGGATTCATCCCATTCACTTGGATCATATTTGTAGGCCCTCTTTTTTTTCATATGTCCCATCCTGTAAAGATTCGTGCAACGCTGTTGCCCAAATCTTCAAAAATTAAACGCAATTTTCTTCCAGCGTTTGTTTTGCCATCAATGCGGTATCTTCTCGGGCATGCTTCTTCTTATCGGGAGTGATAACATACCGATTAAAAAATACTTCCTCAGCTTCCATGGGTAAAATTCTGTGTTCTGACAGATGGTCAATATTATCTTCGTCCCACACAAAGAAATACCATCGCTTGCCTTGAAGACCACTCACTATAAAAGTGTAGCTACAATGCATATACTTGTCAAGAATCTTCTCAATTGGATAAATTTTGAATAGCGGCAGATATTTTAATGAGATTCTAATTTTTAAAATTCTAATCATTTTAAGGACTTAGATCGCAGAATTGATAGCCAGTGCTGGCATTATTTTTGCTACATATAATGGTAAAGGGAGACTGCTGAAATGCAATGTGTTGCCATGCCACTCATATGGCTCTTTAGTTTTTTTCATAGGTTTTATTTGTGTGTCGATGGCCGACGAACGTGTGGAGTATTATTAATCTTTTTTCTTTTAGCATTTTTGTCTCCATTTTTACAAAAAAAATGCTATGCAGAAAATACGAAAATTGATTTATTATTTTATGACTTCAACCAAGACTCACTTTCACAATCAGAACGAACAAAAATAGCTGATGAAATTATAAGAAGATTTCGCATTGGAGAAGACAAAGATAAGAATTTCATACTTGATTTGACAAGACGTGAATCAGAGTCCAATGATTATGTAGAGGCCTCAAAATATATCCGAAAAGAACTCGGATATAGTGATACTAGGGATCTTCAAACGCTGAGAAACACTCTGGCTGATCCTTCTCAAGATATTGAAAAACGATATGATGCAGTGATGATATTATCTGATAATAAAGACCCCAATGCAGTTCAAGTTTTTCGCCAAATTGTACTTGATCCAAATGAAGATGCCTCATTAAGGATGAATTCTTTATCTGGTATAAGAACAACACAAAAAGATAATGACTTTTCTGAATTTTTTCATATTTTAAATGAAAACGATTTCAATTTTGAAGAGGGATCTCCTCAAGATTATTTAATAAGACAGGCTGGTCATATGGGAAACGATAAAATATTTCGACATATTTCAGATTTAATTTTTTCTCAAAGAATAGATAATAAAAAAATACCTTCTGAAATCAGATTTGCATTTTATCGCGCAGCAAAAAATTCACCAAACACAAGAAGTATTTTTCTTTCTTTGCTCAGAGATAAGTCAATAGAAGATACCCTTTTCAAGAGCAGCTTGCTTCTTGCTCTTCTTGAAAAGGATATTATGTCTGTGACTGAATTAATAGGATATGGTTTTACAGAAAATCAAATTAAAAAATTATTGAGAGAACAAATTGATTTGCAACGAATTAACTCTCTCATGCAGGATAAAAAATACTCCAAAAAAGAAAATGTTGAGAACATCATAGTACCAACCCCACAGGGCCCAGAAACCTCAGACAATCAGACAGCAGCTACAATATGCTCAGATAATAGAGAAACATCTCCTCAAATTGAGGCAACGGCAAAAAACATAGAGACCATTGTTGAATGGGTTGATTCCAAAGCAATTCAAAAGTCAGAGAACATATCTAAAGCTAGGGAGATCGAAAGACAGCTCAGGGATGCTCTTGAGCGTTTTGACATTGATGCTCAGAGATATGAAGTTTCTGTTGAGCCAATAGAAAATGAGATCATTCGACTCAACAATGAAATTAATAGCCCTTTACCGTTCACATTTGAAAAATTAGTTACAGAGGTTGCTGAGGTATTTGGGTATAATGAATTTGGAACTCATGAAAGCCGCCGAAGAGAGATAGAAAAAAAGCGATTTGAAATTTGGAAAAAAGAACGAGAAATTTTAAATCCAGCCCTTGAAGAATTAAAAACTACATACGATGAAGGTGTTCGGTTCTTTGATGCCTATTCCTCTTATTCGAAAAAAAGTTTTTCCTCCACATACTTAAATGAGTTGGAATTACTTGCGAAGGGTCGAGAAATGCTTTCTGAATTTTCGAAACTCCAACAGAAACAAAATCACAATTAATCCCTTCTAACCCCTTTTCTTTGATCATCTCTTCCCATCGTTTAAACACATCAGCTTCGACGGACTTTGCTCACGGAAGCCAAACTTCATGCTGGTCGACATCAGGTTGACAGTCATTCCGAGGGAGGCGCCCGAGGAATCTCCTGTTTCAGGATAATTACGGCAGTATAGTTTTGATTTAAAAATCTGGTGTTATTTTTGCCCCACAGCTGCAAATATTTTTATACTAGCCGTAGTTGTTCCGCAGCTTGATTTAGAACAGCAGTTTTCTCCAGTATCATCAATAATTATCTTTCTAAGTCTTGCATCTTTAAACCAATTTTCAATATCTATTCTCTTAAATCCCATCCAACGATCATGGTGTTCTTCTTTTAAAAACTCAAAAGTATGCTCATCCAGATCTGTAATAACCAGCCTTCCTCCAGGTTTTAAAATCCGAACCATTTCTTTTACTGCTGTTTGGGGAACTTCTACATGATGCAAATACATATTGGCAAAAACATAATCAACAAACTCATTCTCAATGGGTAGTTTTTCTGCTTCTCCTATCCGACAGTCTATTTCTTTCCTCGAAATTTTTTCTTTTATTACTTTCAGCATCTCTTCGGATTGATCCACTGCAATGACATGAACTTTTTTCTGAACCAATCCTTCTGTTATAAAACCAGTACCCGCACCAATATCAGCTGCAATCTTATTAGGCTGGATATCCGCTAAATAGAAAGCTTTATTTCGAATAGCTTCAGAAAAAAATGTTTTTTGCATTGCATCCCATTGGGGTGCAATTTTTTCAAAATATTGTTTGCTCATGGCTAAAAACTCCCTTTAATCTAAAGTAACATTCCCTTTTTCAATTTACAACTCGATAAAAAATTTATACGTTAGACTGTTATGTGCCCCCGTTGGAAATCGAAAGATTACTATACTGATGAAGAATTAAGAATGATTAGAGAGCAATGGCTTCAAGATAAAAAACGCATTGACGAAGAATGTAAAGGCTTTTATTCTCGAGATATTGATCAAGTATATGAAAAACACTTTGCTACAAGAAATCTCCAAATGTTGTTCAGGCATGCCGCTTATTTATATCGAAATATGTTTGAATCAGAGCTATCTTTGCATCCGGAAGAAGAAAAACTAATTCCGGAAATATACCAGGAGATGATCAAAAATGGATATTACGCGAGTTCAAAGAAAAGGGAAAAAGAGATTAGAGCAAGGTTTGGAAAAGCAATCTCAAGACAAACATACTTGCGATTCAAGAAGAAATAATCTTCCAGAAGCTGACTATAATGATCCACTTGTAAAACAATGGTGTGAAGAAGTAGATCAGAAATTCCAAGAAAAGTTTGGCAGAATCACCCATGAAGAACTCTTTAAGATTCAAGAGCTAGCCACAAAAATACGAAAAGAGGATTCTCGCCTTAAGTTTTATGAGGCTGTTGATATTATTCTAGAACAAATTTCTTTTAAAAAAAGAACCTAATTCCCAATATTTTTTTAGACTAATGCCTCTCCATTTCATCCTACACTTTCTCCTACCCGCCCTCAAGTTTTGCTCTTTAATTTCCGGGTTGCGACTGTCTCACTTTAGATTGGCACAGAGGGCGTCAAAGCCTACTAAAATAACACTTGCCATATGTTATCATTTTTGATAACATTCTCATATGTGGATGGTTCAGGAAAGTCCGGAAGTCTATTTTGAGTTAATCGAAGCTCCTGAACTTATCCAAAAGAAATATATTATTTGGAAAGACCTGGTAAAACAAAGTGGCCCATTTCTGTCAGGTAAGGGGTGGGCATTAGAAAAGCTCTCAGGCCCTCTTTCCGGTTTTTACTCTGCCAGATTAAACAAAAAATAGAGAGTTATTTTTGAGGCCTCTGGAAAAATAAAAGTTGTAGGCGTTCGATCTGTAACTCCTCATTTGTATAAAAAAGTGTCAAGAAGGCTTAGATAGAGTTAAGGAGGGAAACGATTATGAAACTAGGACTACCTAATGAAGCCATTAAAGAAATTAAGGCAATTTTAAAGAAATACCATGCTAAATACTATAATCCTCGTGTAGTAGCAGAAGTTTTAAGTCGATCAGAAAGAGCAAAAAATCCTGACGTAAAATTGAAGGATTTATCTAAATTTTTAGATATAAAAATTGGACCCAATGAACTTCTTAAAGAGCAGCGAAAAAGAATGGGGCTCACTTTAGCGCATTTATCTCAATTGACGGAAATTGCAGTTCCAAATCTTTCGGCTATAGAATCTGGCAAGCGTCCTATAGGAATAGCTACAGCAAAAAAGTTGGCAAAAGCCTTAAAAATTCATTATAAAGTTCTTATTTAATGAATAAAGAATATCCAATAATTGAATTTGATCCTTCTCTGCCAGCTATTATTGAACCCTCAAAGATAATTCGGAAAATTGAAAGTCCAGATATTGGGTGCTGGTTGGAGTTCCGACAAATGTATTACTCACAAAGTGAACTCTAAATATTTTGAACGCTTTAAGTCATCTCAAAGCGACGAGATGCTTCGCCCTTCGGGCTCTGCATGACAGACGAGATGCTTCGCCCTTC
>CAYJMQ010000008.1:40751-55038 GCA_964371555.1 uncultured bacterium | reverse complement strand
TCTTCAAGATCAAAGAGTTCAGTCATCCGGATAAAAATCTCGCACTCTACCGTCTGGCCTGTCACCATTTTCTCGGTCGATACCGATTTTGAAGACAGAATTAGCTCGGAAATGCCCCCCAATTTTTCAATGGCCGTTTTTTTATCTGAAAGCAGATCAAAAATCTTTCTATTTTTGGCAACAACGGTCACAGGAATTTTTTTCTGAGGCGGAATCTGATGCTCCCCGCGAACATTTCGGATATAAGAAACCACCTCCTGAATCGCGCGAACCTCGCGCGCGCTCTCACGATCCACATATCTCCTTTCAAACCGGGGGTAATGAGCCATCATCACGCTCTCTTCATCTTTCGGCAATACCTGCCAAATCTCTTCTGTCACAAACGGAATAAAGGGATGCAGCAGCTTCATGAGTTCTCTGAATATAAAGACAAGGACCTGCTCAGTCTGCGCTTTGAGCGACGGGTCGCGAAGCGCCGGTTTAATAAGCTCCAGATACCAGTCACAAAATTCGTGCCAGCTAAACTGATAGAGACTGTTTGCCGCTTCATTGAGTCTGTATTCTTCAAGGAAACGATTAACTTCCTCTGCCGTTTCATAAAAGCGCGTCAAACACCAGCGATCAATTTTTGACAACTTTTTAACCACTATTTTTTGGGGTTTAAAATCCGGATCGAGATTCATCAGAATAAATCGCGTTGCATTCCATAGCTTGTTTAAGAAATTCCGGTATCCTTCAATCCGCTGATCGTCGAGTCTGACATCTCTGCCGGGCGTGGCAAGAGACGCAAGCGTGAACCGAAGCGCATCGGCCCCATATTCGTTGATAATATCGAGAGGATCAACGACATTCCCTTTCGATTTACTCATCTTTCGCCCGAGCGGATCGCGAACCATCGCATGAAGATAGACATACTTAAATGGCGGCTTCTTCATAAAATGAATCCCCATCATCATCATGCGCGCCACCCAGAAAAAAAGGATATCAAAACCGGTTTCCATCACGGTTGACGGATAAAAAACCTTAAGGTCCCGGGTTTTTTTGGGCCAGCCAAGCGTGGAAAAAGGCCAGAGCGCCGAGCTAAACCAAGTATCCAAAACATCATTGTCCTGCTCTATGTTGTGACTTTTACACTTTGAACACTTCATCCCTGAAGGGGGGTCTGTAACCGTTACCGTAACCGCGCCGCAATCGCCGCAATGCCAGGCAGGGATTCGGTGCCCCCACCAAATCTGACGGGAGATGCACCAGTCTTTAATATTTTCCATCCAGTTAAAATAGGTTTTCGTCCATCCCTCAGGAACAATCCTGACCTTCTTTTTTCGCACAGCATCGATCGCGGGCTTTGCCAGAGGCTTTGTTTTGACAAACCACTGGAGCGATATTCTGGGTTCAACAATCGTATCACAACGACTGCAATGGCCGATCGCTGTCTGATACGGCTCTTCCTTTTCAAGAAGATTCTGCGATTTTAAATCTTCAAGAACCCTCTTTCTCGCCTCAAAGCGATCCAAACCTTTATAAGGCCCCCCTTCTTCATTGACCCTCGCCTGCGCGTCAAAAATAGAAACAATCGGAAGTTTCTGTTTTTTTCCGACTTGAAAATCATTAAAATCATGTCCCGGTGTAATCTTGACGGCGCCGGTTCCAAAGGAAGGATCGACAGTCTCTTCCGCAATTAAAGGAATTTGTCGCTGAAGAAGCGGGAGATTCAACATCTTTCCAATGGACACCCTAAAACGCTTATCTGTGGGATGAACAGCAACCGCCACATCGCCAAGCATCGTCTCGGGACGCGTGGTGGCGACAGAAACCCCTCCTTCGCCGCTTTGAAACGGATAACGGATATACCAAAGTGTCCCCTTCACATCGACATGACTCACTTCGAGATCAGAGAGAGCCGATTCACACCGCGGGCACCAGTTGATCAGATAATCCCCCCGGTAGATGAGCCCTTCTTTATATAGAGAGACAAAGGCTTGGCGAACGGCAGTCGAAAGATATTCGTCCATCGTAAACCGCTCCCGCGTCCAGTCACAGGAGGAACCAAAGCGCCGAAGCTGGGTCATGATCGTATGGCCTGACTTCCGTTGCCATTCCCAGACCCGCTCAACAAACTTTTCCCTCCCGACCTGATGACGATTCAACCCCTCCTTTTGAAGCTCCTTTTCGACGACATTCTGTGTGGCAATGCCGGCATGGTCGGAACCCGGAAGCCAAAGGGTGTTAAATCCCTGCATTCTGCGCCAGCGAATCAAAATATCCTGAATGGCAGATGTCAGCGCATGCCCCAGATGAAGCGCCCCCGTAATATTTGGAGGGGGCATCATAATGACGTACGGCTTTTTCTTCGACTGATTATCAGCGGAAAAATAGCCCTTTTTCAGCCAAAACTGATACCATTTTTCTTCAATCTCTGAATGTGAGTACGGGGAATCAAATACCGATTTCGTCATAAGGAAATCCATAACAAAAAGAAAGAAGCCCAGCAAGTCAATCGAGACGCCAATTGACAAGCCGCTATCGCCATTATATTAACTAGAGATAATTATTGTTACTTTTTCTTCATCATCACCCAAGGAAATATAAATTGACCAGCGCGTCGGCACAAAATATGCGAAAGAAAAGGGGGATGGAACCTGAGATTCTGTTATTTGGACTGACCCCGCGTCTGTCTCAATCCCTGAGACAGCTTTTTCAAAGGAATCATTATGTGGTTCATGTGGAAAATGTTTTGGATCACGCCTTATCTCTTGTTCAGACGTCTGAAATATCGGTGGTTTTCTATGATCAGGATTCAAAGGAAGCCAAAGAGCGGGATTTCATCCGAAGATGTTCAAAGTTAATCAGTCATCCGTCGATTATTGCTTTAACCCGTGAAAATTCCGTTCAAAATATTCGAGCCCTTTTTCAACAGGGAGCCATTGACTGCTTAATCAAACCCCTTCGTCCCCAATCACTCATCGGGGCCGTTGAAAAAGGGATCGAGACCAGAACCGCAAAAATCTATGGAATTAAGGATGCGCTGACAGGTCTATACAATCGCTATGCGTTCAAGGAAATTTTACGGCAGGAGATCGACCGCGCGCAGCGATACGACAGGCATCTTTCGCTTCTTATGATCGATATCGACCATTTTAAATCGGTTAATGATCTGTTCGGCCATGTCATTGGGGATCAGGTTTTGGAAGAGTTTTCGGATATTTTGAAACCCGCCTTTAGAAAAACAGATGTCATCACCCGTTTTGGCGGCGAAGAATTTGCGATTATTCTTCCTGAAACAACGATTGGGCATGCAACGATGCTTGCCGAGCGAATCCGAAAAAGCATCGAAGAATATAATTATTCCCATCTCATTGGAGAGAAAAAAATCACAGTCAGCATCGGCATTTCAAATTACCATACCCCCGGGCAAAAAAGCGATACGACATTGATTCACTCGGCAGACAAGGCCCTCTTTGCCGCAAAAAAAGAGGGGCGAAACAAAGTCTGTATTTCTGTTCCCGGAAAACCGCAGCCGGCAACATCTTAATGAAAATCCCCCTCCTCATTGTGGATGATGAAAAGTATGTTCTCTCCTCACTCACCAGACTTTTTCATGATCAAGAGAAATACGAAGTTCACACGGCAGCCAATGAACAAGAGGCGATGGAAATTCTTGAACATCATCCGATTGGCGTCATCATCTGCGATCAGAAATTAGGTTCCCAGGCAGGAACGGAGTTCCTCAAAAAAACAAGGGAAAAATGGCCTGATATTTCCCGCATATTGCTGACAGCTTTTTACAATTTTCAAATGGCCGAAGACCTGGTCTCAAACGCCGGTGTTTATAGATTTATTTCCAAACCGTGGAACGACGACGACCTGATTTCGTCTGTTGAAAATTCGTGGAAACGTCATCAACTGATTCGTGAAAATCAGGAACTTTTAAAACAGATTCAAACCCAGAATTTTCATTTTAAAGAGCGGGCTAAGAATTTAAAGCAGAAAATCGAGGACCGGATCATAAAAACAACGGAATCCAAAAAGGCCATTGAGGCCAAAAAAACCCAGCTTGAAATCACCTACGCGCTTTTGAAAGGGCTGAGCAGATCAAAAAATCTGAATGAAATTTTCAAAATAATTCTCAAAGAATTAAAAAAACTCATTGCATTTGATGATGCCAATATTGTTGTTCAACTGGGTCCCCGGCATTACCAGCTCATTTCAGAAGAGCGCGGCTTCAGGATACCCCCATTTCAAATAGAAGGGCTTGAAAGCGCGCAAAATTTTTTCAACCATCCAAAAGCAATCGTAACAGACAAAAGCCCTTTTGAATTCCTTCGAAACAGCCGCGGCGGTCAAGATGACACCGGATCTCACATGATTTTTCCCCTGAACGGAATGGCTTTTTTACATTTCGCTTCAAAACGAAAGAACGCTTTTACAGAGAAAGATATTCAGCAACTCAAAGAGGTGGCGAATCCGATCACCATCGCTATTGAGAAAATTAAACTTCTGGAAATCGTTGAGCAGGGATCCCGCGAATGGGAGTCGACATTCGATGCCATTAGCGATCTCGTCACCGTGATTGATGAAAATTTTACATTGATCAAGGCCAACCGCGCGACAGAAAAAATCACGCATCAAAGGGTTGAAAAGGCGATTGGCAAAAAATGTTATGAAGTTCTTGCCAACCGAAAAACCCCTTGTCGCAACTGCCCGGCCGTTGAGAGTTTCAAAAATCAGTCAATCACCGCAGAAAAAGAGATCATCGATTTTAAAGACAGGGATTATCTCAGCTGGTCTTATCCGGTTTTGGATGCCCATCAGAAAGTCAGTTCAATGGTCATCTATTACCGTGACCAGACTCAGGCCTCGCATCTTTTCCGCCAGCTGATTCAATCCGAAAAAATGGCTGCCATCGGGCATTTGGCAAATTCCCTGGCCCATGAGCTCAACAATCCGCTGACGGGAATTACCGCATTTTCACAAATTCTCAAGAAGGAACTGGGGGGAGACCATAAATTTTATCCGGATATTCTGGAAATTGAAAATGCGTCGCTTCGCTGCAAACATATCATCGAAAACCTGCTCCACTTTTCAGAAAACACATCTCGTCAAAAGAGAAACAGTCTCTCTGTCAATGCCATCATTGAATCGACGCTCCCCCTTATTCAATACTCCTCTTCCGCGAAACAGAATTTTCGGATCGAAAAAAAATTAGATAATGAAATCCCGCGGATCCGGGGAAATCCAAACGAACTTCAACAGGTTTTCCTAAACCTGCTTTTGAATGCAATCCAGGCTATGCCGCACGGGGGGAAGATCACTCTTCAAACGACGTTTCTTCCACATAAATCGGCAGTTCGAATCACCGTTTCAGACACAGGCAGCGGCATTCCAAAACAAAATCTCTCGAAAATTTTCGATCCCTTTTTTACAACCAAAGAAAAAACCAGTGGAACTGGACTGGGTCTTTCGGTAAGCTATGGCATTATTCGCAGCCATAAAGGAACGATAGAAGTTGAAAGCAGATTAAAAAAGGGGTCCACATTCAAGGTTTTTTTGCCGGTAGAGTAACATTTTATGAATATATTTGAATCGCTGATATTGGGTGTCATTCAAGGAATTACCGAGTTTCTGCCCGTTAGCAGCTCCGGCCATCTGGTCATCTGCCAGCAGCTTCTGGGGATGAGAGAACCTGAACTGCTTTTTGATATTTTTCTCCATCTTGGAACCCTCGCGGCAACAGTCATTATTTTTTATAAAGAAATTTTTAAAATGCTCACTTCTCTTCGAGCCATTCTTTTGATTGGGGTTGCGTCGATTCCGGCAGCTACTGCTGGTTTTATGTTTCTCGATGCCATTGAAAAAAATTTCGGCTCGATGAGAATTGCCGCAATTGGGCTTCTCATCACATCTGTTTGGCTATGGATCACACGCTTTGTCAGACAAAAACCCCTTGAACTGGATGGTTTTCTCTTTTCCGACATGACATTTCCAAAGGCCTTTTTAATTGGGGTTGCTCAAAGCATTGCGCTTATACCAGGCATTTCCCGATCCGGCTCAACCATTGCAACGGCCGTTTTATTGAAAGTCCCTCGCCGGGATGCCATTGCTTTCTCTTTTCTCCTTTCCATCCCTGCCGTTGCCGGCGCCGCAGCTCTTAAGCTTCTCAAAACACCCCCACTCGACATCTCATGGCTCCCTCTCTTTGCGGCTGGCTCTATCACCTCCTGTTTGATCGGCGTTGGCGCGCTGCTTTTTCTGATTCGCTGGGTTCGGCAGGGGAATCTTTTTAAATTCAGTTACTACTGTCTGCTTGTTGGCAGCGGCGCTCTCGCGCTTTCGTATTATCTAAAATGAACAGAAAAAAATTGCTCATTATTGACGATGAATCGATCATCACCCGCGTGCTGAGTCGCGCTTTAAAAAATGAATCCTATGAAATTCAGATTGCTGAAGATGGTGAAAAAGGGCTCGAACTGATTCGAAAAACGAAACCCGATCTCATTATTCTCGACATGATGATGCCGAGACTGACGGGGCTTGAAGTTCTTGAGAAGATGAAAGAAGAAAAAATTGAAATTCCTGTGATTTTTATGACCGCTTATGGGGATTATTCAACTGAAAAGCAGGCCAAAGATCTTCAAGTCAGCGCCTATCTCACCAAGCCCTTTGAGAATATCGACGATCTTTTGGCTTTGATTAAAGAAAAACTATAATAGATATGCCAGCCCTTCGAGCTGGCGTAAACGTCCTCAATCTTCCTCTAAAAGAAACTGATGGAGCGATATGCCTTTAACATGGCTCGTTTCAAAAGGGGTCTGACAAATCACGGTTAACTTTTTTCGTGGAAAGATTTTTGGAAACCATGCAAAATCCAAAGGTCCGGTCCGTCCTAATTTGACTTCAAAAAATTCCTCATGAATTGTAACAAAATCTATTTCATGTTCTTTGGACTGCCAAAATCCCACTTCTTCAGGATTCCCTCCTTCTCTTGCCACTCTTCTCCAAAGCTCCTGACAAACCAACCACTCAATAAGCATTGACTTTTCTGAATCATGAAGATTCTGAAATTCATGTATCATGATAGGTTTTTTGGGATGAAACGCAACTGCCGCTGCTAAATTAACGAAAGGAAATTTACAAGGTTTCCGGGGAAGTAAGATCTTACGGTCATGATCCCACGGCCATAAAGGAATCACACACATCAAATCAGCCAACTGTTCTATATACCCAGCCGCAACCGTATTATTGGCCATAGATGATTCTCTTGCCAGCTTCGCAAAACCGACAGGACTTCCCCCAAATCGAAATAGCGCCCGCAACAAATTATTCAGGAGGACTCTACTCCTTCCACTTTCAACAATTTCTCCATATACCCAATCCCGCACCAATTCTAAAAAATAGTCTGGAAGTTTTTCAAACTGATAAATATCATTTGCGCCAATGGGGGAACCGCCCGAAAGAAGATAAGCAATCCATGCGTTTTCCTCCAGCTCCCGGCCACAATTTTCGAAAAAATCTTTATATGAAACAGGCAAAAAGAAATAGTTTGTTCGCTTGAGCCTCCCTTTTCGCCCAGGGAGCCTCTCGCTCCCACGCCTGAGCTCTAAAGCCTTTGACCCTGTTGTGATCACTAAGACGTCTCTTAGCCTCCCCTGATCAATGACGTTCTTTACCCCCTTTTCCCAATCTGGAACGGATGTAATTTCATCAATGAATATGCGCTTCACTTTTGCGTCCTTGTTAAATGAAGCTTCTAACTTCAAGAGATTTTCAGCAAGTTCATTGGCAGAATTGAGCTCGTCTCCATTTAAATAAAATGCTGTCCCTTTTCCAAAATGCCCAATTGTCCAACGCAACTCCTGTTCTATCCATGTACTTTTCCCATATTGCCTGGGGCCACGAATAATTAAGATGCCTGGCTCCATCGGTAACTCCTTCAATCCAAAATCAAACTGGAATTGGGCAGCTTTGCTTTCCATCTCAAGTAATTTGGGCCAAAGGTCATCCCGGTCGATTTCACCACGGGCCAGGAGGACATTTTTCTCATTAACGTTCATAACGTTAGTATACCTAACGTTTAGACCGTTAGCAATCTAATTTTATGTTTTTATCATTTTAGGATGACGGGTGTATTGACCCCCCTTAAAGTCTGGACTATCCTTTGTTGTTTCAATATGCCAGAAAAACGAAGCCTCCTCATTAGAGGGGCAAGACAGAATAATCTTAAGAACTTAAATATAGAGATTCCCCACCATGAACTCACCGTCATTACCGGACCGAGTGGATCGGGGAAATCTTCGCTCGCGTTCGATACGATCTACGCCGAAGGACAAAGACTCTATATGGAATCGCTCTCGACCTATGCCCGCCAATTTCTGGAACGGATCCAAAGGCCTGAGATGGATCATATTGAAAATATCTGTCCCACGATTGCGATCGAACAAAAAAACAGGGTTAAAAATTCAAGGGCAACGGTTGCAACATCAACAGATATCTATGATTATTTGCGACTCCTCTTTTCAAAAATCGGAAAAGTGTCATGTCCGAAATGCAAAGTGCCAATCCAAAAAAATTCAATTTCAGATATCGCCCATGAAACCCTCTCAAAGCCCGCCGGGCAAAAAATCATTGTGATAGCCCCTTTTGAAACGGAGGGGGTTTCGAAAAAACAATTTCTTAAAACCCTGCTTCAAAAGGGACTGAGTCGGGTTCTTGGAAAAGAGGGGGTCATAGACCTCCATGACGCCTCCTACCCTGCTGCAGGACTGCCACTCGAGCCTGTTGTGAAAGTGGTTTTGGATCGGCTGATGGTAAAGCCGGGTGTTGAATCAAAACTGACCGATTCTTTGGAAATTGCCTATCAGGAAACGAAAGGAAAAGCATGGATTCAGGATGAGGGGGGAAAACTTCATAAGTATTCAATCTTTTTGAGATGTAATGAATGTGATGAAAAATTTCCCGACACGCTCCCCTCTTTCTTTTCATTTAATCATCCCTATGGAGCCTGTGCCTCTTGCAATGGTTTTGGAAACAATCTTTTGATTGATGAAGATCTTGTCGTCCCAAACAAAAATTTAACGCTGGCGCAGGGCGCGATTGATCCCTGGACGAAGCCTAGTCTCAAACAGTGGGAAAAGCGTCTCTTTGAATTTGCGAGAAAGAAAAAAATACCGCTCGGCGCCCCGTATAAAGAGCTCCCCCCGGATTTTAAAAAAGAGCTTTTCGAAGGAACCAAAGGCTTCAATGGAATTCATGGTTTCTTCAAACGCCTCGAAAGAAAGAAATATAAAATGGCGGTGCGCGTTTTTTTGAGCAGATATAAAAGCGCTTTCATCTGCCCTCTCTGCAGCGGTCGAAGGCTTCGCGCGGAAACAAATTTTGTAACCGTTCAGGAAAAACCCATTTCGGCTATTCACGCAATGACCGTTGAAGAAGCCAAAAAGTTTTTTACATTGTTAAAACTAACCCCTTTTGAGGGAGATGCGTCCAAAGAAATTCTCAGGCAAATTACAGGAAGACTCGATTTTCTACATCAGGTGGGTCTCGATTATCTCACACTGAATCGCTTGACGAGAACCCTTTCAGGGGGGGAAGCCCAGAGGATCAATCTCGGCAATCAGCTGGGCGCTCAGCTTGTGGAAACAATCTATGTCCTTGACGAACCGAGCATTGGCCTTCATCCCAGAGACACCAAACGTCTGATTTCCACTCTGCGGCGCCTGCGCGATCAGCGAAATACCGTGATTGTTGTTGAACATGACCCTGAGATGATTCGTTCTTCTGATTATGTGGTGGAATTGGGTCCCCATGGGGGTGAAAAAGGGGGAAACATTCAATTTCAGGGCTCCTTTAAAGAGTTTTTAAATTCCAACACATTGACTTCGTCTTATCTCAACTATCAGCAGCAAATTTCCCTTCCGAAGGAAAGAAGAAAGCCGAAAGATCATGCTCTACGGCTCTATGGGGCAACACATCACAATTTAAAATCAGTCGATCTTGTTCTCCCACTCAATTTATTCATCTGCGTCACAGGAGTTTCGGGATCGGGAAAAAGTTCTTTAATACATGAAACGCTCTGCAATGCGCTGGCCCGGATTTTTAAAACCTCCACCGACAAAATTGGGCGCTTTAAAAGCATTTCTGGTTTTAAGCGCCTGCAGGGGGTCCGTCTTTTAAACCAGCAGCCGATCGGCAAAAGCCCCCGCTCCAATCCTGTAACTTATATGAAAGTTTACGATGAAATCCGAAAGATTTTTGCCGCCCAGTCTGAAAGCAAAAAGAGGGGCTATACAGCCGCCTCCTTCTCCTTCAATGTGCGGGGGGGGCGCTGTGAAACCTGTGAGGGGGACGGTTTTCAAAAAGTCGAAATGCATTTTCTTGCCGATATTTATCTTACCTGCGAACTCTGTCAGGGGAAAAAATTTAAAATGGAGGTCCTTCAAATTTCCTACCGCGGAAAAAACATCTCAGCCATACTCGATATGACGGTTGATGAGGCATCCGATTTTTTTCTCGCCTACACAAAGATCAGGAAAAAACTTGAGATTCTGCAATCGGTTGGCTTGGGCTATCTACGGCTCGGGCAATCAGCAACAACCCTTTCTGGCGGTGAGGCACAGCGATTAAAGATCGCCAAAGAGCTTTCAGTCGATGCAAAAAACACCCTTTATATTCTGGATGAGCCGACCACAGGTCTGCATGTCGATGACATTAAAAAATTATTAGGGGTCCTTGATGAACTTGTTGATAGGGGGAATACCGTTGTCGTCATTGAGCATAATCTGGATGTTATGAAAACTGCCGACCACATCATCGACCTCGGTCCCGAGGGGGGAGAGCGGGGGGGGAGCATCGTTGGAACAGGAACCCCGGAAACCATTGCAAATATCCCATCATCGTTCACCGGTCAGTTTTTGAGAAGGGTTTTGAATCCCCTTCAGATAGGCGTCTAATATTAGAACACTTAGTGTAAAATAAATGTACAATTTTATGTTGACATTCATCTTGTTTCAGATAACATGGAGTTGATATACGAAGTGAAATAAAACGTCTAAATTATCAACAGTTGTTCCAAACAAACAACAGAGAAAGTTAGAAAATCAGGGGGGCAAATAATTAACCATGTTTGACTGGAGCGAATTTGAACACCTCCACGTAGTCCGAAAATTGAAAGAAATTTTGAGCGACTGGTGGAATATTGAAATCTTTTTTGCGGATGACAGGGGATTTTTAAGAGAAATCGACAAAGATGAAGCAAAGACATTTAAAAATGCGGCCCTGAATCTCATTCTAAATACCTCCGCCGGATTTGACAGCTTTTCAGAATTTTCCAAAAAAATCACGCAGGAACTCCGAAAAGTCGGAAAGGAGCATTTGACAGAAACATGGGACATCGGTCTTTCTGCGACTGCTTTTCCGATTTATATTTCGGATGAATTTATGGGAAGCGTCGTCGCTGTTGGTTTTTTCAAAGATTCCAACTTTGATGTCCAATCAGCAGAGCTTTCGAAGAATCTTAAAGCATTGGCCATTGGGGGCGAAGATGTCAAAGAAGCGATTGGAAGCATTAAGACCATTAAATCCCAGGAAATGTCTTATTTTATAGAACTCGTAAGCCTTGTTGCTGAAGAAATTATCACCCTTCACAGCGAAATTTCCGTTCGTGAAGAGCGCATCGATGAGCTCAACAAAGAATTAGGGGTTAGATATCGATATGGCACGATGATTGGCAGAAGTAAACCGATGCAAGATCTCTATGATCTCCTTGATAAAATTAAGCTTTCCGAGAGTACCTGTCTGATTCAGGGAGAAAACGGAACCGGAAAGGAACTCATCGCCCGTGCCATCCACTATAACAGTCCCAGAAAAGACAAGGTTTTTGTCACTCAAAACTGCTCAGCATTCAATGAAAACCTGCTCGACTCCGAGCTGTTCGGGCACGTGAAAGGATCCTTTACAGGGGCAGTCAGAGACAAAAAAGGGCTTTTTGAAGTTGCGGACAAAGGCACATTCTTTCTCGATGAAATAGGGGATATGTCGACCGCAATGCAGGTGAAAATCCTGCGCGTCCTCCAGGAAGGGACATTCATTCCGGTGGGGGCGACAGATCTTAGAAGGGTCAATGTCCGCATTCTTGCGGCCAGCAATAAAGACCTGAAAGAAATGGTTGAACGCGGTGAATTCAGAGAAGACCTCTACTACCGGATTAACGTCATTAATATTCATGTCCCCCCCTTGCGGGAACGAAAAGAGGACATTCCGCTCCTGATCGATTCTTTCCTGGAAAAGTGCGCGAAGGAAACAGGGGGAAAAAAGAAGATGATTGCAAAGCGCACCATGGAGAAACTTCTGGATTACCATTGGCCAGGAAACGTGCGAGAGCTCGAAAACGAGATGGAAAGACTCAATGTTCTGGCGGGAACCGAGCTAAAAATCACCGCCGATATGCTTTCTCCCCGTATCAAGAACTTTGGCGAAAAGGGGAAGGTTCAGGGGGTTCGTATCCAGGGAAAACTCAAAGATGCCCTTGAAGAACTTGAAAGGGAGATGATTAAAGAAGGGCTGAGACGCGCGGGGTGGAACAAATCGAAACTCGCCAAAGAACTTGGCATCAGCCGGGCAGGCCTCATCATGAAAGTTGAAAAATACGGCCTTGATAAACGCAGGATGCTCAAGAAGTAGACGACGGCTATCCGCTGGACGAAAAAAATAACGAATCTTTAATGGTTCGATTGCCTACTTTTTCCTCACTGAATCAAAAAATCTTTTAAATTCAAGCCTTGCCTCGTTCGCCTCCTTCGAAAGAGGGGTCAAGCAACTTGGCATAGATATTGCTTTTTGGACGGCGAAACTCCCATGGGAAAAAGAAAAAGATGATTGCTGAAACAGCGAAGAAAAAGGTTGAAAGGCTCAAAGAGCGCTTTTCAAGGCATTATTGCGAAAATGATACCCCCGATTATCACAAAATCCTTCACTCGTTAGAATATCTGGAGGGGGAACTCTCCTCATTAGATGACCACCTCGAAACAAAACAAAATGAAATGGAGATTCTTCGTCTCAATTTAAATTCCAAAGAACATTTTGGATTCCTCTCAAGTAAGAACAAGGCGATGCAGAGAACATTTACAACAGCTGAAAAATATAAAAACAGTGAGACGCCTATTTTAATTCTTGGAGAAAGAGGGACCGGAAAAGAGGCTCTCGCGCGCGTCATTCATATTCGTTCAGAAAGGAAAGGCCCTTTTATCGCTTATGACCGGGCATTCGGGGAACAAAGAGAGTGGCCTGAGAATTCCACGCTTTACCTGCCAGAGGTTTCACTTACCACTCCTTATCTGCAAAAAAAAATTCTTGAATTGACTGATCAGACACCCCCCCCGCGTTTGATGATTTCCGCAAAACAGACAAATGATCTGGAACCCAAAGTTATCAAAAAAATCAGACTGATCACGCTGCAGATGATCCCTTTGAGAGAACGTAAAGAAGATCTATTGCCAATGATCGATTTTTTTGTAAGAGAATTTTCAAAAAATGAGAAAAATGTGCTTGATTTCTCTCCCTCGACATTGAACAAGCTTCTTGAATATCATTGGCCTGGAAATATGAGTGAACTCAAACTTGAAATCAAACGAATCCTGCTCGATTATGGCGATAAAAAAAACTTCACCATCGATGTGCTCCCTGAAAAGATTATCGGTTCTTCGTTAAAAGAACTCTATTCGATTATAGATGCCCAAAAAAGTTTGCCGATGGCAATAGAGACACTGGAAAAGAAAATGGTTATTGAGGCTCTCATTAAGTATAAAGGAAACAAATCAAAGGTTTCACGTGAACTTGGAATTTCAAGATCCGGACTGATTCAAAAAGTCCAAAAATATGGACTGATCCGAGCTTACTTATCCAAATTTTCTGATACGAATCGCCGAATCACTTCCCGGAATTCGGGTTTAATGTCAATAAATTGAATCCCTATTCCATTGATCCCTTGAAGATCATCAGACCAACCCTCTGTTGTCCAGATGACTCTTCCCTTTGAATGAATGAGAGCCGGGTGACTGGGGAGAGAAAAGTGAAGATCAAGAACCATTCCAACCTTAAATGGAACTTGACGCGAGGGAGACTTTAAAAAGACCCCCCCTTCACTGATATTTTCAGAATAGAGCGTCACAAAATTGGCTCTCGTTTTCTGAGTTGGAATTTTAAAAACGATTTGGGCATGAATTCTTGTTCGCGGTGATAATCGCGTTTCCTTAGACATGAGTGAAGTGAAATCTAGCATACCAAAACTTAATTG
>CAYJMQ010000008.1:0-40741 GCA_964371555.1 uncultured bacterium | reverse complement strand
CTTAATTGACAAGGCACTTCGAGTCTCGTAAACTCCTGATCTATCGTGTCAAATCCTTATGAAATTCTTGAGGAATTAAACAAACAGTCTTTGCTCGGCGGGGGGAAAGAGCGGATTGAACGCCAGCATGATGCGGGGAAAATGACAGCCCGTGAAAGGATCGACCTCCTCCTGGATGAAGAGAGTTTTCATGAGCTCGATCGCTTCGTAAAACACCGCTGCACCGATTTTGATATGGATACCGATCACTACGCGGGTGATGGTGTCGTCTGCGGATATGGAACCATTGAGGGGCGGACGGTCTATGTCTATTCCCAGGATTTTACCGTCTTTGGCGGATCGCTCAGCGGCTCGAATGCGAAGAAAATCTGCAAAGTCATGGATCTCGCGCTGAAAAATGGGGCGCCGGTAATTGGAATTTGCGACTCAGGGGGGGCGAGAATCCAGGAAGGGGTTGAATCGCTTGCCGGATATGCCGATATCTTTTTGAGAAATACGCTCGCCTCCGGTGTCATTCCTCAAATCACAGCCATCATGGGCCCCTGCGCCGGGGGGGCTGTTTATTCCCCTGCCCTCACAGATTTCATCTTCATGGTCAAAAATACAAGCTATATGTTTGTGACAGGTCCCGAGGTCATTAAAGCCGTCACTCATGAAGAGGTCACAAAAGAAAAATTGGGTGGAGCTATGACGCATAACCAAAATAGCGGGGTTGCCCATTTCGCGGCTGACGATGAAAAGCAATGTTTACAGATGATCCGGTCGCTGATCGGCTATCTCCCTTCCAACAATCTGGAAGATCCCCCGCTTCGGAAAGTGGAGGATGATCCAAAACGATTGGCTCCAGAACTCCAGTCTGTCATTCCCGAAAATTCAAAAAAACCTTATGATGTAAAAATCATTATTCATAGTATTGTCGACAATCACCAGTTCTTTGAAGTCCAGCAGCATTATGCGCAAAATATTGTCATTGGTTTTGCAACTCTCAGTGGAAAAACGGTTGGGATAGTTGCGAATCAGCCCGATGTTTTGGCTGGATGTCTCGATATTTCAGCCTCTATCAAAGCCGCCCGGTTCGTTCGTTTTTGCGATGCGTTTAATATCCCTATTATTACGCTGGTCGACGTCCCCGGATTTTTACCAGGGACCGATCAGGAATATGGTGGAATTATCCGCCACGGGGCAAAACTCCTCTATGCCTATTCAGAAGCAACCGTTCCCAAAATTACCGTTATTACCCGAAAGGCGTATGGGGGGGCTTATGATGTCATGGCTTCCAAACACCTCCGGGCTGATATTAACTATGCCTATCCTTCAGCAGAAATTGCTGTCATGGGGCCCGAGGGGGCGGTAAATATTGTCTTTAAAAAAGAGATTGAGCAGGCAAAAGAGCCACCCAAGCGGCGGGAAGAGCTGATTGAAGAATATCGTCAAAAATTTGCGAATCCCTATAAAGCCGCGGAACTTGGATATATTGATGAAGTGATCTTTCCACAGGAGACCCGTTCAAAACTGATTAAAGCCCTTGAGATGCTCAAAAATAAACGCGAACATTCCCCTTCTAAAAAACACGGGAACATCCCTCTTTAAAAAATGCCGAAACATTTTAAAAAAGTCCTCGTCGCAAACCGCGGAGAAATTGCGATCAGGATCATGCGCGCGCTTCACGAAATGGAGATAGAAGCGGTTGCTGTCTATTCAGAGGCCGACCGGTCGAGCAGCCACATCTCGATGGCCGACGAAGCCTATCTCATTGGGGGGGGACCCTCTTTGGAAAGCTATCTAAGTATCCCCAAAATCTTGAACGTCGCTAAAAATACGCGAGTCGATGCCATTCATCCCGGTTATGGCTTTCTCTCTGAAAATGATGAATTTGCCGATGCCTGCGAAGAAGCTGGAATCACCTTCATTGGGCCCAAAGCCGAAACCATGCGCCGGCTGGGGGATAAAATCGAGTCCCGCAAAATGATGATCAAAGAAAAAATTCCTGTTGTTCCGGGGAGTGAGGAACCGATCACCTCTTTTTTTCAGGCAAAAAAAATCGCAAAGGAGCTGAAATATCCAGTCGTCGTAAAAGCCTCAGCCGGGGGGGGTGGAAAGGGGATGAGGATTGTAAAATCAGAGAAGGATCTCGAGAAGTGGATTGAGGTTGCAAAAAGAGAGGCAAAATCGGCATTCGGGGATGAAACGATCTATCTGGAAAAATATCTCGAGAAGCCGCATCATGTGGAGGTCCAGATTTTTGGGGATCATCACGGAAGAATTGTCCACCTTTATGAACGGGAATGTTCGATTCAAAGACGCCATCAAAAAGTAATTGAAGAGACCCCCGCCCTCTTTATTGACGCAAAAATCCGGGCAAAAATTTGCGAGACAGCCGTCACGGCGGCAAAGGCCTTTAAATACCTCAATGCCGGAACGATTGAATTTCTGGTCGACAGACACAAGAATTTCTATTTTCTTGAAATGAATACAAGGCTGCAGGTCGAACATCCGATCACTGAATGGGTTACCGGTATCGACATGGTCAAACTCCAGATCAACATCGCGCAAGGAGAACCGATCCCCTTTAAACAGCAGGAGGTCACACAACGGGGACATGCGATTGAATGCCGAATCTACGCGGAAGACCCCTTTAATAACTTTCTGCCATGCCCGGGGAAAATTCAAACCTATCGGGTGCCGCAAGGGCCATTTGTAAGACTCGATAGCCACATCTACCAGGGATACGAAGTGCCGATATATTATGATCCCCTCATCGGTAAATTGAGCGTCTATGGCATGACACGAATGGAGGCTGTGCATCGATTAACGATGGCTTTAAAAGAATTTGTCATTAAGGGGATCCGAACCACCCTGACCTTTCACAGACAGGTCACACGAATGCCCCACTTTGTTCATGGCGCTTACGACACAACTTTTATCGACCGTGAATTCCGGGTTCCCAAGACCCGGCCAATCCAGCCGGTAAGAGACCTTGTTCTTGCGATCGCCGCCGTCGACGCTTACAAAAAGATAAAAGAGGGTACAACATTCATACCCCTCGAACGAAAAGAATCCGCATGGCTGAGAGGGGGCCGATTGACGGCGTTGCGAAGCACAACGTGGAGATAAATCCCTGACATGATTTTTACCACCTATATAGATGAAAAGCCGCACAAGGTAACAATCGTTGAAGAACGGGGCGGATACCTTATTACGGTTGACAATGAAAAACCGTTCCATATCGATGTTGTCGATCTGCAAACGGAGAGCTATTCGATGCTTCTCAAAGGGCGTTCCTATCAGTTCGATATCGAAAAGAAAGAAAATACGTACCATGTGCTTCTTAGAGGGAGACTCTATTCTCTCGAACTGATACATCCGAAATCGAAAGGGGCGAAGGCCAAAGGTTTTGAAGAAAAGAAGATCATCGCGCGCATGCCCGGGAAGATCATTAAAATCCTCGCGAAGGAAAAAGATAAAGTCGCAAGGGGGCAAGGTGTTGTCATTATGGAAGCAATGAAAATGGAGAACGAACTCAAATCCCCAATGACAGGCGTCATCCAGACCATTCGGGTTAAAGAAGGACAGACTGTTGAAGCGGGCGAGGAACTGATTTTACTTGAGTAGGTTCCCTGAGTAGATTTATGGATAGGCAAAAAAAGACATTCGAAACATCTTCTCATCTTCCACTGAAGAGCTGTTATGACTCAAAAGACATTCCTAAAAATATCGAAGAAAAATTAAGCGCCCCGGGTAAATATCCCTTTACACGCGGCATTCATGCCGAGATGTACAGGAGCCGTCTCTGGACGATGCGACAATACGCCGGTTTTGCCACCGCGTCTGAATCGAACAAACGCTACCATTATCTTTTAAAGCATGGACAAAAAGGATTGAGTGTCGCATTCGATCTTCCAACACAGATGGGATACGACTCGGATCATCCGATGAGCCGCGGGGAGGTGGGGAAAGTGGGTGTTGCCATCGATACGATTGATGACATGAAAACTCTTTTTCACGGCATCCCTCTGGGCGAGGTCTCCACATCGATGACGATCAACGCAACGGCCTCGATTCTTCTCTGTCTTTACGCCGCCATTGCAAAAAACGAGGGGATACCGATCAAAAAACTTCGCGGCACAATCCAAAATGACATTCTAAAGGAGTATCTGGCGAGGGGAACATACATCTACCCGCCCAAAGCCTCGCTTCGATTGATCACGGATATTTTTAAATTCTGTAAAGACGAGATGCCGGAATGGAATACGATTTCAATTTCTGGCTACCACATTCGGGAAGCCGGGGCTACGGCTGTGCAGGAGGTTGCGTTTACGCTTGCAAATGGCATCACTTACGTTGATGCGGCTATGAAAGCAGGGCTTAATGTCGACGAATTCTCGAACCGACTCTCCTTCTTTTTCAATGTTCAAAATAATTTTCTTGAAGAAGTCGCCAAATTCCGGGCTGCAAGAAAACTCTGGGCGAGAATCATGCGTGAACGCTTTGGCGCTAAAAACGACAGATCGTGCATGCTTCGTTTCCACGCCCAAACGGCGGGAAGCTCTCTCACCGCACAGCAGCCGCTTAACAATATTTCCCGTGTGGCGCTCCAGGCAATGGCAGCGGTGTTGGGGGGGGCGCAATCGATCCATACCAATAGCTATGATGAGGCATTGGCGCTCCCTAGCGAAGAAGCAGTCCGGATTGCGCTTCGAACCCAGCAGATCATCGCTTATGAGTCGGGGGTTACAGATGTTTCCGATCCAATGGGCGGATCTTATTTAATCGAACACCTCACAGACGAGATCGAGGGACGAGCCGAAAATTATATTAAAAAAATAGATTCCCAGGGGGGGGTCATTGCCTGTATCCAGAACGGATACCTTCCACGCGAAATTCAGCGTGAAAGCTTTGAGTATCAGAGTAAAATCGAGAAAAAAGAAACCATTATTGTGGGGGTCAATGAATTTATCGTTATGAACGGGGAAGATGAAAAGAAACTCAAAATTCAGCGGGTCGCCCCGAAACATGAAAAGACGCAGATCGAAAATCTCAAAAAATTTAAGAAAAAAAGGAATATGACACTCGCTCAAAAATCGCTTTCTGAACTTTCGAGAGTTGCCAAATCAGATAAAAATCTCATTCCTGTAATCCTTGAGGCTGTTCAAAATCGGGCTACTCTTGGCGAAATTTCCGATGTGCTTCGGGAAGTATTCGGAGTGTATAAGGAAAGTGTTACGATATGAAGGTAATATAATAACGACGATGATGTTTCAAGATCTTGCGGACATTAAAGCTTTAAAAAAATTAAGAAAATGAAGAAAAAAAATTTGATATCGATCCGAAGCAAGTAAATAATTTTTTTATTTGAATAAAATCCAACGGAACAAAACATATTTAGATATTATTTCAAAATCCCTGTCTTGACTTACCAGAATTGCCCCATTCTGTTTAGCAGATAGCGCCAGTAAAACATCATTTTGAATTTCTTCTGAATATTTTTGAGAAGTTTGGGAAAGGCGTAACAAAATTATCGCTGCCTGTTCCCATATTTTATTTGTAGGAGCAGGTATTTCAATAAGATGATGAATATAGGATTCTGTAAGCCTTTTAGCCCTTTGAGTCTTACAGCCTCTCAAAAGTTCACTTTTAACAATGGGAGAAAGACGAATGATATAGCTATTATATGAAGAAAGACCATCTAACCTAATCTTCCCTCTTAAAATATCGATATAAATGTTGGTATCAAAGAAGGCTATCAAAGAGCTTACTCAATATCATCCGAGGTCAATTTGCCTACCATCGCCTTATGAACAGCCCAGGATTTTAATCTCTCTAATTCATCCTCCAAAAGTTTTCGAATGAGTTCAGATTGCGTTTCAACTTCAGGATGGGCTCTCAAAAGACGGCTCAAATCCTTTTTTGGAATTCTAATAGTAATGGGAACCAAATCTCTTTTCATCATCTTTTCCTTGTAATACAGGATAAACTAAATGTCATACAGATTCAAACAGATTTTTTTCTGGTTAAATCCGACTTTTCATGTGACAGCTTCCACCACCACCGCGATCCCCTGCCCGCCGCCAAGGCAGGCAGAGCCAATGCCATATTTCTTTTTTCGACGATGAAGCTCATAGATCAAATGAATGAGAATTCTCGCCCCTGAAGCGCCGAGCGGGTGACCGACGGCAATGGCCCCTCCATTTACGTTCGTGATTTCCCGATTCAATTTCAGGGTCTTTTCAACAGCAACATACTGTGCCGCAAAGGCCTCATTGACCTCGATCAAATCCATTTCGTCAAGCGACATTCCAACCTTTTTCAATGCCTTTGGAATCGCAAGGGCAGGCCCGATTCCCATGATCTTTGGATCGCATCCTGAAATCCCCCACCCCAAAAGCCTGCCGATCGGTTTCACATTCAGGCGCTTGACAGCTTGAGCTGATGCCACAACCATTGCGGCAGCCCCATCTGTAATCCCACTTGCATTGCCTGCTGTCACCACTCCATCTTTTAAAAAAAGGGCTTTTAGTTTTGATAATCCCTCTAATGTACTCCCAGGTTTGGGATGTTCATCGCTCCTAAAAATCTTTTTATCCCCTTTTGCGTCCAAAATTTCGATCGGCGAAATCTCTTCTTGAAAATACCCCTTTTCCAATGCCTTCTGATAGGCCATCTGGCTTCTCAGCGCATATTCATCGGCATCTTTGCGTGATACCCCTTTTTGTTTCGCAAGCCCTTCAGCCGTAAGCGCCATTGGAAGCCCGGCATAGGAATCGGTGAGCGCCCCCCAAAGCGCGTCCTGGAGCTCAGTCGGCCCCATCCGGATTCCCCATCGCGCCCCCTTTACGATATAAGGGGACTGACTCATGTTTTCTGTTCCACCTGCCAAAATGATTTCTGCTTCATTTGCCAAAATCTCTTCAGCGGCATTGATTACTGCCTGAAAACCGGAGCCGCAGAGACGGTTTACCGTATAGGCTGGAACTTCCATCGGAATACCGACACGCAGACCAACATGGCGGGCAAGGTAAGGGGCATCTAATGAAGTCTGCGCGACATTACCGAAGATCACCTGATCAATTGATTTTGGACTTACCCCCGATTTTTCCATTGCCGCTTTTGAAGCAAAAACCGCAAGATCGGTCGCCGAAAGATCTTTGAGCCCTCCTCCAAACGCCCCAAACGGTGTCCGTTGCCCGGGAAGAATTACAATTTCTTTGG
Source organism: uncultured bacterium (assembly GCA_964371555.1). GTDB lineage: Bacteria > Bdellovibrionota > JACOXK01 > 2-02-FULL-40-11 > 2-02-FULL-40-11 > CAYJMQ01. Next base: position 33,532 of record CAYJMQ010000008.1, on the reverse strand, counting down.
TCATAACTCAACTTTCTGCCGATCAATAATCGACTTAAAATCGCGGCTAACAGATCGATAGTCGACGATATCAACAAAAATCGGAAGATTGGAGTGAGATAATCTCTCCTTAATCTTACTCAAAATAGCTAAATCGATCGGTGAACCGCTATCCAGCGCAATGTCCAAATCGGAATACTTTCGGTATATTCCGGTTATCCGGGAACCAAACGCAAATATTCTCGACTTCGGCAAGTGAAGATGAATCGATTTTACAATATCTGAAATCTCTTCATTGCTCAGACCATGTACTGTCACTTGAGAAGTCCTGTGAGGCGCTTTAAGAAAACACGCGATGCTGCCTCAAACTCTTTTGCCTTGACAAAAACCTTATCCGCGATTTTTTCATCATAGGTATGAGATGTCAGATTTCTCGCCTCCAGATATTCAAACCATGCTTCCACATTTTCAATAAGTTGCTGTTTCCCGGCTTCCCGAAAGATGTCTTTCACGTTAAAGATATCAATATTGTTATTAACCTTAAAATATCTCTTCATGAGTTTCCATGAAAGTTCAAAGGTATATTCGAAACGCTGAATAGTGGCGTCCCGAACAAGCGCGCTGAACGGTTCCTTTAAAACCTGAGAGAGGGATTGAAGCCCCTTTTTAAAAGGGTCAAGACTAACTTCCGGGCCCTTTAGTTTAGCTGACATATAAACGAAATATGGCGATCACCCTCGGTTGTCAACACGAACGTACGCTGCCCCCCTTTTTCAATGCTTGAAGAATTTCCCGAATATGATCATGACCCCGCGTCTCAAGCGTTAATAAGACGCGTGTTTTACCATAGGCAAGATTTAGAAGCGCGCGGTCGTGCGCGACCTGCATGATGTTCGCCTTTTGTTCCGCAATGATCTCTGTCAGCTGATGAAGCGCCCCCGGTCGGTCTTCCAAAACAACGCCGAGTTTCATCATCCGCCCTTCCTGAACAAGACCACGCTCAATGACATGGGAAAGCGTTGTGACATCGATATTCCCCCCGCTCAGAAGACAAACAATATTTTTTTGCCGCAGCTTTAACTTCCGCGATAAAAGAGCGGCCAGTGTTGTTGCCCCCGCCCCTTCCACAACTGTCTTTGTTTTCTCGAGAAGCTGCACAATGGCGGATGAAATCTCCTCATCAGTCACCGTCACCACATCATCGACATATTTTTGAATATATCCAAAGGTATAAGGGCTTGTCTTTTTCGCCGCAATCCCATCGGCCATCGTATGAACCGTTTTCCAGTGAACCACCCGCCCTTTTTTAAATGAATCGGCAATCGAAGCGGCCCCCGCGGCCTGAACACCATATACTTTAATTTTTGGATTCTGCTCTTTGATTGCGACCGCTATTCCTGAAATGAGCCCGCCTCCGCCAATCGGAACAATAATTGCCTCCGCATTTGGAAGTTGCTCCATAATCTCAAGTCCGATCGTCCCCTGCCCCGCAATGACGTACGGATCTTCATAGGCATGAATAAAAACCAATTTTTGTTTTTTCTGAATTCGCTTCGCTTCTTGATATGCTTCATCATACGTTTCGCCGGAGAGAACCACTTTCGCTCCATAAGCTTTCGTCGCCTGAACCTTGACCATCGGCGAGGGCTCTGGCATCACAATCGTCGAGCGAATCCCAAGCTCTTTTGCCTGATAGGCAACCCCCTGGGCATGATTTCCGGCAGAAGCTGTCACAACCCCCCTTTTTCTTTCCTGAGGCGTCAGAGAAAGAAGCTTATTCGTCGCCCCTCGCACTTTGAAGGCCCCCGTATTTTGCAGATTCTCCATCTTAAAAAAGATATTCTTTTTAAAAAGGGAGGAAAAGTAGTGGGAGGACTTGAGCGGAGTTTCAACGATGCTTTTTTCGATTTTTATTCGCGCTGACTCGACATCGGAAAGGGTAATTTTTCTCATATCTCATCCTGCTGCAGGATCCCTACTGAGCATATTTCGCTATCACCTTTTCTCCAAGTTCCTGATAATAATCAAAAAGATCGCTTCTTTCCATCTTTTCTCTCTGCAGACGCTCCAGACGCGCAAATTGATTGGCGCCTTCGCTCGCTATCCCTTCTAATTTCAAAAACTCTTGTCGATAAGCGGCCAGATCCGATCGGATTTTCTCTTTTTGTTCCGCTGTTAACCTGGTATTTATTTTAAGATCTGATTCGGCTTTCTCAAGCTTTCCCAGATTATCTTTGGCCTGCCATGCCAATGCCTTCATATTAAACTTTTCCATCTGAACCACTTCGGCATTGATTTCATGAACACCATCTGGATCGAGAGCTACCAACAATCGCAGATGAGAAAGATCGGTTGCAAGTTTTTGGCGGTTATCTTCTATCTCCCGATCGGCCTTTTGCAATTCCTTTTGGGCAATTTGGCGCCAGTTTGAAACCCACTTTGGAACAGGGACCGCTTTTTTTGTTTCAGCCCAAAGCGGCCTGATTAAGAAATATCTTAAAAGCCCAAATGAAGGAGAGGGTTGGAAAAATGGCCCGGGCTTCCCTCCTTCCTGAAACCTCTTAAACAAGAAGAAATTATTACGAATGAGCGCCAGCGCCTCAATCGCGGCGGCCCGCTGCCGGGTCAGCTCCTGAATTCGAATCAACGCTTCTGTTCTTCTTGCGAAACGCTTTGAAAAATCTCTCCCCCCTGCCGGCAAAAGCCCGTCTTCATCCGGCTGAACATAAAAATCTTGTTTTCGAAACTCCAATGTCGCTTCAAAAAGCTCTTTATTGCGGCTCGCAATTTCACCCTGTTTCTGAATGATCAGTGTTGCCTGTTCGCGTTGAAGATCGAGCAGACGCCCCTCTCCAGGGCGAGTAAGCAGCGACGAAAGGCCATTTTTCCTGGCTTGAATCGCGATCCCCCTCGCTTCACGCCCTGGAATATCGTCGATCAGGCTCTTTAGAGAATTATCCTGGGGATTAATGTTTTCAAGCTGAGCTGAAAAATCTTGGGCCCCTTCTTTAACAACAGCCGTTGCCGCTGTTAAATTTGCGACAGCTCTAACCCCCTCGCTCTGAGAAACGGTTTTAAAATTGTTTGAAGCCGCTCCGCTCCCCCGGGAAAAGGGATTGTCAGAGGCAAAATTCGGGTTAAGAAGAGCCCCTCTTGTTTTCGTTGTTGGGAAAGGGGGGAAACCGTTAAACGCCTGCCGTGAAAAATTCACAAGGTTGGGATCATAGACCCCGGGGAAACCGGGGGGGAATGAAAAATCAGGAACACCCCCCGGAAAAACAGATCCCTTTAAAATCCTCTGAAACTGTTCATGGGTGCCGGAAGGGAAACTGCCGGGGCGCGTTGGATCCCCCCCGATCGTTAAAACACTATCGAGAATTTTTTCTTGTGAATCGAGGCGCTGCTGGAGCGAAATCGGCTGGCGTTTAAACGACTTTAGGGGATCAGTCAGCCCTTCAAGCCCCCTCGGGAGCTGCCCTTTGACCCCCATATCTTGCCCCAAAACCATTGCCATCGCCCGAAAAATCTGCGTCTGACTATTCTTACTCCCTCTCTGCGTATATTGATATTGCGCCAGCGTGGAAAAAATTGAAAAGAGCCCGAGTTTTGCCGATCCGCCGTATCTAGTCGCGACATCGTCTAATTTGATGATTCCATCTGCCAGCGCCGAAAGTCCCCCTCCCGCTTTTTCAAAACCTGCTGCTGGAATATCCCAAAAAGCAAATTTTAATCCGCCGCCAAGAGTCGCTCCTGTGTCTGCCACACAACTCAAGACAGTTTCCATCTTAGAAGGCGATGGCTTTCCCGTTAGCTCGGCCAGTGCCGTCCCGGCTAGTTCTTTTATCTCTTCTTTTTTAAGAATGTCTCCTTGCCGCCGTTCAAGCGTTAGTTGAGCTGCTTCTTTTGCTCGTAAAATTTGGTCAGATAAATCAGTATCGTATTCGACATTTAGATCAGGATTCGCGCTTTCAACTGCCGCTTCCAAAGCTTCTTTACGAAGTTTTAATATTTCTTTCTCATTCTCATAATAAGAGGATTCTTTTTTTGCTGGAACTACTGCTCCTACAAGTCCTCCTGTCATTGGAAAACTTATTGCTGCTCTCTCTTTTTTTGCCTCATCATCAATAGATTGAAGACGATGTTTCACAGCATTTAATTTTGCTTCAAAATTATTATCAGACTGCTTACCAGGTCTGCTACGATCTGGGAGGAGCCGCATTGATTCCTTAAGTTCTTCTAAAAGTTTCTGATCCTCATCAAATTTTTGTGACAAACTCAATTTAGGTGACAGATTCGTCTTTATTGCTAGTTGTGGCATCGATGCATAACGCCTCATTAATGCCAGATGAAAATTTCGCTCAGAGAGCTGCTTGGCATGCTCGAGAATCCTTTGGCCATGTTCGGAGAGCTTTTTAATTTCTTCCAGTTTTTCTCTTATTTTTTTAGAAAGAGCTTCAATCTCATTCTTATTAGCGTTAATTTTAGCTTCTGCTTCTTCAGCTTTTTCCAAGAGAAAATTTTTACCCTCATTATCCAATCTTTCGGATTTAGATCGCGCTCTAAAATCCCTTATTTTTTCTTCAAGCTCTATATTTTCTTCTTTGAGTTTGTCTATATTAGATTGATACTCATTTATTGATTTATGCAGAGCTGAAAAAAAAGGATCATCGTTAGAGAAAAGAGGAGTAACAGAAAGAATAGAAAAGAGACCCCAAAAGAGACTAACGAACAAAAACAAAGCAATTTTTTTCATCACGTGCTCCTTACGTACAACTCGTGCCGCCATTTGCTATGCAAATGGCTTGCTACTTTATCGACAATTTTGATAGAATTCTTGAGGAAAACTCTTAAAAGCCCTCCATTGATTATGGCTCCTACATAAAAGCTGCAAATTCTCAACCGTCGACTCCCCCCCGAGGCTAAAAGGAATGCGGTGATCGATCTCAATTTTTAAGAGCCACTCTCTATTTTGTTCTGTCAGATGAACGGAGATGAGTCTTATGGTGGTAAGATTGATCTCACCCCTTTCTAAGAATTCTAAGAGATCTTGGTATTTTTGAATTACTCGTGCTGCATGGATTCTAAGATAGGCAGCTTCTTCAGAGAAGTTAAATTTTTCAACACAATAGCAAAAGAGGCTTGAGAAGCCTTCTCTGGCATAGAGCCTTCTTCTGTCAATCTCAGCCAGATGAGAAACGACTACAGAGATAGCCTCTCTCTCCTTTTTTACGACGAGTGAGAAATTTTCTAACAGCTGGTTGTCTTTAAGTTTTGATAGGTCATTGAAATTCATTGAGCACCTCCTAAAAAGTGAAGAGAATATATCGAAAAATGGGGGGGGATGTCAAATTTGTTATATTAAAATAGTTAATAATATCAATGTATTACACGATTTTAAAACGTGAGAAATTGCGTTATAGAGCGACAAAGATGAGATCTCATCGAAAGTGGTGAAGAAGCGGAGTTAAATGGCAAGTCCCGAAGCATCTCCGCTGGGATTCTTCGCGCTTTGCGCTCAGACACTTTTTCAGCAGAATCTAAATAGGCACTTTGTTTTTGGGAAGCGCCCGAAGAAAAAAATGGCTGGCTGGACATCGTTAAAAATGTCCAAGCCAGCCATTTTTTTTCTGTGATCTTTCGGAAATTGCGCACCATTTTCCCCCTTCGGGCGGAAAATGGTTTACGACTTTACTGCGCGCCATTTGCCTGAGGCAAATGGCTTGCTACACTTGCTAATTCCCCCAATAGCTCCCCCCAAAGCGCCTTGGATCGAAGGACGGATCAAATCCACCAAATCCACCATAATTATAGCTTGGGTAGTTTGGGAACATTCCGCTAAACGGATCTTTAGGCTGCTGCGAAAAATCGAGCGCGAAGCCGCTCTCTGCCCCCTGCGCGCCCAATCCTACCCGGAGTCCACCGCCTGGCGATGAGCCAATATCGAGTGAAAATCCCTGTGGCGCTGCCGAAGAAGCTCCGCCCGCTAAAGGGTCGCCAAACATTTCGAGAAGGAGCATCTGTGTCATCGGATCGCTCTCCTTAAACATCGTCGCCATCGCGATCATCCGCTCTTCCCGAGCTTTGATTTCATCACTTTGTGTTTGAGCTGCAACAAGATGGTCGTAAACAGCTTTAAACCGTTTTTCCACACCAAACGCTATTTTCGATTTCATTTTATTTGCCGCGTAGAGCTGAATGGCAAGCGATGTTAATTCTCTCTCTTTTGCCGCTTGTTCGTCAGGTGTCTCGGCTGATTTGCTCTTCAACAGTCGTCCTTTTCTTTTAAGTTGTCGAATTGTCCGGTCGAGATTTTTTAATTCACTGCCGATCTTCGTTTCGCTGAGAACTTCTCCGAGATCCAGATTAAGCAATGCTCTGCTGTCTAACTCGCTAAACTCTTCATCCAGAAAATTAGAGACTTCTTCTCTTAGGAATTCATCCATCTCTTCTTTTACTTCTTTAGGATCAGCTGAATCATAATCATTAAAAAACTTAGAAAAATCACTCCACACCCGCCCATAGAGTGTTCTTGCCATTCTTCTTGCTTCTCTTTCTGATTTGGCTGATTTGGCTGCTGCTTCGGCTTCTTCTTTTTTGGCCGAACGAGTATCTTCATTTTTAGCCGTGGTTACTCCATTTTCGCACGGTGGTTTAGGCGCTGCTGACTCATCGATTTTCTTTTCCAGCTCCGCAATTTCAGAAGCCATTTTTTTGACGATATTAAAAAGCTCTTCTGATCCCTCTCTTTCTAATTCATCTTTTTCGTGAGACAAAGATTCTTCAATCTCTCTAGGTAAATGAGGATATTGGTTGCTAAATCCTTCTATTGTTTCAATCAATGGTAGTTGTTTATCCATAATGAATTTGTACTTTTCAAGTCCAGTTTTTGTGTCACGTTGTTTGCGATGGTCTAAGAGGGTGTCATCTAACAGTTTTTTCGCCACAAAAAAACGATAAGCCTCAGCATAAACTTCTTCTCTCAGTCTTTTTGCTGCAGTAACTCCTCCTAAAGGTCCGCCCATTGTTGTTGCTGTTGCTCCCGAAGGTTCGACTACCTCCGCGGCAGCTGGAGGACTCTCCTCCGCCTCACCGTTACTGTCATCAGCATTACTATCATCCGTCGCCTCAGCATGCTCATTACCACCATGACCATACACCGTATCGACGATTTCACTATAATTCTTGAGCGAAAATGACGCCAAAAAGGTGATAAGCATTAGAAATAATTTGATTTTTGTGCTTGGTTTCATCATTCCTACTCCTTAATTCGCAACAATTCCTCTCTGCCCACGACCGGTTAAAGGGGGGATCTGCCCTCTCGCAGGCTGTCTGCCATTATTCGGGATCGATCTTCCTTTGGTACCGCCTCGTCTTAAAAGGGCTGCAACAGCTTGAGACAAGCGCTGAACCCGGGCTTCGACAGACTGCTCAGCCGGCTGACTGGCCGCGGTCTCTGGTGTCTGCACTTGAGGCGCCGTCTCCGGCCCAAAGGGCTTTGTCGGCTGCGCTCCTGTTACCTGTGTTCTTCGCCCCTCGATAAGCTTTGCCCGCGTCACAACTTCCTCGAGCGATCCTATCATCTCTTGAATTTCTCTTTCGATCTGCTCTTTCTGAATTTGATTGAGACCGAGCTGAACCTTTTCCTTTGATGATAGCCTATCTTTCTTTTCCAGACGTTTTATCTCTTTTTCGATAGCTGACAGCAATGATTTGCGTTGAGAGATACCTGAAAGCAGTTCCTCTTTCTTGGCTGCTAATTCCCTAACGGCCGCTTCCATTCTCTCAGGCGTCAGGGCAGGATCCAAAAGACCGAATTGTGTTGAAAACATGGTTGTAAATCTGCGATCCATTTTATCGATTACCGCCAAAAGAAGATTGTTTTGTTCCCTGTAACTTTTGACTTCGTCTTTCAAATCATCGATTTCCTGCTCTTCTTCGTAACGTTTTTTATGCTCCTTTTTATGAAGAGCCACTAAAATTTCAATGATTTGATCAGTTGTCTTCCCTTTTATCTTCTTATCATCAAGCTCGTCGCAGATAAATTTCTCACGCTTCTTTTTGGGAGAATCTTCATCATCAGCTTCAGCATCTTCTTCATCATCTTCATCTTCCCAAAGATCCTCAGCATCTGCTTCAGCATCTTCTTCATCATCTTCAGCTTCATTTGCGGCTGCAGAACCTGTTGACTCATGCCCCTCATGCCCCTCCCCCCCCTCCGCTTTCTTAATCCCAAAGCAAAAGCTGGTCGTAATGGATGCGACCAGAATGGCTAACAAAATAATAATAACTTTTTTAACCCATTCGTTCTTCAATATCCGCTTGAGCTTCTTCTTCATCATCTTCATCATCAACCTCCACCGCTTCAAAATCTGACTTCGTCTTGCTATCTTTAGGGTTTTCTTATTTTTTACGATTTCTTATTTCGATACCTTACTTCGTCCGCTCTAAAAATAGAGTCCTTTACTACTTTTATGAAGCAAGGGATATGCCACCTGAATGAATATTCTCATTTATAATGTTATTTCAATGTGTTAGAGACATAAGCCTTTGGGCTTTCTCTTTTGGACCCAATGACCATCCTCTGTACAACCCCCCCATTCCCAGAGGGTGGGAATGAAAAAATGCCTTAAATATCATCTGGTTAAATGTTCTTCCCGCAAGGCTTCGATATTTGACTATTTTTTATACAATACCCAAAAACCCCAGTTGTTTAAATAAGTTGACGCTATATAGGGGGAGACATATAGTGAAAATTGGGAGTCGGCAGGCGATGAAGCAAGGGAGACGCACCCACCACGGGGTTCAGACATCATTTCCATTTGTTTCGATCTCTGAAAAGGGGCGAAAGGGGATTATTTCGCTCAACAAAGAGAAATTCGTGCACTATCTCTTAAAAAGTATTGAGATCGAATTTGCCGAAGCGGAAAAACTTTATAAAGAAATAGAAGAGGAGCTTTCGCATTTTCATGGCGCAAACCGCCTTGAGTTTTTGGAAAAAATTCTTTCCTCAAAGATTGAACCCTATTCAGCCAAAAAATCTGAACCCAAATCAAAGATAAAGCTTACCGACAACGCAAGGGTCGTTCTCAGAAAAAGATACCTGCTTAGAAAACCAAACAGTGTTCTGGAAACCCCCGAAGAACTCTTTCGAAGGGTCGCGCACGCGATTGCGGAGCCCGATAGGCTCTATGGAAATTTGGAATCAAAAGGGAAGGTCGAAGAAAAATTCTATACACTGCTCTCCTCTCTCGAATTTCTCCCCAATTCGCCAACGCTCATGAATGCCGGAAAACCAGGGGGACAGCTCGCGGCCTGTTTTGTTCTACCGATCGAAGATTCGGTCGATTCTATTTTTGAAACGCTCAAACAGACCGCTGTCATTCAAAAATCAGGGGGGGGGACCGGTTTTAATTTTTCGAAACTCCGCCCCAAAAATAGTTATATTCAAACAACCCAGGGGCTTTCATCCGGCCCAATCTCTTTCATTTCGATTTTTAACTCAGTCACAGACACCATTAAGCAGGGGGGAACCCGTCGGGGGGCCAACATGGCAATTTTAAATGTCGACCATCCCGATATCATTGAATTTATCCACTGCAAAGAAAGTGGCGGGCTTGTCAACTTCAATATTTCTGTGGCTGTCACAGACGCCTTTATGAAGGCCGCGAAAAAAAATGAAAAATATCCTCTCATTTACCCCCAATCCGGAAGCGTTGCGGGGGAACTCAATGCGGCCGACGTTCTAAATCAGATTGTCGAAGCGGCATGGAAGACAGGGGATCCCGGTCTTGTGTTTATGGATCGAATGAATGAATTTAATCCAACCCCTCATATTGGAAAATTCGAAAGCACCAACCCATGTGGAGAGCAAATTCTTTTACCTTATGAGGCATGCAACCTCGGCTCAATAAATCTCACTGCCATTTTAAAAGACGGCGAAATTGACTGGGAAAAACTCTCGCAAGTCACAAAAACGGCTGTCCATTTTCTTGATAATGTCATCGATGCCAATGCCTATCCGATTCCGCAAATTGAAGCGATCACCAAGGCCAATCGCAAAATTGGGCTTGGGGTGATGGGGCTCGCCGATCTCTTCGCGAAGAAAAAGATCCCCTATAACAGTCAGCAGGCGCTCGATCTTGCAGATAAGCTGATGTCTTTTATTCGTGAGAACGCGATGGAGGCATCGGAAGAACTTGCCCAAAAACGCGGAGCATTCCCGAACTTTAAAGGATCAATTCATGATAAACCGGGGAGAAAACCTTTAAGAAACGCAACGGTAACAACGATTGCCCCCACTGGAACTCTCAGTCTCATTGCGGGATGCTCGAGCGGGATTGAGCCTATTTTTGCAAGATCATATATCAAAGAGGTCTTGGAGGGGGAAAAGCTCCCCGAAGTTCATCCCGAAGGGATTCCAACCGCCCATGAAATTTCAGCGGAGTGGCATGTTCGGATGCAGGCGCTCTTTCAAAAATATAGCGACTCTGCTGTGAGTAAAACCGTAAATCTAGCGCATACTGCCACGGTTGAAGATGTTCACCAAGCCTACTCACTCGCCTATGAACTTGGATGCAAAGGGATCACTGTCTTTCGTGATCGTTCCAAGGAGACGCAGGTTTTAAATATCCCCCCCAAAGATATCGCAGACCTCATCTGCCCCGAATGCAAAACCCTTTTCAAACATGAAGAGGCTTGCACTTACTGCCCCAGTTGCGGTTATATGAAATGTTATTAGTGAAGAATGATGGATCTTTTTGAACAGCCTATGAGGTTTGGTTAACAAATGAGTGGTCTGTTTATTACAATAGAGGGGGGAGAAGGGGCGGGGAAAACAACCCAAATAAGCAGCCTTAAAGCCGCTCTTAAAAGGAGTGGTTTTAAAGTGACTATCACCCGTGAACCGGGGGGAACAAAGATCTCGGATCAAATCCGCCAAATCCTCCTCTCTCAAAAAAACCGCCGGATGGTCCCCCTCTGTGAGCTCTTTTTGTATGAAGCCTCTCGCGCACAGCACGTTCAAGAAGTTATTTTGCCGGCGCTAAAGCGGGGGCAAATTGTCATCTCCGACCGGTTTTATGATGCCAGTTGGGTCTATCAGGGATATGCGCGCGGCGGCAACTCCCGAAAGTGGCGAAAGTGGGTTGAAAAACTAAATCTATTTGCGACAGGGGGATTGGAACCGGATCTAACGCTCATTTTGGATTGCCCTGTGGAAAAAGGACTGTCCCGTTTGAGATCCCGCAAAAAAAAGTTCGATCGGCTCGAAAAGGAGAGACGTTCGTTTCACGAACGTGTCAGGCGGGGCTATTTGCTCCTTGCATCTTCCAATCCCCACAGGATAAGGGTAATCGACGGAAATCGTAAGCCCAAAGAGGTTCATCAGGATATCCTAAAGCAGGTTCTAAAAAAAATATGATCCCCATTTTGGAAAAAATCGCCTCATCGGATCGGATTGGTTCGGCTTATCTTTTTACGGGCCTGGAACCTGATTTCCTCGTGCGACAGGCGCTTCTTTTTGCAAAGCGGCTTAATTGTGAAAAAAACACCATTTGCAATGAATGTATCCCCTGCAAAAAAATAGATCGCTCCTCTCACCCTGATCTTTTTTTCATTAAATCTGAAGGACATTCGATTAAAATCGATGTAATTAGAGATCTTCAAAAATATCTGCGCTACAAACCATTTGAGGCTAAATACAAAATTGCCATTATCCATGACGCGGAAGAGCTTCAAATGATATCGGGGAATGCTATTTTAAAGATCCTCGAAGAACCCCCGCCGCAGACAATCTTTCTTCTGCTCACCTTATATGAAGAAAAAATTCTTCCGACAATTCTTTCCCGATGCCAAATAGTTCGCATGTCAATTCGCATGTCAAACTACCATGCTGATGGCAAAGAGCTGGAGCTCGCAGCCCGAAGCATTTCCGATAGAGATTCCTCGCACTCTGTGCTCGGAATGACACAACTCCCCGTGCTCGGAATGACACAACTCCCTGTGCTCGGAATGACACAACTCCCCGTGCTCGGAATGACACAACTCCCCGTGCTCGGAATGACACAACTCCCCAAAGATCCGGATAAAATCCTTGAGCTGGCAAAAGAGATATCAAAAGAAGAGCAAACGCTCGAGCTCTTCCTTGAAACATGGCTGAACCGGTATCAAACACTGCTTATTTATAAAACAGGAGCGACTCCGAACCATTCCTTTTTCAAAGAAAAGGAACTGCTTTCGACGCTGAAAGATTTTACATTACAAGAGCTCTATGACAGGATTGATGCCATTTTGGAAACCAGGCGAAGCCTGGATTTTCAGGTGAATCGTGAACTTCTTGCGGAACAGATTTTAATCCAATTAAGACCATCATGAGTGGAAAGCCATTTTATATTACAACCCCCATCTATTATGTAAACGATGTCCCCCACATCGGTCATGCCTATACAACGATTGCGGCCGATGTGCTGGCGAGATTTCACAGACTTTTGGGCGATGATGTTTTTTTCCTCACGGGAACAGACGAACACGGTCAAAAAATTGAGAGCCAAGCGAAAAAAAATAATGAATCCCCTCAAGAGCTTTCCAATCGGGTTGTTGAAAAATTTAAAGAGATCTGGACAACACTCAATATTTCTTATGACGATTTCATCCGGACAACGGAAGAACGTCACAAAAAAACAGTCACAAACGTTGTCAATCAAATTATTGCCAATGGGGATATCTACCTTGGTAAATATGAAGATTGGTACTGTGTCTCCTGTGAAACCTTTTTCACGGAAACACAACTCATAGATGGCAGATGCCCAAATGTGGAATGCAGGCGTTCTGTTCAAAAACTCAAAGAAGAGAGCTATTTCTTCCGGATGTCAAAATACGAGAAGCGCTTGCTCGATCACATTGATAAACATCCTGAATTTATTCAGCCCGAAGTCAGACGAAATGAAGTCACTTCTTTTATCAGGGAAGGTTTGAGGGATTTAAGTGTCAGCCGAACCACATTTGAATGGGGCATTCCGATGCCGAAAGAAGCGTCAACTGCCAAAAAACATGTTATTTACGTCTGGTTTGAGGCGCTCATGAATTACCTAAGCGGTATTTCATACGGGACCGACAACGAAAAATTCAATCGCTATTGGTCGAATGTGACACACCTCGTGGGAAAAGATATTCTTCGCTTCCACGCTGTTTACTGGCCGACAATGCTCATGTCGATCGGCGTCCCCCTTCCAACCCGGATTTTCGCTCATGGCTGGTGGACCAGCGAAGGGGAGAAGATTTCAAAATCAAAAGGGAATGTGGTTGATCCAAAAGAGATGGTTTCAAAATTTGGTCTCGACGCGTTCCGCTATTTTCTTTTGAGAGAAATTCCCTTTGGGGTGGATGGGGATTTTTCAAGGAAGGCCTTCATTATAAAGACCAACAGCGATCTTGCGAACGATCTTGGAAATCTCCTCTCGCGCGCGACGAACATGATTTCAAGATATTGTGATGGAAAGACACCAGCCAAAGAGGATTTTTCTTTAAATTCCGGAAATTCCGATCAGGAACTTATCGAACTCAGCAAGCGAGTTGTGTCTGAAACCAAAAAACATATCAATGAAATCGCATACTCTAAGGCCCTTTCTTCCATTTGGACATTGGTTCGAAGCACAAATCAATATCTTGAAAAGATGGCCCCCTGGAGGCTTTCAAAAGAAGGGAAACAAAAAGAGGTTGAACGCACACTTTATAATACGCTTGAATCCCTTCGAATTTCCGCGCTTCTACTCTATCCGTTTATGCCTGACAGCGCCGCGCGTATCTGGAAAGATATTGGAGTTCCCTCTGACCTCAATGTGGCGAGAGACCTCAATGCTGAGACCGCCTGGGGAAAACTTCCGAGCGGCGCTTCCGTAATGGTAGGCAGCCCGCTCTTTCCCCGTCTTGAAGAAAAATGATGCTCATCGACACCCATGCCCATCTTCAGTGGCAAGATTATAAAGATGATTTTGAAAAGGTGCTTGAAAACGCAAAGAAAGCCGGCGTTGGATTCATCTTAAATGTTGGAACGACCGTTAAAACCTCCCAAGAGGCAGTCCAAATTGCGGAGCGCTACGATTATATTTACGCGACGGTCGGCATTCATCCACACGATTCGAAAGAGGCCAATGCCGCTTCTATTTCCACCTTAAAAGAACTCGCAAAGCATCCCAAAGTAATGGCAATCGGCGAAATTGGTCTCGATTTTTTCTATGAACATTCGCCGAAGGAAAAACAGATTGAGGTTTTTGAGAAACAGCTTGAAATTGCGAAAGAATTTGAACTGCCTGTGAGCATTCATTGCAGGGATGCGTTTGTCTCTTCTTTCGCATCCCTAAAAAAAATCAAAATTGAGAGGGGTGTCTTTCACTGTTTTACGGGAACAGAAAGAGATGCAAAAGAAGCGGCGCAAATGGGCTTCTACATTTCCATTTCAGGAATCGTCACCTTTAAAAAATCGACCGCCTTGCAAGATGTCGTTAAAACCATTCCACTCGAACATCTGCTCATCGAAACCGACTGCCCCTTTTTAGCCCCGGAACCGTACCGTGGAAAACGGAATGAACCCGCTTATGTCGTGGAGATTGCAAAAAAAATCGCGGCTTTAAAAAATATTCCGCCAGAAAGGGGCGCGGAAATGACGACGCGGAATGCGAAAATGTTGTTCAGGTTCGAAAACAAGATTAAATGATCTAGGAGTCTGTCGGAGTACCAGCTTCTACTGCGAAACGAATACTCCGACAGACTCCTAGGGCGCAATATGACTCGAATTGCTTTCCGTCTATTTTGGACAGCATGTCAAAATAGACTTGACTATTTTGGACTGCATGCCATAATAGCCATATGCGGGTGAGGCGGTATCTTCAGGAAAAAATTACCACAGATTTGATGAAGAAGATGGTTTTTTTGGGGGGGGCCCGTCAATGCGGAAAGACGACATTGGCAAACCACATCATCAGTGATTTTCCGTACCCTGAACGACATCAAGGCTTATATCTCAACTGGGATGATGACGAACAGAGAAAAAAAATTTTAACCCGGATGTGGGGCGATGAAGACGAATTGCTGGTACTGGATGAGTTGCACAAGTTTCATCGCTGGAAGAATTGGCTTAAAGGAATTTACGATACCCTCCATAACAAACATAAATTCCTGATTACGGGCAGCGCAAGATTGGATGTTTATCGCAAGGGGGGGGATTCCCTTTTGGGTCGTTACCATTACTGGCGGCTTCATCCATTTACGTTATCGGAACCGGTTAAAGGTCTTTCATCAAAAGAATGTTTTAAAAGACTTATGACCGTTGGGGGATTTCCTGAACCATTTTTAGATGGAAATGAACGTGAAAGTAAAAGATGGAGAAGAGAACGTTTGGATCGTGTTTTAAAAGATGATATTCGGGATCTTGAGCAACTTCATAATATTCAAGCCCTTTCTTTATTTTTAGATGCTCTTAGGGAACGGGTAGGAAGTCAAATAGTATTATCAAATATTTCAGAAGATCTTCAAATTTCTCAAAAAACATTGAAAAGATGGCTTTTAATACTTGAAAACATGTATATTCTTTTTATAGTAAGATCTTATACAAAAAACATTCCAAGAGCCATTCAAAAACCCCCAAAAATTTATTTTTTTGACAATGGGGATGTTAAATCTGATGAAGGCAGTCGATTTGAAAATTTAGTTGCAACACATTTAATTAAGAGAAATCATTTTTTGGAGGACTCTACCGGTGACCGTTTTGAGCTGAGATATATTCGTGATAAAGAAGGCAGAGAAATTGATTTTGTGGTTTTACATGACGACCAGGTCGAAATGCTCGTAGAGACAAAACTTTCGGATCAAATCATTCATCGTCCCTTGCAATATTATTCGGAAAAACTAAAACCTAAAAAGGCGCTGCAAATTGTCGCCAATCTAAAAAATGGATTTAAAAAAGGGAAATTGTCTGTGGAAAGCCCATTTGATGATTTATCAATACCACTTGTTTAAGATCGTCGATTTTAAAATGATGCATAGATTCTGGAATAGGAATGAGAATCCAGATGCCCGATAAAAAAACTAAAAAGAGCCACCCCTGGCGTCTTTGTCCGGGCGGAGAACATTGGGTGCGTACCCATCCCAGAAGAGTATCGGTCAGCAAAAAAAACCCTACGGGAATAACAGAAGTTGAAGGTCATTGCCGGCAAAATCGTTCCAGAAAGGACCAATTTCACATAGATGAAATAGGGAAAATTGCTCAAACAATATTTTGGAATTTAAAAGGGGCACCCAAGGCAGATACTTTAAAATTTAAAGATGGAAATAAATATGACAATCTCATAAGGGGCTGGACGAAGTATTGGAATGAAGTTTTTAAGCCAAAGGATCCTTTGGATCCCAATCTTGTTAAAGCCCTCATTGCATCTGAATCCAGTTTTATTTTAAAACCTCCTCTACAGAATGCCGGGAGAGCGGGCAAGGCGCGCGGCCTGATGCAAATTACAGATCAGGCAATCAAAGCGTTGGGCGATGAGAAAGGGGAATTAAAAGATTATCTCATCGATATAAAACAAAAAGATATAGTTGATCCAAATATCAGTATTTGCGCAGGCATTCGCTGGCTTTTTCATAAAAAGAAACTTGCATCTGCTCGGCTTAAGCGCGAGGCTTCCTGGGAAGAAGCAGTAGCAGAATATAAATCGTATCTACGTGACATTATTTCAGGAAAAAATCCAAATCCGGAGAATTTTCAAAGATTTAAGGAATATTATGAAAGGCTTAAGAGGAAATGAAAAAAATTGCCTGGAATGCGGAAATTATTTTTTTTGTGCTAATGATTTCTTGTGCCACAACTTCTCCGCTTACGAAAAAGTACCCTTATGGTCTTTTAACCCCGGACCATGGAATATTAAATGAAGATGACCTCGGAGTTTATGCCTGGTGGGCAGAGCCAGGACCTTTTTCCGAAGATTCATTTAGTTCTGGTTATATGTATTGGCAGTGTTTTCCCGCTTCTATGGTAACGTTAGGTTGTAAAAAACTGAGCAGTGATGATCCAAAGATTCCTTTTTCAGACGCAGACATCAGAATTGAAATGGAGACAGAAATCCATGAATACGAATTCAGACGAGCCATTGAACTTGAGGCCTGCAAACACTATCTGAAAAACTGGAAACGATTGATTCAAGGTGAATATGCAGTCTGTTTTGGGGGGCACCCAGCTTCAGTTGAATATAGAAAAGTGAAAGGAAAAACCAAAAAGGTAACAGGATGGGTATACGATAAATTAAAAACAAAGAAAGGTTGCTACTCATATTTTGGAAAGCACTGTAGCGTTGAACATTGGCGAGAACAAGGCTATCCCAATCCAATAAAGTAATTCTGCAATTGTTTATTAATGCGCAAAGAATTGTGAGGCGACGATCATCATGCCAAGACCGAGGAGAAAGGCCCAAAGATTCCGGAATTTGTTTTCCTGATATTTGTGGATTTCGGGGAGAAGATCACAGATCGCAATATGAATAAATGTCCCGGCGGAAAATGCGATTGCCCATCCAAGCGCGGCTTGATTTCCGTCCCGCAACGTTGTGTGGGATGATATGGCGCCAAATGGAATCATGACGGCAAAGAGTGTCAGCAACACAAGAATTTGCCGAACCGAATAGCGACTGCCCTTTAAAATAGACGCGAGCGCAAATGACGTTGGCACATGATGAGAAAGCAAAGCAAAAAAAACGGATGGAGTCAGCGCCGGAACCAAAAACGAGGAGCCAAGCGCAATGCCATCCGTAAGATTATGAAAGGAAAAACCAAGAAACGCGGGAATGCCGATATGGTGAAACTCACACGCCTGCTCGGTGCAGGGATGAATCATGACGAACTTTTCTAAAAGATAAAAAATGAGAAATCCAATCAGCACCCCCCATCCCACCCCTCCGCCAATCAGTTCAGTTGCCTCGGGAATCATATAGATAAAGGCGGCGCCAATGAGAACACCTGCCCCAAAACTGATGAAACTATGCAGATGGCGCTGCTTCCAATCCCGGACAAACGGGATGATACTCCCCAGGATCGCCCCAAGAAGAATAATCCCGCTTAAAATCAGAAGCCATGTCCAGGATTGAAAATTCATATCGCCTCAGGCTTGCTTTTTTGGGAGCCTCTCAAGCACCTGATTCAATTTGCTTGCGAGGTTATCCAACGCGTCTTTTTCCCTGAATTTAATTCTTACCGAATGATCTCCCGCAATAATCCGGTCAAGATCTTTCTCCAGCCGAAAAATAGGTCCCGCAAGTCTATGCGAAATAATCACGGCATAAAAGAAAATAATGAGAAAAATAATGGGGAGTCCTATTGCAAGATAAATATTAATCTTTTTTAAGACCGGAACGAGATGACCATAAATCGACTCCGGCAGGCCAAGCTCCTGTGCCATCAGCTGTGCCTGCAAATAGTAGAGAATGGCCACCACAAGAACCGTTGGAACTACCATAGAGATAACGGTTAGAATCAGATATCTGCTCTGAATCGGCCCTTTAATAAAATACTGCTTTCTCCTGTTCTTTTCATCCATCGATCCCCCCTCCTCTTTGAAATTGCCCGCTTATTGTCCACTCTACCCGAACCCATTACACCGAATCAAGTCTTTTGGCTTGACGCACCCTTTTCATTTTGTATAATGAACTGCCTTTATGAGTTCAAACGCAATTCCGTTAACATTTGAGAAGTCTCTTGAAAAACTCGAAAGCATCGTAAAAAAACTCGAAAGCGGCGAGCTTTCATTAGAAGATTCGATCAAAGCCTTTGAAGAAGGGGTTCGGCTCGCGCAAAATTGCGGCAAAAAATTAGATGAAGCCGAGAAAAAAGTCGAAATTCTTCTCACCTCAAAAGACGGTCAGGATGTACGACAACCGTTTGATGCATAAGACTCACTTTCGGAAGGCCGCATGAAGTTAAAGCTTTACCTTGAAACAAAGAAATCACTGATCGATCAGGCGCTTGAAAATTTCTTTGTGGAAAATCGTCCTAAAAAAGAGGGCCCCTTTTCACTCCTTTTTGAGGCGATGCATTACAGTCTTTTTCCGGGCGGCAAAAGACTCCGCCCTATTCTTACATGCGCAACCGCTGAAGCTCTTGGGGGAACAACAGAAGATGTGCTGCCAATCGCCTGCGCCATTGAAATGATTCATACCTATTCATTGATTCATGACGATCTCCCCCCAATGGATGATGATGATTACCGCCGCGGAAAACCTTCGAATCACATCCAATTTGGAGAGGCTGTTGCGATTCTCGCGGGGGATGCCCTGGTTACGGAGGCATTTGCGCTCCTCAGTCAATCCAGGAAACATCTTAAAATTGCACCGGAACTCCTTCTGGAAATTATCGAAGATATCGGCTCGGCCTGCGGCAGCAATGGAATGATCGGCGGACAGTTTTTGGACGTCAAAATGAAAGAAAGAGCGGATGAGGATATTAATTATCCCGAACTTGAATTCCTCTATATCCGAAAAACTGGCAATCTCATTCTCACTTCAATCACAAGCGGCGCAAAAGCCCTTGGCGCTGATTCGAAACAGATTGAAGCATTAACACAATACGGAAAAAATCTGGGACTGGCGTTTCAGCTTGTCGACGACATTCTCGATATGCACGACAATTATAGAGGCCCCCTCGATATCAGGAGACCGCACACGCGGGCCATCTTGAGCCTCGATGAAACCCGTCAGCGCACGATGGAACTTGCGTCACGCGCCATAGAAACGCTCAAAGCGTTTGACAAAAAAGCAGATCCCTTGAGAGAAATCGCGCACTACGTTGTTGAGAGACAGCAATGAGTTTTCTCTATGGAATTAATTCCCCGAAAGATCTCAAGAAATTAAGAATCGAAGACCTCCCTTTCCTTGCGCAAGAATTGCGACAGGCCATCATCGATGTTTGCGCAAAAAACGGCGGTCATCTCGGTGGAAGCCTTGGCGCAGTCGACCTTATTGTGGCGCTTCATTATTGCTTCAACATGCCCGAAGATAAAATTGTCTGGGATGTTGGACACCAGGCTTATGCCCATAAGGCTTTGACAGGAAGAAAAGAGCGGCTTCATACCATTCGTTTGACGGATGGGCTTAGCGGTTTTCCGAAAAGGGATGAAAGTCCTTATGACACCTACGGCACTGCGCACGCGAGCACCGGCATTTCCGCCGCATTGGGAATCAAAGCCGCAAAAGATCTCAAAGGGGAAAAAGATTTTGTTGTTGTTGTTGTCGGCGATGGGGGGCTCACCGGTGGAATGGCTTATGAAGGACTCAACCAGTGCGGGCATCTCAAAAAAAATCTGATCGTTATTTTAAATGACAATGGCATGTCCATCTCTAAAAATGTCGGGGCCATCGCGCAATTTCTCACCAAAAGGGCTTCGAGCAATACCTACATCAGAGCCCGCAGAGAGATCAAACATCTTTTGGATCTTCTCTCCGAATATGGCGTGCCTCTTCTTAACCCGATTGAAAAAATCCGAACCTCTCTTAAATCGCTCTTCTCATCCGGCATTTTCTTCGAATCGCTTGGGCTTCGTTATCTCGGCCCATTTGACGGGCATGACATTCCGACTCTTGTCGATATTTTTAAGCATATCCCGACTCAGCCTCATTCCCACCCCCTGCTCATTCATGTAATCACAAAAAAAGGGAAGGGCTATCCGGTGGCGGAAGCAAATCCAGTCACCTATCATGGTGTTTCTCCCTTTGACCCGGAAACAGGAAAAAGCCTCCCAGTCAAAGCGGGCCCCCCCAGTTATACCTCTATTTTTGCAAATACTTTGATGAAAGTGGCAAAAGAAAATCCAAAAATCATTGGAATCACAGCCGCCATGCCTGAGGGGACAGGGCTTGATAAATTTGCCGCCGAATTCCCAAACCGATATTTTGATGTTGGAATCGCGGAACAGCATGCAGTCCTTTTCGCGGCAGGGCTTGCAACAGAGGGAATGAAGCCGGCTGTGGCGATCTACTCGACATTTTTGCAGAGGGCTTATGACCCGATCATCCATGACATAGCGCTTCAAAAACTCCCCGTGCATTTTTTTCTCGATCGCGCCGGTTTTGTCGGAACCGATGGCGCGACGCATCATGGGGTTTTTGATATCAGTTATCTAAGATGTATTCCCAATCTCATCATCATGGCCCCCAAAGATGAAAATGAGCTGCAACACATGGTCAAAACCTCTTTTGATTTCGATCAACCGACAGCTGTGCGCTATCCCAGAGGGGCGGGTTTCGGTATAAAACTCGATGAAGAATTAAAACACCTTGAATTGGGCAAGGCCGAAATCGTCTATCCGGAATCAATATCTCACAAGCATCTTCCAAAAGCCGATTTTGCCATTTTTGCGGTTGGCGCCATGGTTCATCCGGCAATCAAGGCGGCCCAAATCCTTTCTGAACGCGGTTTTTCACCCATCGTGGTGAATGCAAGATACATTAAACCATTGGATGAAACCCTGATTTCGGATCTCGCTCGACATGTTTCTTCTTTTTTTACCGTCGAGGAAAATGTTTTAGCCGGGGGATTTGGAAGCGCGATTTTTGAATTTCTGTCAAAAAGCGATCTTGAGATCCCTCTCTACACGCTTGGCATTCCAGACCGGTTTTTTGATCATGCGACACAAAGTGAACTGAGGGCGGCCTGTGGACTCGATCCGATCGGTATTTCCCAATTTGTTGACCAATTTTTCAAAAAGAGGATTTCTGTCAGAACACGGATTGAAAAACCCCAAAAACCACTAAAGATAGTTGATATCATCACACACTAATTGCCCATGCCCCCCATCACACTCCTCCATACGGCTGACGTTCATCTTGACACAAAATTCCCATCGCTCGGGGATTATGAAGCGCAGCGCGCAAAGGATTTTCTCGAAACTTTCGCAAATATCGCGCGAATCGCGTTGGAACGAAAGGTCGACCTCTTTTGTATTGCCGGAGACCTGTTTGACTCGCCCCATCCTGTCGCCGCCGTATTTGGTTTCGTAAAAGCGCAGCTTGAAAAACTCTTTGAAGCTCAAATACCGGTTATTTTAATTCCCGGAACCCATGACAATATGATGGCCTCCGATAATGTTTACCAGCACCCGCTTTTTCAAAAAACAATCCTTTTTTCAGCGCCGATTCTCCACGAACCCAAACATTTGAGAATCAAAGGGGAGGATGTCTACCTTTATGGAATGGCCTATCACCCCGAAATTTCGGGAGACTATCTGAACAATTTAAAGAGGCGATCCACTGACGGAATTCACATCGGCCTCCTCCACGGTTCCATAAAAGGAGCGCCGGACTGGAAGATTTACGCCAAAGATTTTCCGATCGATCTCGAGGAACTCTTCGCCCTTGGACTCACCTACTGCGCGCTCGGGCACTACCATAACCGGATTGTCTATACCCATGAAGGAATCACGCGCGCGAGTTATCCGGGGACTCCCGAAGGAAAGCGGTTTCGCGAATCTGGCCTGAGATATGTCAATTTAATTGAAATTTCAAACGACGCGGATCCCAAAATTGTGCCTGTCGCCGTAAACACAAAAACACTGATTGAAAAAGAAATTGATCTCTTCACGCTCGCCGATCCCGCCTCCCTCATTAAAGAAATGACGAGATGGGGGGGAGAAAAAATAATCGCGCGTTTCATCCTCAAAGGAACCACAGAAGATTTTCAGGACATAGAACTCCTGAAAGCGGAAGTTTCCCCCTATTTTTCTTATATCGAGATCGTCGATGAAACGACTGTCTTGAACAGTCAGTGGATACAGAGGCTTGAAACAGAAAATACAATCCGGGGCTTTTTTGTAAGGAAAATGAAGGAAAAAATTGAATCGCTGGCGACCTCCCCAAATAAACAAAATGATGAGCAAAAAATTTATAAAGAAGCCTTTAAAGAGATTTTAAGTGAATTCCAAAAAAGAGAGGGCAGATGATTTTTCAGGAATTAACGCTGATCAATTTTGGAAAATTTCAGAACAAAAAATTTATCTTTAGACCGGGTTTAAATCTCGTTCATGGCAAAAATGAAACGGGAAAAACAACGCTGTTTCAGGCCATTTTTGGAATCCTGTTTGGCTTCAAAAATGATCGTGAACGCTATCTCCCCTGGCAGCGTCCCGATCACTATGCCGCAAGACTTCTCATTGAAAATGATCCCCATCGCATTCAACTGGAACGCGATTTTACGGACGACAAAGTCGCGTTTGTTCAAAAAGATCTCAAAACCAATCAGATTTCCTCATTCCATGGCAGGGTTTCGCCGCTTGGCAGAAGTTCGGAAAGAGAGGTCTATATTCGAAAGCTTCATGAACTCTTTGGTTTTTCGGAACCGGATGTTTTTAAACACTCTCTATTCATTGAACAGCGAAGCCTGCCAGAACTTCCCAGCGCTTCAACAACCGTCGAACTTAAAGCGCTGATCTCAAACATCTCTGATTTTAATTACGACCAGATAATCAAAAGGATCGAAGAGCGATATTTTCAGATAACAAAAAAAAATCCAAAGGGGCCAAAGGGGATCGACAAACGAAATGACCGACTGCTTGAAAATATTCAATGCCGCATCGGGGAGTGTGAGATCCATCTTCAAAAGGCGGATGAAGAAGAACGGCGGCTCTGTAACCTAAGCCGTGAAATCTCAGAGATCAAAGAAAAACTGGCTCTTAAAGAACAAAAATTTAAAAAACTCGCCGCAAGCATTGATGCCTTGAGACAAATTGGAAAAGTCTCCAAAAAAGAGAGCGAAACCAGAAAAAATTTTATCGACCTTCAAAAAAAGAAGGCTTTGGTTGAAAGGTTGCTCTCGCAGCAAAAAGAGATCCAAAAAGAAAAGCCGGATCTCGGCCGGGGCTTTGTCCTTATTTTAATTTGCGGCGGGCTTTTGCTCCCCCTGCTCGCCATGACAACCAACATCGGATGGTTTTGGCTTCTCTTTCTTTTCTTTGGCATCTCAAGCTATAGTATTAAGAATTTCCTGAAATTTAGAACAGGGGTTCAGGAATACGCGCTTCGAGATCTTCGTTTAAAAAGCCAGTTAGAGGTCCTCCCCGAGCTCAAAGAGCTGACAGAGAATTATTTTCAGGAAGAAAAAACGCTGCATGAAATTGGATACCAAAAAAATGAGCTTGAAAAAAATATTGCGGGGCTGAACCACCCCCAAAATTTCATGCCCGAAGCGCTCTCCCGCCTGATTCTCGATAAAGAATCGGAAAAAGAAGTTCTGGAACCGGAGATTCGGAAACTTCAGGAAAACTACCACGCAAAAAGACAACATTATATTTTTAGCTCGAGAGGCCTCCAAAGCCCCTTTACACTTGAAGAAGAACTTTATGATCTCAAAGAACAGGCCAAACATCTCCAAATGAAGGCTGAAGCGCTGTTAACCGCAAAGGACCTTCTTTCACAAATGATTATCGAATTCAGAAAAGAGCATATGCATGTTTTTTCAGGAGAGAGTAATCGCTTATTTAAAGATATTGTGAACGGGGAGATCAAGGCATTCTCTTTTGAAGAGGATGATTTTTCCCCGGTTTTTAAATGGGATGGAAAAACGATTCCCTTTGGCGCATTGAGTTGTGGAACGCAGGATCAGATCTATTTTGCCATTAAACTTTCACTGCTTCATTTGGTTGATAATGGTTCAAGGGATTCGAGCGGTTCGCGGAATATTAATGGGCGCCTCCCCCTCTTTCTTGACGATCCATTTGTCAATTTTGATCATGAAAGAAGAAAAAGGGTCCTCACCCTTTTAAGAAAGATCTCTGCCTCGCATCAACTCTTTCTCTTCACGCATGATCCGTGGTACCTTGAGGAATTAAGAAACGAAGCCCATTTGATTTTCATGGAAAGGGAAGGGGAAGAAAAAACAGCGTGAAAAAATTCCTGCTTTTAGGTTTCATTCTTATCTCAGCCTGTTCCCTTCCCAAACTTAAACCTGAGATCTATTCAACAAATATCAATGGCCCTTTGACGGCGCTGGTTCTCGGGGAAGGACTTGCCAGGAGTTACGCGCATATTGGTGTCATAAAGGCGCTGGCAGAAGCAGAGATCCCCTTTCATATGCTCGTCACAAGCGGCACAGGAAGCCTGATCGGAGCCCTGTATGCAAACCGAAAGAGCGCCAACGATCTCGAATGGCATGGACTGAGTTTCAAAAGGGACGATTACCTCGATTTTTCACTCTTTCAGGAACACAAACCGATTTCGGGTGAAAAGATTGAAAAATTTCTTTCGAAGAGGCTCGCACAGCCAAAGATAGAAAAACTCCCGCTCCCATTTTATGTTACGGCAACCGATCTCAAAACAGGGCAATTTTATCTTTTTGAGAAGGGATCCATTGTAAAAGCTGTTCAGGCGGGAATGGCTATCCCCGGCATTTTCGAACCGATTGCTTATGATGACAAACTCCTCGTCTCGGGAGAAATCAGTCAGGGGATTCCGGTAGATGTGGCTCTTCAAAAGGGGGCCGATTTTGTAATTGCTGTTGATTTAATCCAGGGCATTGAAAGCTACCATTTCAAAAAACCGCGGGAAGCGACAATTCAGTCTTACAAAATTACATCCGCCATCCTCTCCCAAAACCAGTTGAAACAGGCGCATCTCATCATTCGCCCGGAGATTTCTCACATTTCTTTTCTCGACTTCTCCCGCCGCCGTGAAGCGATGCTCGCCGGCTACACCGCCACCAAAAATGCGATCCCGCAGCTAAGAGATCTCCTCGATCTTAAAGAAGAAGATTGACCGCCTGGATCCATTTCTTCTGAATCAATTTCTTCCTGTAATCTTCCGATAAGCCCCATAGAGAAAGAGAAAGGGGATTTAGGTTGGGCTGCCTCCCTTTTCTTAGTATAATATAAAACAAGGTATCACTATCGATGCTATCCAACGAAACACGGCAAAGAAGAAAGATTATTCTTTTCATTGTTTTATCAGCGCTTCTTCATCTTCTTTTTGTCCAGTTTTTAAAATTTCCTTTGGGTGTTAAACAGAAATCAGAGCCGCTGATTGTAGAGCGAATTATCCTCCCAGATAAAGACAAAAAGCAGGTCGTAGACGACACGGGGAAACCCAAAGATGAGGCTCCTCCCAAAGATTCAAAATATCTCAGCAAATACGATCGCTCTGTGAAAGAAGAGACCAAAGCCCCCATCATTGGAAAAACAAAAAATCGCCCAAACCTGCAGCTTAAAAAACCATCAAAAAAAGAGGCAAAGCGCCCAGATAAAAAAGATAGGCCAGAAAAAAAACGTCTTTCAATGGCAGCCCTGACCAGACGCCCTCAAACACAATCATCCCCCTCATCTGAACCCTCCGCAATGTCAGATGATTACCTCCCTGACGTAAAATCGGGACTTGAGACTTCACTTAATACGCAGGAATTCAAATATTATTCCTATTTTGAAAGAATTAAAGACCGCTTGAGAATGTTTTGGGAACCCGAGCTCAAAGAGAGGATTCAAAAACTCTATAATCGGGGGGTTGATCTCCCAAACTCAGACGTCATCACAAAACTTGCGATTATTTTGAACAAAAACGGGGAAATTTCAAAAATCTCTATTATCAGAAATTCTGGATACATCGATCTCGATGAGGCCGCCATCAAGGCATTTGAGCGCGCCTCTCCTTTTCCCAATCCCCCATCCGGAATGGTCGAGAAAGACGGCACAGTCCATTTAACCTGGAGTTTTGTGCTGCAAACGGGGATCGCTGATATTTTCGTCTTTCTTTCCAGAAGATGAGAACAAACGAATCATCCAGATTCGATTGTTAGCGTCTGGGGTTATTGACAAACTTGGCCGAAATCCCTAGTATAGCGAATAACTTTAATCCGCTGGAGGGCATGAATATCATGAATAATCAAATTAAAACCGTAGTTTTGCTAACGCTTCTTTCTGTGATTTTTATCTATGCGGGAAAAGCAATGGGGGGTCAGCAAGGGATGGTCATTGCTTTTATTTTTGCGCTTCTCATGAATTTTGGCTCCTACTGGTTTTCAAGCAAAATCGTTCTTGCGCTCTATCGCGCAACCCCCATTTCGGAAGATCATGACGTCTATCAGCTGGTCAGAGAAATAGCCACTGCCGCCCGCATGCCGATGCCAAAAGTTTATCGTATCCCATCCATGTCGCCCAATGCCTTTGCAACCGGAAGGAATCCACAGCATGGCGTTATTGCTGTTTCTGAAGGATTGCTTCGTATTCTAAATACCGAAGAATTGAAAGGGGTTCTCGCCCACGAAATGAGTCATATCGTTAATAGAGATACCTTTATCAGCGCCGTCGTCGCAACGATCGCAAGCAGTATCGTGATGCTTGCAAACATGGCCAAATGGGCAGCCATTTTTGGCGGCCACAGAAGAAACGAAAGTGGAAGGGGCTCCGGGGCGCTGGAACTCCTTGCGATGGCGATTGTCGCCCCAATTGCGGCAACATTGATTCAGCTTGCCATTTCACGCTCACGGGAGTTTCAGGCTGATCGGCGCGGCGCCGAAATTGCCCGAAATCCTTATGGGTTAATCACGGCGCTTCAAAAAATTTCACAGGCAGCCCACGACATTCCCCTTGAACACGCAACACCGGCACCGTCGCATCTTTTTATTGTAAATCCCCTCTCCTGGACATCGCTCACGAAACTCTTTAGCACGCACCCGCCCCTTGAGGAGAGGATTGAAAGATTGAGGAATTTGAGATCTTATGCCCGATGAACAACAAAAAGAGGAAGCTGCCCAGCCAATCGATTTTTCCACATTCATTTTTTCTCTCGGTTCAGCTGCCCTAATCCATCTGGGAGTTACACCCAATCCCCTCACGCAAAAAACGGAATATGCTCTTGATCACGCAAAGCAAAATATTGACCTTCTTTCCGTGCTTAAAGAAAAAACAGCCGGAAATCTCACAAAAGATGAAGAAAGTTTAATGAACAATTTGCTTCACTCGCTTCGAATGAAGTATATGGAGGAGCTAAAGAAAGGAAAGCCATGAAACGGTTCTTTGTCGTAGTTTCAATTTTTATGATGGGGGGGGCGGCGGCATTCGCCTACCTCTATAAAAAAGAAAAGATCAGTCCAGTCTCCGCAACTTCACAGATTTGGACCGAAAACCAACCGCTTATCACCCCAAACGCCACCGTCACACTGACTGATATCTTTGAAAAGATTGCTGAAAAATTCAAGCCGACCGTTGTAAACATACACACCACACAAACCATTAAAACGATTTCCCCATTCCAGCAATTTCGCGGAGGACCGGATGATGATTTTTTCAGGCGTTTTTTCGATGACTTTTTCGGACAAATCCCGAATCTTCCAAAGGATTTTAAGCAAAAAAATCTTGGATCAGGATTTATTATCAGTTCAGATGGCTACATTATTACCAATCACCATGTCGTCGACAAGGCGGATGAAATTAAAGTAAAACTGAGTGACACAGATAAAGAAACATTCGACGCAAAAATTATCGGCAGTGATCATTTTACGGATATCGCGCTTATTAAAATAGATCCTAAGGGAAAACAACTCCCGGTGGCTCCTCTTGGGGATTCAGACAAAACTCGTGTGGGTCAATGGGTGGCGGCTATTGGACATCCATTTGGTTATGGCCATACTGTCACACATGGAATTATCAGCGCGAAAGAACGACTTCTTGGAAATGGGGTTACCCATCCCTACAACGATTATATCCAAACCGATGCCTCGATTAATTTGGGAAACAGCGGCGGCCCTCTGATCAGCACCGAGGGGGAAGTGGTTGGCATCAACGTAGCCACAGACGCCCGCGCGCAGGGGGTTATCGGATTTGCCATTCCAATCAATGTCGCCAAAGACCTGATGCCCCAGCTGATTAAAACGGGGCACGCCGTTCGTGGATTTATTGGCATTGTCTGGCATGAGCTGACAGAAGAGCTGTCCCAATACCTGAAACTTAAAAAAGATCAACAGGGTGTTGTCATTTCAGAGGTTATCAAAGGGAACCCTGCCGATTTGGCAGGTTTAAAAATCTATGACGTCATTGTCGAGTTTAACGGGGCCCCGATTCGGTCTGGACGTGAACTTTTGAAGGAGGTTGCCAAAGCCCCGGTTGGGAAACCGGTTCCTCTTAAAGTTTTAAGAGACGGAAAAGAAAAAGAATTTCAGTTGAAACCGGTAGAACGGAAAGAAGAAAAAGAAGGGGAAACAAAGAAACCATCGAAAAAAGAAGAAGGCAAAGAACAACCGACATTAGGCCTTCAGGTAGAGGACATCGACCGGTATCCGGGACTGAAAGAAAAATTCGAGTTAGCCGATGGTGTTGTTGTCATCAACGTTGAAAAAGACAGCCCTGCGGAAAAAGCTGGAATTGAAAAAGGGGATATTATTACTGAAGTTAATAGAGAGAAAATAAGAAATATCTCTGATTTTCGGGCAGCCATTTCAAAAGCTAAAAAAGGAGAACCTTACCTCTTTAAAATTAAAAATGAAATGGGGGGATCTTCTTTGGTAGTCATTAAAGTTGAATAGAATCCATTGTTTCTCACCGGCAAAAATCAATTTTTTTCTTAAAATTGGCCCTTTGCGAAAAGACAACTACCATTCTATTTTTTCACTGATGGTCCCCTTGCGCTCTTTTGGGGATGAACTTCAATTTGAATTAAAGTCCTCCAAAGGAATAGTTTTGGAGTCGAGGTTTGGGAAATCCATTTTTAAGCTGCCGCTTCGTGAAGATAATCTCATTTGGAAAGCGGCGACGGCTTTTTACGCGGCTGCCGGGACCCAGCCGGCCATAAAAATCAGACTTACGAAAAATATTCCTATCGGCGCGGGACTCGGCGGTGGAAGCTCTAATGCGGCAACAACACTCCTTGCGCTCAATAAACTTCATCACTATCCTCTCACATCAAAAAAATTGATGAAAATAGGAAGCAAACTTGGCTCTGACGTCCCTTTTTTTGTCTACGGAAAATGTTCTTTTGTGTCCGGAGCGGGGGAGAGACTCCGGCCTGCCCCCTTTTCCCCTTCAGGATGGTTTGTGATTGTAAATCCCCGGTTTTCAATCGAAACCAAATGGGCATACGATCGCTTTGATCAGCTCAATTCATTGACAAAGCAAACCGGGAATGTTAGAAAAAAACGATTTTTTTCTGGCTCTAAAACCTGGGAAGCAATGAGAGAATTTTGCGAAAACGATTTCAAAAAAGTCATTTATCCAGCTTATCCGATTTTAGAAGAAGCCAATCAAAAATTAATGACACTTGGCGCTAAAGCAGCTTCTCTATCTGGAAGCGGCCCTTCTTTGTTTGGGGCGTTTGAGACAGAGAGCAAAGCAAAAAAAGCGGCTGCCGCTTTTGACAAAAGAAGGTGGCTGACATGGATTACAAGGGGGGCTTAGCAAAATTTATTGGGGCGTCGACAAGCGGCAAGTCACGAGACTTTGGCTCTCGCATTCGCAGGTTCGAATCCTGCCGCCCCAGCTTATGCACCCCCCGCTAAAATAAGATCATGTTGAATCAGAGACTCAAAATTTTTACCGGCAATTCAAATCCTGTTCTTGCGATGGAAATTTCCAGATTTCTTGAGCTCCCTCTCGGGCAAGCGGAGGTCAGGCGTTTCAGCGACGGTGAAGTATTCGTAAAAATCAATGAATCGGTTCGAGGCTACGATGTTTTTGTCATTCAGTCGACTTGTCCCCCCGTAAACTCAAACCTCATGGAGCTTCTGATTATGACCGACGCCCTCAAGCGCGCGTCTGCCAACAGCATCACCGCTGTTGTCCCTTATTATGGTTACGCAAGACAAGATCGAAAAGTTTCACCGAGAACCCCTATCACAGCAAAATTGGTTGCGGATCTGATTACCGCAAGCGGCGCGAACCGCGTCATCAGCATGGACCTTCACGCGGGACAAATTCAGGGATTTTTTGATGTCCCCTTTGACCATCTCTATGCCTCACCCGTCATTATCCATTACATTCAGGAACATCTTGGGGAAGGAGATCACTTGGTCATCGTCTCTTCCGATGCGGGAGGGGTCGAACGGGCGCGCGCTTACGCCAAACGACTGAATGCGGGACTCGCGATTGTCGATAAACGCCGCCTTTCCCCCAACCAGGCACAGGCAATGAATCTGATTGGCGACGTTCATCAAAAAGTTGCAATCATCGTAGATGACATCATTGACACCGCGGGAACACTGACGGAATCGGCTCAATTGCTCCTTGACAAGGGGGCCGCCCGTGTGTTTGCTTGTGCGACGCACGCGGTATTTTCAGGGCCGGCATATGAGAGACTTTCAAAGTCGCCTTTTGAAGGAATCATTGTTACGAATTCAATACCGCTCAAAGATGAATTTAAGACGCATAACAAGATCCGCGTACTATCGATTGCCCCCCTTCTGGGGGAGGCAATCAAACGAGTTCACAACAGGGAATCTGTGAGCGATCTCTTTTTGTGATCCCAAGGATGGAAAGATGAAAGAAGAAATGGCTGAAATTTCAGTAAAAGTAACGCATCGGGAAAAAACCGGAAAGTCAGCAACTCAAAAGCTTCGGGCATTGGGACAGATCCCTGCCATCCTTTATGGAAAAGGGAAAGAAAACATCCGGGTCAGCGTAGACCCAGGCCAGCTAAAAGCTGCCCTCGTCTCAGGGGGTGGAATCAACGCACTGCTCAGTCTTGAAATTGAAGGCCTTAAATCAGCCAAGAGAACCGCCATTGTTAAAGAGATTCAGAAAGACCCGATTCACCATCGATATACTCATGTTGATTTCTTTGAACTTGATCTTACCAAAGTTGTGACTGTTGACGTGCCACTCCATTTTGTCGGGAAAGCAGAGGGGCTTGCCCAAGGCGGTATTGTGCAGCCAATATTGAGAGAAGTAAAAGTAAAATGTCTGCCTCATAAGATCCCAAAGCATATTGAAGTGGATGTTACCCTATTAAAAGTCGGTGATGCGCTTCACATATCGAACCTTAAAGCAGAAGAGGGATATGAAATTATATTTGAACACGATGACACTGTGGTGACTGTTGCTGTGCCCAAGGAAGAAGCGGCTCCTGCGCCTCTGCCTTCCGCAGCTGAAGTGGCGCCTGAGGGGGCTCCATCTGCTGAAAAAACAGAGCCTGCAGCCGGCGCTGCTCAAGGTCCTTCATCTGCCACGCCAGCCACACCACAAGCCAAAAAAGAAGGATCCAAACCCGAAGGGAAAAAATAAGCCTTGTTCCTTATCTTTGGTCTTGGTAATCCCGGAAAACGCTATCACTGGACACGTCATAATATCGGCTTTTTAATGGTCGATTACCTTGCTGAGAAATATCATGTGGATGTTTCAACTCAAAAATTGAACGGCATTTTTGGGGAAACAAAAATTCTCGGCCTTCAAACCCTCCTCATTAAGCCTCAAACGTTTATGAATCTCAGCGGCAAATCGGTTTCAGAATTTGCCCATTTTTATAAAGTCCCCTCTCGTCAAATTTTTGTGATTCATGATGATATTGATCTGGGATGGGGAGACATCCGAATAAAAGCAAACGGGGGAACTGCCGGTCATCATGGCT
This sequence comes from uncultured bacterium, assembly GCA_964371555.1. GTDB lineage: Bacteria > Bdellovibrionota > JACOXK01 > 2-02-FULL-40-11 > 2-02-FULL-40-11 > CAYJMQ01. Next base: position 995 of record CAYJMQ010000008.1, on the reverse strand, counting down.
TGGATTCGATTGTTTCCCAACTTGGCACGGATGAATTTCAGAGAATCCGGTTTGGCATCGGCCGTCCCAATGACCCTTCAGTCGACATTGTAGAATATGTCCTTTCCCCCTTGACCGCGGAGGAGAAAGCGACCCTCCCGGGGCTTTTGCGTCACGGAAATGAACTTCTTGAAAAAATACTTGCTGGTTTTTCATGAGCATGCTAATAAAATGACCAATTAAAGATCTTAAATCCTTGCTCCTCTTTATAAGCGAGAGGAGCTGTACGGCCAAAAGGAGACGACAGTGTTAAATTACGAAACCATTTATATTGCTCATCCGGACCTCACGGAACCAAAAGTCGCTGAGATCAATAACCGACTGACTGAAATTATTAAAAAACATGGCGGAACGGTGGAACAATGCGACGATTGGGGCTTAAGAAATCTCGGTTATAAAATTCTCAGACAGCAAAAAGGTCATTATGTTTACTTCAAATATTCAGCCCAACCGGGTGTTGTGGAAGAGCTCGAACGAACGCTTCAGCTTCGTGAAGATGTGCTCAAAAAAATGACCGTAAGATTAGGGAGACAGAAATGAACTCATCATATAATGGGCGGCTAAGAAAAAAAATTTGCCGCTTTTGTGCCGACTCATCGATACAGATTGATTATAAAGATCAAAAACTCCTTGAAAGCTTCATCACGGAGCGCGCAAAAATTGTGCCCGGCAGGCTCTCCGGGGCATGCGCCTTTCACCAAAGACAACTGGCGCATGCCATCAAACGAGCAAGGCATATTGCCATCCTCCCTTATGCAAGCACGGAATTATAAGAAATAGCGATGCCTCAATATTTCAAAAAGCCCTTCTCCGAGTTAGTGACGGAAACAGGAAAAATACTTCTTCTTGGAGCGCTCCCCATTCTTTTGTTCCAGAGTAAGATCTTTGCCTTTTGTTCAGCGCTGCCGCTCCTGTATGCTTTTTTCCGATTCGGGACAAGGCATACTTTGTTCTTC
>CAYJMQ010000007.1:0-57229 GCA_964371555.1 uncultured bacterium | reverse complement strand
CCCCGATTTGTGAAGAACCATAGAAGACGAGAGTGAAAAGCCTGACCATATAGAAAGTTGTCATCCAGGCCACGATCAGGCCAAAAATCCAAAAGAGCGGATGACGATTAAAGGCCATCCAAAGAATTTCATCTTTACTGAAGAATCCCGAGAAAGGCGGAATACCGATAATGGCGAGTGTTCCAAAAAGAAAAGTCAGATGTGTCAGTGGGAGTTTTGACCGGAGATCCCCCATCTTGTGAATATCTTGTTCATTTGAAAGGGCGTGAATCACACTCCCCGCCCCCAAAAAGAGGAGCGCCTTGAAAAACGCATGCGTGATGAGGTGAAAAATGCCACTGGAAAAGGCTCCAATTCCAACCGCAAGGAACATATATCCAAGCTGGCTGATGGTTGAATAGGCAAGAATTTTTTTGATATCGTTTTGAAAGAGGGCAATTGCCGCTGAAAGGAGGGCGGTCAAAAGGCCCGTCACAGCAACTACGGTCATCGTAGCGGGGGCAAGAACATACCAAAAATGGAGGCGCGCGACCATATAGACCCCCGCTGTCACCATCGTTGCGGCATGAATCAGCGCGGAAACCGGTGTGGGGCCTGCCATTGCATCCGGGAGCCAGACATAGAGGGGGATTTGCGCGGATTTGCCGCATGCCCCGATGAAAAGAAGGAGAGTAATGAGACCGATCGTTGCTGTCTGTTCAGGGGAGACTTCAGCAAATTTAAGGCTGTCGATGTTTAGGGTTCCAAAGGTGGCAAATATCAGAAAGAGGGCGATGAGAAACGCAAGATCTCCGATCCGGTTGACGATAAAAGCCTTTTTCCCTGCCATCGCTTTTTCTTCGTCTTCAAACCAAAAGCCGATCAAAAGATACGAGCAGAGACCCACCCCTTCCCATCCGATAAAAAGAAGCAAAAGATTATTTGCGAGGACCAGAAGGAGCATCGAAAAGATAAAGAGATTGAGATACGAAAAATATCTGGCAAATCCCGGGTCATGATCCATGTAATGCACTGAATAGAGATGAATAAAAAAACCGACGCCCGTGACGACGAGGATCATGAGCTGTGATAAGGGGTCGAGTTTTAATGCGACATCAACCCCCAAAAGAGGAATCCATGAAAAAAGCGTTGTGGAGAGATTTCGCCACGCCTCAGGGCTGTCCAGGAACTGAATGAAAGAATAAAATGAAAAGACAAAAGAGATAAATACGGTAAAACAGGCAATCCCCCCCGCAATCGCTTTGGGGAGTTTTTTGCCGATCAGGCCATTGATTAAAAAACCAAGAAGGGGGGCTAAAAGAATCAACGGGATCATGGTTATCCTTTCAAAATGCTGATCTCATCTATATGGATCGTCTCTTTGTGACGAAAGAGCGCAATCACGATGGCAAGTCCCACAGCCGCCTCCGCCGCCGCGACAGTAATAATAAAAAAGACAAAAATTTGGCCATCGACAGGGTGAAGATATTTGGAAATGGCGGCAAGCGTTAGATTGACGCTGTTTAGCATCAGCTCAATAGACATAAAAATCACAATCAGATTTCGTCGCAGCAAAACACCGGCAACGCCGATTGTAAATAAAATGGAGCTTAAAATTAAATAATATGAATAGCTCATGACACCCTTTTTTTGGCCATCACAATCCCTCCGATCATTGCGATGAGAAGTAGGAGAGACGCGAGTTCAAACGGGAAAAGATATTTTGTAAAAAGAAGCGTTGCCACATCTGCCACAGACCTTCCTTTATCAGTCCCGCTATATGGCGCAAAGGGGAACGCGGTTGCAAAAATGGAAGTTAAAAATGAGAAAAGCAAAAGGAAAAGGAGCACAACCCTTGGGAACTTAAAGAGTTTGGCCCTCGAAAAACGATCCGGCTCTTTTTTGAGATTAAGAAGCATAATGACAAAAATAAAAAGAACCATAATGGCGCCGGCATAGATAATGATTTGAGCCGCCGCGAGAAACGGCGCCTGAAGCATCAAAAAAAGCCCGGCGAGGGCGAAAAAGCAACCTATGAGATAAATCGCGCTTACCACAGGATTTTTATGGAGAATTACCGAGAGGGCGCAAATGACGCAGATTGCCGAGAGCAGCCAAATCGTTATCTGCCCAATCATTATCTGCCAAGTTGTTATCTGATAGACCATTGCCATGAACTTAAATCCATTTAAAATAGAGCGCAACAGTTGTTAACAAAATGTTGATGAGTCCCAGCGGGACCATGATTTTCCATCCAAAAGACATTAACTGGTCATAACGAAATCTTGGAAATGTCCATCGGACCCAGATAAAAAGCCAGATTATAAAAGCCGTTTTTATGCAGAACGAAGCAACCTGAAGAAGCGAGAGTCCCACCGAAGTCGGAAATGTGGAAACCCCCATCCACTCCGCAAGGGGCAACATTCCGGCAATGGGATGCCACCCGCCAAGAAAGAGGGTTACAATCAATGAAGAAATTGTAACTATATGGAGGTATTCCGCCATAAAAAAGATGGCAAACTTCATGCTTCCGTATTCTGTGTGATATCCGGCAACAATTTCCGCCTCCCCTTCCGGAAGATCGAACGGCAATCGATTGCATTCGGCAAAAGCGGCTATCAAGACAATGACAAAAGCGAGGGGTTGAAGAAAAATTCCCCAGATCGCCTCTTGTCGAAAGACCATTTCTCTTAAAGAGAATGTTTCATAGATCATCAGAGGCCCCACAAGCGCAGCCCCCATCGCGATTTCGTAGCTGATCATTTGAGCCGATGAACGGAGCGCGCCGAGGGTTGAGTATTTGTTGTTTGATGACCATCCGGCGATAAGAATTCCATAAATACCGAGAGAACCGAACGCAAGAATATAGAGAATGCCGATATTCATATCTGCGATCTGAAGCGTGATCGTTCTCCCAAAAAGCTCAATCGTATCCCCAAAAGGGATTGCGGCAAATGTGACAACAGCCGGGATCAGCGCAAACAGGGGCGCAAGCATAAAAAGGACAGGATCGACATGAAAAGGGATCGGATCTTCTTTGAAGATGAATTTTAGCGCGTCTGCCAGGGGTTGAAAAAGCCCAAAAGGACCGACCCGGTTTGGGCCAGGGCGATCCTGAATGAACGCCGCTCCCCGTCTTTCAACCCAGACCAGGAGGGGGACCATATTGAGCAAAACCCCAAGGACGACAACAATTTTTATTAAAAGGATCGTAAAATCCGGAAACGACATCTTAATCCCATTCAAGCCCCCGTTTTTTCCATATATAAAGATAGCCGACGATGAGAAGGGCAAGGAAAATCAGCATTTCAACCAAAATCAAAGGGCCGCTCGAAAGCTGGCGTTTAAAAATCAGCGCCCAGGGATAAAGAAAAACGATTTCAATATCAAAAATGAGAAAGAAGATGGCCACCAAATAAAATTTGACCGAAAATCGCTCTCTTGATGTTCCTGAAGGGGGGGCGCCGCACTCGTAAACAGAGAGCTTTTCTGGGTCGCGTTTGACACGCCCCACTACCGCAGAAAGCCCAATCATTGCCGCCCCCAAAAGAACAGCAAAAAGAAACATCAGCATAACGGCAATGTGATTCTCCGCAAGCATCCCCATTTTTATATGTAATCATAAGGGATTACTCAAGGTAAAAAAATCCCCAAAAAATCCTTCGATGTCTTGATCCTCTTTTTTTGACGAACGACTCGCAATTGTTGTATCCTCTGATTTCATGAAGACAGAGAAGTCCGATTTATTGAAAAAAATAAAACAGTTGGCGACCAAATATCGTTTTTTGTTTGTGGTACAGTACGGCTCAAGCATCGCCGGCCTTGCGCCCCGTGATTACGATATTGCTTTTGCCAGCGATCATATTCCCAAAATTTCACCTCTGGAGATCGCCCGCAGGCTTCAGTCCCATTTTGATAAGCCTCTTGATATTGTTTTTTTAACAACTCGCACGGATCCCTTGCTTTCTTACGAAATTCTTACAAAAGGGAAATTACTTTATGAGAGAAAAAAGGAGAGCTATATTAAATTCAAAGTTTTTGCCTGGAAAAGGTATTTGGATACGAAAAAATTTAGAGATCTGGAAGATCTCTATTTAAAAAAGGAAATAAAGCATGTCCCCTGAAGTCACTCGCAGAAAACTTGTTTATTTGAAACAATATTTGTCCAACCTGGAGAAATATAAAAAAATTTCAAAGAAAGATTATCCAAAACATCATTTTGAAATAGAGCGTTTACTGCAACTCATTGTGGAAGTAGCGTGTGATATTAACTCTCATATCGTGGTACAGCTCAATATGAAACCACCGTCTGATTATTATCAATCGTTTATAGATTTGGGAAAAACGGGGGTTATTTCACAATCGCTGGCAAAAAAAATAGCCCCCAGTTCAGCTCTGAGGAATGCGCTCATTCATGCCTATGAAGAAATTGATGATGAAAAAGTGCGTCAAAGCATTCGGCTCTCGCTCAAATATTTTCCACGCTATATCGAAGCCCTTCAACAATATTATCAGCGGCAAAAAAACGTGTCTTGAATTATGGTCGATGAGTTTTAAGATGATAAAACTCAGAAAGGAAAATCGCAAAGATTGTAAGCCCTCCTCCCAAAACCCCTCTCCATGTGGTCTCTTCTCCTCCTATAGTCCAGGCAAAGAGCGCCGCAAACGCGGGTTCAAGAGTAAAGATGAGCCCGGCTTTAAGAGGGGACACAAATTTTTGAGCCCAGAGCTGGATGAAGAACGCAAGAAGCGTTGGAAAAAGTGTGAGAAAGATGATGCTGTCCCAAACGGATGGATCAATGAGAAACGCCCTTTCTCCGAGAGGCAGAGCGGCAAAAAGACATAGAAGACCCACCAGGAAAAACTGAATGAAGGCCAAATGCACGGGTTCCAGGGAACTCTTGGCATATCGGTCTATAAGAAGAACGTGCGCCGCGTAAGCAGCCGCACAGAGAACGGTGAGGCCATCACCGATATTGAACCCAGCCATCCCACCCGTTAAGAGCCACACGCCAAAGGTGGCCAAACCAATGGTGAAAATTTGAAATTTTCCGACGCGTACTCCGGAAACAAAAAAGAGAAATATCGGGATAAATATAATAAAGAGCCCGGTGAGAAAACCGGAATTTGCGGCCGAAGTAAAATAGAGCCCGCATGTCTGGGTGAGATAAAGAATCCAAAGAAAAATTCCCAAATAACAGCCCGCTGGAATGGCATCTCTAAAAGATTTTCTTTTCTTAAAAACCCACGGAAGCAAAAGAAAAGAGGCGATCAAAAAACGAAAACTTGTGAGCGTTAAGGGATGTACGCCGTTCAAGGCTTCTTTCACCATAATGAAAGTTGAACCCCAGATGGCGGATATGACAATCATCGACCCCTGAGCTAACGTTTCTTTTTTCATAAAATTCTCTCCCGGCTCGCGGGATTATAATACAATTTTTTCCAACGCCGGTCCCGAGATCGCAACAACACTCGGGCGTGGAATGGCATTTCCGCCATCGGGCCAATGACTGGTGAGAGACCCCAAGCTTTGCGTCCGTTCACCCGGATGTTGAACCGAAATAAAAAGGGTTTTACCATCGGGTGAAAATGAAGTGCCGGTGAACTCAGCATCAACGGGGGCGGAGGCGACCTGGAAAACGCCCCCCGCATGGGGCCCATTCATTGGAATAAAAAAGAGGCCGTTGTTTTTGAATGTTTGATAAGGAGCGTTTCCCATCTCTTTCTCTGACATATCGCCGGTAAGCCAGAGATTCCCCTTCCGATCAAAGACCATATTATCGGGGCATGCAAAACCGCTCTCTTCCCCCCCTGTCAAAAAGACCGCGGCCTCAAATTCGATAGCCGAGGGATCGTGGTCTTTTTCAATGAGCCTCAAAAGAGAACCAAAATAATTTCCTTTGGTCTTGTCTTTTGTGAGAGCCACAAAAATTTCTTTGGAGACGGGATCATATTCGACATCCTCAGGACGGGCCATCGGGGTTCCGCCGACGATTTTTGACGCCTCGCGCGTATACGTCAGGACTTCTGTCTGATCTTTAAAATATTTTTGAAGAGCGGCTGTTTTTTTAATATCGATCGGGATCCATATCCCCTTTTCGATATTGGCAACATAGAGCGTTCCAGTCTCGAGCGTTCCGGGGCGCGCGGCGACAAACTTATAAAGACAGCGATCGATGCCATCATCCCCCATGTAAACGACCGAGCGTCCGTCGACTGTCAACGCGATATTCGCCCCCTCATGACCAAATCGTCCCAGGGCTGTCAGTTTTTTTGATTTTGCCGTAAAGGGATCAATTTCCACCACCCAGCCGTAATGTTCAGGGGGATAAAAGAAAAAACGATGCCAGCCGTAGGCAGACTCAGACACGATCCGGTCCCTTTTGTTCAAAAAATCCCTTTCACCATAAAAGTCTTCATAAGTTTCTTCACAGCTTAAGACCGTTTGCCAGGGGGTGACCCCCCCTGCGCAGTTTGCAAGTGTTCCAATGGCAACTTTTTTCCCGGCTATCGGCCGCGTCGATACGATGGGGATCGGCGTGATGGCAGAAATTCTTCGATTGCGAAAGTCGTCAAAAACCGGCTCCCAGCCGCCTGCAATATTTTGGCGAATCCGTATGATCGTCCCCCCCAGAGATGCCTGTTCTGCCTCAATCTGTGATTTTGTCCGGACCTCTCCCGAAATATAGCCATTGATGAAAATAGGATGCGGGTATTCGTGGTTGACCCAAAGGAGGCCGTCATCCGGTTTAGAGAGATTGAATGGAAAGAAGGCTGTGAAGTCATTGTTAAATCCAAATCGCTCCCCCTTTCCATTGATCAGATCACCCCATGAAAGAAGGATTTTATGTTGAAACCCCTCTGCTAAAATCAGTTGATCTTCTGAGGAAGGTGGAATCGGTTCGAAAGGGAGTAGTTTCTTTTTTTGAGGGGGGATGGCTGCGCATGAAGCCAGTGAGTTTAAAGAAGAGAGCGCCCAAAGAGCTACAGAGCCCCTCCCCATGAATTTTAAAAAATCTCTTCGATCCCAGTTCATTGCCACTCCTTACTTTAAGTGGAGTCAGGATTCAATAAATGATTTATTAAGATTGCATAAATTGCAGCGATTTTGAAACGCAAGTCATTAACGGTTCCCAATAGATGCCAAGAACAACGGTTGGAATGACAAGAAGAAGGAGTGTGACCGCATGGAGTGGAGAAAGAACAATCCGGGTTTCATTTTCCGGATTTTCAAAAAACATTTCACGGATGATGTAAGCGTAGTAATAAAGTGAAATAACGGTGTTGATAATCGCCACAATCAGCAGCCAGTAGATCTCTTTTTGAACGAGCGCTGAAAAAAGATAAACCTTGCCGATAAAACCGCCGAGCGGGGGGAGTCCTGTGAGAGATAAAAGGAAGATTGCCATCGAAATTCCAACAAGCGGCGATTTCCATCCCAGTCCCTTAAAATTTGATATTTCTTCATTTTTAAAGATGTTTCCCACGAGCCCCACAATAAAGAACGCCCCAAAATTCATGAAAAAGTAGACAACGATATAAAAGAGAACCGCAGAAATTCCAAATTGTGTCAGGGCGACCAGCCCAAGCATCATATATCCGGCATGGGCAATGCTTGAATAAGCGAGCATCCGTTTGGCATTCTTTTGAAAAAGCGCGGATAAATTTCCAACGGTCATTGTCAAGGCTGAAAGAATCGCAAGAAAAAACGGCCAGTTAAGATTTGCATACCAGACCCATTCATTTCCCAATTCATTTCCATGCCCGACCGGGTTTGCAAAAACTGTGTAGAAAAAGCGAATAAAGATCGCAAACCCCGCGGCTTTTGGGGCAACCGTAAAAAAAGCGGCGATCGGGGTCGGGGCGCCATGGTAGACATCCGGCGCCCACATGTGAAACGGAACAAATGCCATCTTAAATCCAAATCCAAAAAGGAGCATGATGAAAATGGCGTAGAGAGAGAGGGTATCGATATAAGAAGAGGAAAGGGATGCCTTAAGAAGGTAGAGATTGAGTGTCCCTGTCAGTCCATAGAGAAGCGACAGCCCCCAAAGCATCGTTCCCGATGCCATTGCCCCGTAAAGGAGGTATTTAATGGCCGCTTCGTTTGAAGCGGGATGCTCCTTTCTAAAACCAGAAAGGGCATAAGAGACGATACTGACCAGTTCCAATGAAAGATAGAGCGAGAGGATATTCACGGAGGAGACGAGCGTTGTCATTCCAATGAGAACAGCAAGTACCATCAAATAAAATTCAGAATGGCGTCCTTCATCGATTTCGTGCGATTTGAAACCAAAGAGAAAGGTAAAAAGAGTTGCGACTATAAAGAAGATTTTAAAAAAAAGGGAAAAGGGATCGTGACTGAGAAGATTTGAAAAAAAGGTTTGCGGCTCAATGAAGCTCAGCCGAAAACCGGCATAGGCTGAAATAATAAGTCCCAAAAGGACGGCGAGAAGTGTCAGCGTCTTATTATTTGAAACCATCTGGATAATGAGCGCGAAACAGAGTGTGATGGCGATGATAATTTCTGGCGAATAAAGAAGGAGATCTGTAGAAAGATTTTCCATTTTTTCCTTAAGTGGCCTGAATCAAAAGAATCAGTTTATCAAGACTCGCCTTCATGAGATTCAAAACAGGCATTGGATAGACCCCAAGCGCCACCACAATAATGGAGAGCGGAATCAGCGAGACCTTCTCAAGCCAATTTAAATCTTTAAGATCTTTATAGCTGCTGTTGAGCGGGCCAAAAAAGATTTTCTGGAATACCCAGAGGAAAAAGGCCGCGTTGAGGACAATGCCCAAAGTGGCGAGGATTGTGATTGTCGGGTAAACTTTAAATGCTCCCAGAAATACAAGCGCTTCAGAGATGAAGCTAGAAAGCCCCGGCAATCCAAGCGACGCAAAGAAAGCCAATGCGACAACTCCTGTGTAGACCGGAAGCTGAGCGCCGAGCCCTCCGAAGCCATCGATCTTTCTGTGATGGGTGCGGTCATAGATAACGCCAACCAAAAGAAAGAGCATCGCCGTCGTTGTGCCATGATTAAACATCTGGAAAACAGCCCCGTTCATTCCTTCCGTCGTAAAAACAGACATCCCCAGAAGCACATACCCCATGTGATTAATCGATGAATAGGCGATCAATTTTTTCCAGTCGTTCCCCCCTTTGGCTGCGGGGAGCGTAATCTGAGCCATCGCGCAAAATGCCCCATAGATCACATTAATCAGCCCCAGGAACGCAAGCGGATAAGCAAACCAGATCGCCTCTTCCGGTAAAATTGGAAAGCTGATCCTTAAGAGTCCATAAGCCCCCATCTTCAAAAGTATTCCGGCAAGGAGGACGGAAATAGGGGTTGGGGCTTCGACATGCGCGAGCGGGAGCCAGGTATGAAACGGGAAGATCGGGACTTTAATCGCAAAACCAATGAAGAGGAAGATATAGAGGATTCTTCGAAATACTTCCGGCGTCAGCGAAATTCCAAAAATTTCTACGTTTTTAAATTGAAGAATTCCGGTTGAGAGTTCGGAAAGATCAAAGGTATGCGGCTCGCTGTAAAAATAAAATGCAAGCATGACAACGAGCATCAGGACAGAGCCAAAGAGGGTATAGAGAAAGAACTTGATTGCGGCGAACTCTTTTTTGGGTCCCCCCCAGACGCCGATTAAGAAATACATCGGAAGGAGCATTACTTCCCAGAAAAGATAGAAGAGAAAGAAGTCGAGGGCGGCAAAGACCCCCATCATCCCTGTTTCCAAAAGAAGAAACATCGAGAAATAGCCTTTGACCCCTTTTTCGATTCCCCATGAGGCGAACACACAGAGGAATGAAAGGAGGGCGGTCAGAAGAAGCATCGTGACCGAGAGTCCGTCGGTTCCCAGATAATAATAGATATTAAAGCTCGTAATCCAGGAAGCCCTTTCCGCAAATTGAATTCCGGCCTCATCCCGATCGAAAAGAAAAATAAGGGCAACCGACAATAAAAGTGGAATCGCGGTCGTCATAACCGATATCCAGCGAATGGCGTTGTTCGGGAGCCGTGGAATAAGAAGAATCAGCGCTATTCCAATAAGGGGTGAAAGGACCATCCAACTTAAAATATGATCTGAAATAAATTCTGGTAAAATCACGCTTCCTCCTTAAACCATTAAAATAATCAAGAGCGTTATACAGACAGCCCCAAGTCCTAATAAAAGATATTGTTGAATTTTTCCAGTCTGAATTTTGCGGACTTCTGTCCCCGTCTGACCAATGACCTTCCCTGTTCCGTCAACAAGTGTCTGATCGATGGCCCGATTGTCAAAATCACCTGAAACAAAAGAGGTTTTTGCCGTAATGGGCGCCCAGCCATCCACAAGCGTTTCATCAATCACACGGTTGTCAAAGTTGGCGAGGAAATTATTGAGACGGATCTGGTTATTGACGATCAGCCATTCGTAAATTTCATCGATCCAATAAAGATGGGTCAGGGTGTTGTAAATACGTTGGAATTTTTCAGCAATTTTTTGAGAAGAGATCATCTTTTTGAAATAGGTGAGATAGGAGAGGGAAATTCCCAAAGCAACGATAGAAAGAGAAAGAATCAAAGGAAAAAGATGTGATCCTTCGATTAGAGGCGGGGTTCCCGGTATTTTTAAGACTTTTGGTGAAACAATGAGGTGTTCGAACCAGGTGAAAATAAAGCCCAGGGAGAGAATGCTCAGGAGAATCAATGGAACTGTCATCGTCCAGGGGGATTCATGCGCCTGATTTTTTTGAGCTGTGCCAAAAAAAATCAAAAGAAGCCAGCGAAACATATAAAAAGCGGTAAGACCAGCCCCGCCAAAGCCAAAAATGGCAAGCATCATATGAAAGGGATGAACTGACACAAATGAATAAACGCCTTCTAAAATTAAATCCTTGCTTACAAACCCCGAAAAAAACGGAACGCCGGAAATAGCAAGCGTTGCGACAAGACTTGCCCAGAATGTGATCGGCATTTTTTTCCGTAGTCCCCCCATCTCGCGAATGTCTTGTGAATGTGTCGCGTGAATCACACTCCCCGCGCAGAGAAAGAGCGAGGCTTTGAAAGCGGCGTGCGTTACGAGATGAAAGAATCCCCCCGTATAATTTCCAACCCCCACCCCAAGCATCATAAACCCCAGCTGGCTGATCGTTGAATACGCGAGAATTTTTTTGATATCGGTATGTGTGACAGCCATTGTTGCGGCAAAAAAAGCGGTGAATCCCCCTGTATACGCGATGATAATCAGCGCTTCATCGGATAAAAAAGGGAACATGCGTATGACCAGATAGACCCCCGCAGCCACCATCGTTGCCGCATGAATCAGCGCTGAAATCGGTGTCGGGCCCTCCATGGCATCCGGGAGCCAGACATGGAGTGGAAACTGGGCAGACTTTCCGACCGCTCCCAAAAAGAGACAGATCCCCGCAATCGTTAAAACTGAGATTCCAAATATAGTGGAGTTGAAAAGCCCCTCTGAAACAGCGCCGAAAACATCGTCATATTTGATAAGACCATTCGTTTGAAAGAAGATGAGAAGAATTCCCACAAACATCCCCACATCGCCGATACGTGTCACAATAAAGGCCTTCTTGCCCGCTCTTGCCGCTTCCGGTTTCTCAAACCAAAAGGCAATGAGAAGATAGGAAGAGAGCCCCACCAGTTCCCAAAAAATATAGAGAAAAAACAAATTATCAACGAGGACAAGCCCGATCATCGAAAAGGAGAAGAAGGAGAGATAGGCAAAATAGCGGCTGTATCTTGAATCGCCGCGCATATAGCCGACCGAATAGAGATGAATCAGGAAACTGACTCCCGTTACCACCACAAGCATCAGCGAACTAACGTTGTCGATGTGGTAGCCAAACGTGAGCGTAAATTCGGGAATGTCGAGCCAGAGCCACGAGAAGGTTATTTTAAAGGAAGGATCGAAAGCGTTAAAAACATCAATAAAATGAATAATCGAGAGAACAAGAGAGAGAAAAATAGCAAAGATCGAAACCCAATCACCTGATCTTGGGAGGCGTTTTCCAAAGAAAATCTGAACTGCGAATGAAATCAGGGGTGAAATAAGAATCGCAGTCATGGCTGTTGGGAGCGCGGCAAATTGGGGGAGCAATGACTCGAAGATTCCTTCTAACATTTAAGATCTCCAATATCATCCATGTCCACGGAGGCCTTGTTTTGATAAATCCGAAGCACAATTGCCAAAGCCACGATTGCTTCTGAAACCGAAATAACGAAAAGAAACAGCGTAAAAATCTGCCCTGAAAGATCCATGGCAATGTATTTTGAGAATGCGACAAAATTAATACTTGCGGAGATCAAGACGAGCTCTATCCCCATCAAAACCCCAATCGAATTTTTCCTTGAAATAATTCCCAGGATTCCAAGCACAAAAAGAACGGATGAGAGAACGAGGTAATGCTTTAATTCAACGTGTAACATCTGCTAACTTTTACTCCTTGCCAGAACGATTGCCCCTATGAGCGCCGCCAAAAGAAGAACAGAGGACAATTCAAATAGCAAAAGATAGTCGGTTAAAAGGAGTGTTCCGAGCCGATGAGTCGTGGCAGTTGGCGGATCGCTTGGGGTGACGATGTTCCAGTGGGCTGAGAATATGAACTTCACGAGAAAACCCAAAAGAATCAGGCAGAAAAGGGTGGGGACGATTTTTCTCTTTTTCTCTTCTTCAAATTTTACCCCATAAATATTTTTGGAAAACATGACCGCAAAAAGAATCAATGTGAGAATTCCCCCGACATAGATCAAAACCTGTGTTGCCGCCAAAAAATCGGCTCCCAGAAGCAAATAAATCCCGGCCACCCCAAAAAAAGCCCCAAAAAGCGAGAGCCCCGCGTAGAGAATATTCGGATGAAAGACGCAAATGACAGATGATCCGATAATGACCCCTGAAAACGCGTAGAAAATGAAATCGTAGGGGGTCATGTTACCACCTGTTTTAGAAACTCAAAGATCATCTCTGGAATCCCTTTCCCCTGAAAAAGAACCATCCAAAGAGCTGTTCCCAAAAGCGCCGCAAAGGCGAAGGGGACGAGGATTTCCCAACAGAGTTTCATCAGTTGATCGACTCTGTATCGCGGCAGTGTCCAGCGGATCCACATAATGACGAGGAGGAGAAGCATGGCTTTCGACATAAAGACAACGACCTCAAGCGGGATTCGAAACGCGGGGGAAAGCCCTGAGATGTCGATTAGCGGCAGATGCCATCCGCCGAAGAAAAGGGTTGTTGCCACCGCGCAAATCACAAAACAGTTCGCGTATTCGACGAGAAAAAAAATCGCAAAACGCATGCCGCTATATTCCGTGTTGTAGCCGGAAACAAGCTCGGATTCCGCCTCCGGGATATCAAAAGGGGTCCGGTTTACTTCAGCCAGCGCTGAAATAAAGTAAACGAAACCGGCAATCGTCATAAAAGGGTTATGAAAAATATTCCACGCGTAGGGGGATTGGTTTTTTACAATTTGAGTCATATCCAGTGTGCCGGTGACGAGTACCGCGGTTAAAATACAGAGCGCAACGGGAATTTCATAGGAAACAATTTGTGCCGCCGCGCGAAGTCCCCCCAAAAGCGACCACTTATTATTTGAGGCCCATCCGCCGATAATGATGCCAAGCGTAACCATCGAGGAAATCGCGATCAGATAGAAAATACCGATATTGAGATCCGCAATAATCAGATTTTCAGCAAAGGGAATGACAGCGAAAGCCGCCGCGCCGCTGATAAAGATAATCATCGGCGAAAAGATAAAGAGCTTTCGGTCGGCCTTTGCGGGGATAATGTCCTCCTTTACCAGGAGTTTTAAAGCATCCGCGATCCATTGGAGGATTCCATAAGGACCGACGACGTTTGGGCCGATACGCGACTGAATGTCTCCGGCGATCTTTCTTTCAATGTAGACAGCAATTCCAGCGAAGGGGAAGACGAAAAGGAAGAGAAGACCCAGGATTGCAATGAAACTGTAGACCCAAAGGGGGAGGGAGGCCATGAGAGGGGAAAAAGCCAGAAGTTCTCTTAAAAATTCAGGGAATGACACCGCTTTAGTTTTTCCTTTCCCGAATCCACTCAAAGTCCCCTTTATGCCAGGCATAAGCAAACCCAACAATGAGGATCAGAAGAAAAATGGAGACTTCTGTAAAGACAAGCCAGGCATTGGCGGAAGAACTTAAAATCCATTGCCTGAAAACAGCCGCGACAGGGAACATGATGACCGCCTCAACATCAAAGATCAGAAAAAGGATCGCAATCACATAAAATCGCAAATTAAATTGCACCCACGAAGAGCCAACAGCCTCTTCACCGCATTCATAAGTCGTCAGTTTTTTCGCATCCGGATGATGAGGCCTAAGAATTTTCCCCACAAGGAGAATGGCTGGCACAATCGCCGCCCCGATTAAAAGGAAGATAAAGATAGTTATGAATTGGGTGTACATATGTCATCCTGAGGCGAAGCCGAAGGATCCCTAAATGTCCTTAACCTTTCACGTCAATTTAGCGAGATTTATCGGAACTACCCCGGGTTGTCAATTAAGAGAAAGAAACAATCAGTTGAATGTTCTGGTATATAGACTGTAAAATAATGAAGGTGAAAGTTTTTTCTTTTTTTCTGTGGCCTGCAATCTTTTCGCTCCCAATATTTTCAGCTGATATTGTGCTTGAAAAAATAGCAGATGGTCTGGATAAACCGGTTTTCTTTGCACAAGTCCCGGGGACGAAGGAGCAGCTTATTGTGGAGCAGGGGGGGAGAATTAAAATTTTAAAGGATAGGAATGTTCTCCGAAAGGGATTGGCGGAACCCTTTTTGGATATTTCAAAGGCGATTGAAACAGGGGGTGAAAAGGGGCTTTTGGGGCTTGCTTTTCACCCCAAATATGGAAGGACAAAAAAGTTTTATGTCAATTATACCTATCGTCGCGACAATTTAAAAACAAGGATATCAGAGTTTCGGGTTTCGAATGAAACAGATCGGGGAGTGGCATCGACTGAAAGGGTCATCCTTGAGTTTGATCAGCCCTTCGATAATCATAATGGCGGACATCTTGAATTTGGTCCCGATGGCTTCCTCTACATCGCGACGGGGGATGGGGGATCGGCGGGAGATCCACAGGGGAATGCGCAGAATTTAAAATCACTTTTGGGAAAAATTTTAAGAATTGATATCGATAAGGGGAATCCATACGCCATTCCAGCCGCCAATCCCTTTCGGAATGTGAAAACAGCTCGTCCGGAAATTTGGGCTTATGGCTTGAGAAATCCATGGCGATTTTGTTTTGATCGTGCGACGGGGCTCCTATACGCGGCTGATGTGGGGCAGGACAAATGGGAAGAAATTGATTTGATTCAGAAGGGAAAAAACTATGGCTGGAATATTATGGAGGGGACCCATCTGTTTAAAGCCCCCAAAGGCAGTTCTGCGTCAGAACCGTTTCAACGTCCGATTTTAGAGTATAGTCATTCGGAAGGTGAATCCATTACAGGGGGCTATGTCTATCGGGGTAAAAAAATACCGGGTCTTTCCGGATATTATATTTATGGGGATTATCTATCAGGAAAAATTTGGATGTTGAAACTGGATGGAGAGAAAGTTTCTGAAAATAAACTGCTTAAAGACACCGACTATATGATTTCATCGTTTGGTGTTGACCGTAATGGCGAAATCTATGTCGTTGATCACAACGGGGCTATTTATCGATTGGTTGAAAATGGTGGCTAAAAAATGAAAATTATTTCTTCAATTCTTCGTTAATCAACTCTTCAATCTGTTCCTGGGGAATATCGCCGACAACGATCTTGCCGTTGATGAAGAAGGTGGGAGTGGCATTGACGCCGGCCTGATCGCCTTCTGAAATGTCTTTTTGAACCTTTGCGAACTTTTCGCCGCTGTCGAGACATTGCCCGAACTTTGTCATATCGAGTTTAAGTCTTTCAGCGTATCCTTCCAGATCTTTTCTTTCCAAAGCCTGTTGGCTTTTAAAGAGAATGTCATGATAAGGCCAGAATTTCCCCTGGTCATCCGCGCAGAGCGATGCCTGATGGGCTAAAACCGCTTTTTTGTGAAAGCTGAGCGGGTATGCTTTAAAGGCAAGGCTCACCTTGCTTCCGTATTTTTTTAAGACACGATCGAGTTTGGTAACAAGGCCCGCGCACCCTTGGCATTCAAAATCAGAGAACTCGACAATTTTGACCTTTGCATTTTCTTTACCGCGGCTGGGTCCCGGTGTTAATGAAAGTTCAATGCGGGGATGTGCTGGTTTGGAGATGGAATAGATGACCCGCGCCGTCTTTTTTAGGCGATCAACATAGTTGCGATGGGTGGTTTGTCTCCCCTCATTCTCAAGGAAGCTCTTAATTCTATCTGCGAGCTGCTCTTTTGTCCCCGGAAGACGCTCTTTATTCTGTTCATAAAATTTATCAATATCTTTCTGGCTTACCGGTCTTGTTTTATTCCGGATTTCTTTTTCAATCAGCTGTTCAAGCGTTAACTTCTTTTTGGAGGCTTCTTTTTCAAGGAGAATCTTTTCAACCCATTCATCTATCTTACGTTTTTTCAGGTTATAAATATTTTTCTGCATCTGGAAAAGATCAATACTGAGAGATCGATTAAGCTCTTCTTCCGAGAGCTTTCGTCCGTAGACTTCTGCGACGATTTTTTTTGGATCTGTTTCTTCACAGACTTCCCCCGCCGGTGTTTGCGCAAAAAGAGGCAATGTAAAAAACGAAAGAAGTATTAAAAAGAGAATTTGTTTTGACATAACTTTAGATATATTGCGGGCGATGATTGTCCGTCAAGATAAAATAAATTACGAGCCGGTTCAAGGGGCCATTCGAATATGATTTTATTTGTACAGGAATCAATAACTCGTCAAACGGGGTCTCCTATGCTAATTTCATCTTCAGCATGTTTGATTTCTCTGCGCTTTCAGCGGTCGCGGGGGGGGTGAATGTTACCGGTCTCAAAGGGGGGAGTCTTGCCTTTTTTTTATCGTCATATTGGTCGTTTAAGCGAGGCACGCTCCTTTTCATTGCGGAGTCGTCTGCGGAGGCTGAAAATCTTGTTTCTGACCTTTCATTTTTTTTGCCGGATTTAAAAGACCGCATTCTTTATTATGCGGGATGGGAGTCTCACCCTTTCGATACCTTTTCCCCCCATCCAGAGGTCATCATGTCCCGACTGAAAGTTCTTTATCAGTCTCTTCAGGAAAGGAATCTTTTGATCATTTCTACAGTCGATGCGCTTATGCAGCGCGTTATTCCGTCAGATGTTCTGATCGACCGGACCCTTTTTTTGAAACAGGGGAGTGAGATCGATCGTGACAGGTTGATCAAAGAGCTTTCTGAAAACGGATATCAGTTCGTTCAGACGGTTGAGGATAAAGGGACGTTCAGTGTGAAAGGGGGGATTGTTGATCTTTTTACACCGCTCTCTTCACCAAACCATGGTCCATATCGCCTTGAATTTGTGGGAGATGAGATTGAAACGATCCGGACGTTCGATCCCGCCACGCAGAGATCTTTGCAAAAAGATATCACAGAGATCGCGGTGATTCCTTGCCGGGAAATTATTTATGAAGAATCCCATGTTGAACAGGCGCTGCGGGCGATCAAACGGCATGCGGATGAGCAGGGGGTAAAAAAAGAGGATCGCGATCAGATTCTGGAATATGTGAAACATCGCGTCTATTTTTCAGGCATCGATTACTATCTTGCTTTTTTCTACCCGAAATTGTCGCATTTTTTGGATTATTTCCCGGAATGTTTTGATCTGGTTTATTCGGATAAGACAAAGATTGGGGATACAATGGCTGCCTTTGAGGAAGAATGCGAACGCGATTTTCAGGAGGCGGTTAAAGATAAAAGAATCTCAGCGCCGGTCTCCGATTTTTATTCCACAAAAAAAGAGATAGAGACTTATCTGAATCCTCAAAAATATATCAATATTTCACCCATCGGGATGCTTTCCGAAAAAGAAAAGAATATTTTTGTTCAGACGCAAGATAATCAGGATATTCATCTGGACTTTAGAAAGATAAAAAACAAATCGCTTGAAATTCTAAACCCGCTTGCCGAGCATCTCAAAGATTGGCGCGATGAAGGATATGTCGTCATTTTGACCGCGCACACAAAAATACAGCATGAGCGTTTTCGGGAATTGATGGAGCCTTACGGCATTCGCTGCGTTTTTCTGGAAAAATCATTCGCGCTTCAGACGATTCATGAAATCCGAAAGAACGCCGCATTTCAACATTTTCATCTGATTTTTGTTTCAGGCGAATTGAGTTCAGGCTTTCGGGATCCGGATGAAAAAATAATCTTTATTACGGAAGATGAAATTTTTGGCGAGCGAAAGAAAAGGTCTGCCCCAAGCCAGACGGTCGGTCTTTCGAAAAAAGCGCCGTTCATCTCAAATTTAGCGGAGTTGAAAATAGGGGATCCGATGGTTCATGCCGATCATGGCATTGGGCTTTATCAGGGGTTGAAGAGACTCAAAACCGCAGATCACGAGAACGATTATTTATTAATGGAATACGCGGACAAGGATCGTCTTTATGTTCCTGTTCACAGGTTGAATGTCATTCAGCCATATCTGGGGAGTAAAGAGGGGGCGGTTACCCTCGATAAACTGGGCGCAAAGGCATGGCAAAAAACAAAATCGAGGGTCAAAAAAGCGATTCAGGAGATAGCTTATGAGCTCCTGAATTTGTATGCGGCAAGACAGCAGGCGAGCGGTCATTCATTTTCACCCCCGGATCCCTATTTTCATGAATTTGAGGCAACATTTCCGTATGAGGAAACCGAAGATCAGACGAGGACTATTGAAGAGGTGATCCACGATTTGTGCGAGCCCAAACCGATGGATCGTCTCGTCTGCGGCGATGTTGGCTATGGAAAGACGGAGGTTGCGATTCGCGCGGCGGTGAAAGTGGTTTTCGATAAAAAACAGGTGGCGCTGCTGGCGCCGACAACGCTTCTCGTTGATCAGCACTATCGTCTCTTTCAGAAAAGGCTCGATCCCTTTGGCATTCAGGTTGCGATGCTCTCTCGTTTTGTCAAAGCGGCGGAGCAAAAAAAGGTGGTTGAAAAGATTAAAGATGGGAGGGCTGATATTGTGATTGGCACCCATCGTCTCCTTTCCCGGGACATCGGATTTCGCGACCTTGGCCTTCTCATTATCGATGAAGAACAGCGTTTTGGAGTGGTGCATAAAGAAAGAATCAAAAAGATGAAAACCGAACTCGATGTTTTGACGCTAACGGCAACCCCGATTCCCCGCACCCTTCACATGTCGCTCATGGGAGTTCGTGATTTAAGTGTGATCAATACCCCCCCGCAGGATCGTCTGGCGATTCGGACTTATATTTCGAAATTTGACGATCACACAATTCGTGAAGCGATCTTAAACGAAATCCACAGAGGGGGGCAGGTTTTTTTTCTCCACAATCGGGTTGAAACGATTGCGGGGATAACGCGCCATCTCCAAAAGCTTGTTCCTGAAGCCAAAATCCATTTTGCGCATGGTCAGATGAAAGAGAGCGCGATTGAAAAAATGATGCACGATTTTTTAGGCCAAAAATTTAATGTTCTGGTCTGCACAACCATTGTGGGGAGCGGAATTGATATTCCGACGGCAAATACCATCATTATCGATCGCGCCGATACCTTTGGTTTGGCAACGCTCTATCAGCTTCGGGGACGGGTGGGGCGATCGCATGAGCGGGCGTTTGCCTATCTTCTTATTCCCGGTGAAGATCAGATAACCCCTGACGCCAAAAAACGACTTCAGGCCATTCAGGGCGCCTCGGAACTTGGGGCTGGCTTTAAAATCGCAAGCCACGATTTGGAAATTCGCGGCGGCGGGAATATTTTGGGAAAAGATCAGTCGGGACATATCGCCGCGATCGGTTTTGAAATGTATACGGAACTCCTGGAGCAGACGGTTCGTGAATTGAAAGGAGAGAATGTCGATTTAGGCATGGAACCCGAAATAAATTTGAAGATGGATGCTTATATCGATGAAGATTATATTCCAGACATGAGTGAGAAGCTCGTGTTTTACCGCCATCTTTCTTCGATTCAAAATGAAGAAGAATTGATGGAGATAGAAGAGGAGATGCGTGATCGTTTTGGGCCGGTTCCGGATAACGTTTATCATCTGTTTGAACTGATGGCGATCAAATTTTATCTCAAAAAATTGGGAATCAGAGCGATCGATTACGGAAGGGAGAGAGTATTTATGACCTTTTCAGATCAAACGCCGGTCGATCCAAACCGGGTGATTGAACTTGTCAAAACGAATCCAAAACAGTATCAGATGAGTTCAGGGAATCGTATTTCCGCAAAAGTTCAGGACTGGAAAGAAATTTTGCCGATGGTTCGAAGATTCGCGAATGAATGGCTGTCGCCATGGGAGGAGGAAAAATGAGAATAGCGCAATGGGTAGTTATCATACTGCTTCTACAGGGGTGTAAAAAAGCGCCCAATGGCGAGGCGAAAGCCGGCAAACTTTCTCAAAAAGGGGTGGTTGCCGAGATCAATGGGGAGGGGATTACGCTCGCCGAGTTTAACAAGCGTTATCAGTGGT
This sequence comes from uncultured bacterium, assembly GCA_964371555.1. Classification (GTDB taxonomy): domain Bacteria; phylum Bdellovibrionota; class JACOXK01; order 2-02-FULL-40-11; family 2-02-FULL-40-11; genus CAYJMQ01. The sequence continues at coordinate 36,651 of CAYJMQ010000007.1, read as the reverse complement.
ATGTCGATCGCTTCAAATATCGTATTCCCAAAAAAACATTTCTTGAAAATCTGATTAATCTTGAACTTTCGGCGCGGGAAGCGACCAGACGGGGGATCGATAAAGAAGAAAAGGCCCAATACGATTTTCGCATTCTTCTCTCCCAGCATCTTTTGGAGCGCGAGGTCTATTCAAAGTTTGAGAAAATTAAGTTAAAAGATGAAGACCTTGAAAAGTATTTCAACGAATCGGGAGAAATTCGGGCAAGCCACATTTTACTTCAGGTCCCGTCCGGGACATCCCCGGAAAAAGAGAAAGAGGCTGAAATCAAAAAGAGGGCCGAAGAGGCGTTAAGGCGCGCCAAAGCGGGAGAGGATTTTGGAAAACTCGTAAAAACCTATTCGAACGGCCCTTCCGCGAAAAATGATGGAGATCTCGACTATTTTATCAGAGACAGCATGGTCAAAGAATTCAGTGATGCCGCGTTTAATCTTAAAAAAGTGGGGGACATCAGTGATCTTGTGAAAACCAAATATGGCTATCATATTATCAAACTGACTGGCGTTCGGAAGTTTAAGGATGCGGATAAACGCAGGCTTCAATCCCAGGCGATGGCAAAAAAACAGGAAGCAATCTACAGTCAGTTTTTCTCAAATTTGAGAAAAAACGCAACGATTCGGGTGAATGAGGATCTGATAGAAGACGAAGAACCAAAACCCTAATAACCAAGAAAAAAAAGAATATGCTCGCCGTAGAAGAGTGTGATGATTCCTGCGGCTGCCAAAAAAGGGCCGTAAGGAATCGCTTCTTTAAGATTTTGTTTTCTAAGAAGAACAAGGGAAAGTCCCCAGAGAGAACCGAGAATAGAACTCACCATTAAAACGACAAAAATATTTTTATAGCCTAAGAAGGCCCCCATCATTGCGGCAAGCTTTATGTCCCCCCCGCCCATCCCTTCCCGTTTTGTCGCTTTGAAATAGATATAAGCGAGAAGAAGAAGGAGTCCGCCGCCGAGGAGAATTCCAAGCAGGGATTCGATATAATTGATCCCGAGCAGCCCAAAAGAGAGAAGGAATCCAAGGATGATTCCCCCAATGCTGATCGTATCCGGGATAATACGGTGGTGAAGATCAATAAATGTCACAACGATCAGAGAAGAGATGAAGAAGAAATAAGAAATCCCGCCTGCTGTTAAACCAAATTCATCAAAGACAACCCAGGAAAGTATAGCGGTGAGCGCCTCAACGATCGGGTATTCAGCGGCTATTTTTTGACCGCAGTGACGACATTGTCCCCAAAGCCAGATATAACTGACAATCGGAATGAGATCATAGAATGGAAGCGGGGTCTCACATGATCGGCAGTGAGAGCGTGGAAAAAGAACCGACTCATCCTTTGGAAGTCTTACAATACAGACATTGAGAAAGCTTCCAACAATGGCGCCGAAAACGATGTAAAAAAAATTATTCCATGCCATATTTTTCGAGTCTGTATCTCATCGATCGAAAGCTGATCCCCAAAAGCTTTGCAGCCTTTTTCTTGATGCCCCCCGCTTTTTTGAGCGCTTTTTGCAAGAGATCCCTTTCGATCTCTCCTACAATCTTCTCAAGATCGATCCCTTCCATTGTGACTGCGATTTCTGAAGGGAGCGGCTTCTTGCCAGTGGTTGCTGCCGCGCCCGGATGAAAGACGACGGGGGGGAGGCTCTCTGGAAGAATCGCAACCCCGTTTTCGAGGGCAACGGTTCTTTCGAGGATGTTTTCAAGCTCTCTTACATTTCCGGGATAATCATAATTGATGAGGGCATCCATGGCTTCTTTGGAGATCTTTTTGATCTTTTTTCCAAGCTGCGCATTATATTTTTCCAGAAAATGCATGGCAAGGATTTGAATGTCTTCCTTTCTCTCTCTGAGCGGCGGCAGTTGTATGTGGATGACATTCAGGCGGTAATAAAGATCCTCACGGAAACGCCCATTGGCAACTTCCGCCTGAAGCTCTTTATTCGTTGCGGTCATTACGCGGATGTTGACTTTAATATCTTCAATGCCTCCCACCTTTTTAAAGGTTTTTTCCTGAAGGACACGCAGCAATTTTACCTGGACGTGGTGCTGGAGTTCCCCGATTTCATCCAGAAAGATCGTTCCATTATTGGCAACTTCGAAAAGACCGAGCTTATCTGAAATGGCCCCGGTAAAAGAGCCCTTTTTATGCCCAAAGAGCTCACTCTCTATAAGGTTCTCCGGAATCGCGCCGCAGTTTACGGTTACGAAAGGCTTGTCTTTAAGCGGGCCGTTATAATGGATTGCTTTTGCGACAAGTTCTTTTCCAGTTCCGCTTTCTCCCGTGATCAATATGTTGGTCCTTGTCTGACTTACACGCTGGATGAGATCATAGATTTTGATCATCGAAGGGGCGCTTCCGATGAGGTTTCCAAAGTGATATTTGCTCCCCAGTTCTTTTTTTAAATAAATATTTTCGATAAAAAGGGTTCTTTTTTCCAAAGCCTTTCGGATAATCAATTTGATCTCATCGATCTTGAAAGGCTTTGTGATGTAATCGTAAGCCCCGAGTTTCATTGCCTCCACAGCCGATTCGGTGGAACCGAATGCCGTAATGACAATGACCACCGAGTCGGGATCAATTTCTTTGGCCTTTGACAGCACCTCCATGCCATGGACTTTTGGCATCTGAAGGTCGGTTATGATCAAATCAAAACTTTTCTTTTCCAAAAGCTTGATTGCCTGCTCTCCATCGGCAGCCGTTGCGACGTCATATCCCTCCCGTTTGAGCATAATCTCAAGGAATTCGCGAAGGCTCTCTTCGTCATCAACGACGAGAATTTTGATTAGTGTTTCATTTGTCATGGCTTCCTCCTCATCCATATTTTAAATGGCATATTTCAAATGGCAGTAGGCAGCGTTATGGTAAACGTTGTTCCCTCTTCCTCTTTTGAATTTACGAAAATTCGTCCCTCATGGGCTTCAATAATTTTATGAACGAGAGATAATCCCAATCCTGTCCCTTTTGACTTTGTTGTAAAAAAGGGGTCAAAAATCTTATTGATAATTTCTTCCGGAATGCCTGCGCCTGAATCCGAAATTTCGATTTGTATTTGATCTTCTTTCCGGGTTGTCCGAATTTGGATATCGCCCCCCTTTGGCATGGCCTGATGCGCGTTCAGGAATAAATTCCAGAAAACCTGTTTCATTTTTTCCTTGTTTCCCATGATCTGGCATTTTTTCTGGGAAGGCAGAAATGAAATTCTCACGTTTTTAGAGATCGATTGGTTAAGGGCGATTGCGTTCACTGTTTCCTCAATTATTTCGCAAAGATCAAAAGATTCTTTCGGAATGTCGGTCGGTTTAACGTAATCAAGAAATTCATTTACAAGATGATTCAGTCTTTCCGTTTCTTTTAAAACAATATCCATTAGTTTTTTATTTTCATTTCTGACATCGAGTTCTCTGCTCAAAACTTCGATGGAACCGCTTACGGATGCCAGTGGATTTCGGATTTCATGCGCGATTCCGGCGGCAAGCTTTCCAACTGCGGCCAGTTTATCGGATCTCTGGAGATGCTGTTCCATCTGGATGATTTTTGTGAGATCTTCAAAAAGAAGAATGTAACCGCAATGGTTGTTATTTGCGTCACGCAGGGGTGAAAGTGAAAAACCGAATGTCAGTTCTTCATTCGGGAATTTTTTAAAAATAAAGCTCTGCCGGATAGGGGGTTCTTTCCGGATTCCGGATAATTTTTTAAACCAAGGTTTTTTAAGATCCGGAAAGATTTCAAAGATATTTTTTTTGTAAATAATATTGAGTGAAAAGCCAGTGATGATCTCGGCCGAGCGATTGAAATAGATAATGCGGTTTTCAAGATCCGTCGTAAGTAATCCTGACTTCATGTTGTCAATGATGATTCTATTGAGATCTTCAAGTTCCCGGACGCTCTCCTGTTCTTTCTTCAGTTTAATTCCGAACTCCTGGAATTGTTCAGCGATATAGCTGCTCAAAAAGGCAACAAGAAAAAACGCGATATTATTAAAAATAAGCGTCAGAAGATGTTTCTCACTCTGGGGGATTGGATCGAGGATGAGAAGCGTGCTAAAGCAGATGCTTGAAAAAGCCGCCGCATAGAGCGCCCCTGCCCGGTAAAATAAAAAAGAGGCAAAGGCGATCGTAAAAAGATAGAGAAAAGTGAAGACGGCTTGTTGGGTGCCGGTAATATAAATCAACGCTGTCGTAAATAGAATATCGTAGGCAATTTGACTGACAATAAAAGTGGTCAGGTTTTTAATCCGGTCGAGAATCTGCGTGAATAAGATTGTAATAAAATAGGTTAGGCCGATCAGCGAATAAATTGGGAAGAGGTCTTGCGGGCGAATAACTGCGCTGTCTTTAATCTGATAGATCAGCGTAATAGCCAAAAGAAGTGAGGTTACCATCGCCCTGAAAAAGAGAAACCAGAGCGTCTGCTCCTTTGCCCTCGGGTCTGACAAAATGACCTTTAAAGAACGGCGTTCTCCCGAATCTTCCAAAAGGGGACCCGAATTTTTTTGTGCTGCAAACATTATGCTTAAGTCTATGTTCTTACTTATGATTTAGTTCTAAAACTGCCTGGCTTCCTATCGACGTTCCAGAGCCACAAATTGCGTCACTATCCTTAATGATAACCAGGTGACAGATTTTGTCAACCAGTAGGCACGCCATTTTGAAAAAATGGCGTTGTCAATTTAAAAAAATAGGCAATTCTGCCGATAACATTAAAAGGGGGTTAAAAATCCCCTGACGAATGTTCGAAGAACTCAAAATCGGCTGGCGCTATTTCTTAAGAACATGGCCACAGGTTTGTCTCCGAACGAGGTGGTATGGTTTTTTTGCCCTCGGCGCCATTCTTTATTGGGGGGTCATTTCAGGTTTTTCCTTAATCTTTAAGAATCCTATGATTACAGTGGCATTGTTCTTTTTTGGTTTAGGCGGGGCTATTTTAATATATCGTTTCTTTAAACAGCAGGTTTTTTCAATCCTCGAAGCCAATTATCTGGCGGTTCTTACTGAATTGGTTACTCATGAAAAGGTGCCGGTGACAAAATTTCAGATTCGGTTTGCCAGAAAAAAAGTGACGCAAAAATTTGGGAATCGGCAGAGAATTTATGACGCCTATTTGAGACTTCATAAAAGTCTGAATGAGATATTCCCAACTTTATTTCTATATCGAAGACAGTGGCCGCTTTTTCAAAAAATCAGATCTTTGGGCCTTAAGTACGTGGATGATCTTCTAATCAGTCATTGTTTCATAAAAAAAGATGAAATTCTCTGGGGGAATTTGCGGGAAAGTTTGATTCTTTGCGCGCAAAATTTTAAAAAAATTTATAAATCTTCCGCGTATATTTATCTTTTGACAATCCTTTTTTCTGCCGCTTACTTTATGATTCTTTTACCCCCGCTTTTGGGACTATTCATGTTTTTGCCATCGCTGAAACTTTATTTTTTGATCTGTGCGTTCATCATGACATGGGCATTTAAAAAAATCTTGTTAGATTCCTACGCAATGGCAACACTGGTTTCAGAGTTTCGAAAAATTGTCGAAGGGCAAAGCCCGGATCCGCAATGGGATAAACGATTGGCCGGTATTTCAAAAGATTTTTTTGAGATTAAACGGCGCGCCATTTATTGGGAACATGCCCAGCGTGAATTTATGATGGTTAATACTCATTAAGTTCATCAATCAATTGCCTTAATCTTCCAAAATTCTTTCGATTGAATTGAAGACGGAGCGTTTTTAGTGGGAGCGCTTCATGTTCTGGATCGGGCAAGAGGTGCGTTGGAATGGGATGAATGCTCCCGCCCGACAAGATGTCCTTGAACTGCTGCCCCAGTTTCTTAAGCTCAAGATTGGATGGCAGCCTCCAGACCCGGATCAAAAGCCATTTTTCAAAAAAACGAAGCGAATGATAATTGTGATAAAATTTTGTGATATGAGAAACGGCATCTTCTATTTGATCCGTAAAAAAAATAAAATTTTTATCTTCTTTTGAAATCAGATGATTTTTTATCAGTGTTCCGAAATTAAATCTTTTCCATTGCTTCCAATAGCCCCCCCCTTTTTTGTCGATGCAGACAACCGGCTTGGGAAGGGTTTTCCCCGTTTGAAGAAGGGTTAGGGTTTCAAGCATTTCATCCTGAGTGCCGAAGCCCCCTGGGAACAAAACGAGCGCGTCGCTTTCTTTGACCATCGTCAACTTTCGGGTGAAGAAATATTTAAAATGAATGAGCTTTCGATCACCCTTGATGACAGGATTGGCTTTTTGCTCAAACGGAAGCCGGATATTGAGCCCAAAACTGTTTTTACTCCCGGCCCCTTCCTGCGCGGCCTGCATAATCCCCCCCCCCGCGCCTGTTAAAACCATATACCCGAGGCGAACAATCTCTTTTGCAAATCGTCTGGCCTGGCGGGCGGTAGGATCAGATCGAAGCGATCTCGCCGAGCCAAATACCGTTATTTTACGCTTTCCACGATAAGGGGCGAAGATTTTAAATGTATAAACCAGCTCTTTCAGGGCTGTGTCTACGATTTTGAGATCAGCCCTGGCCACATCTTCCCTCGCTATCTTTCGAACCGTCGCTTTAATGCTCTCAAAAATGTGCTCGTCTGTAAGCGGCTTATGAAGTTTAAGCATCGTCTATTTGCTTGAGAAGAATGCCGTCTCTCAAACCCTGTTTTGTTACCGAAACTGATTTCAGATTAAAAAAATTAAGACATTCAATCAATAAGATCGTTCCCGCAAGAATAATATCCCCCCGACGCCCTTCCGTTTTTAGCAGCCATTTTAGTTCGGGGAGTTTTTTATTTTTAATTTTTTCTAAAAAATTTTCCAAGTTCTTAATATCGATTTTTTTATGGCGGGAGTGAGTAACCTTATAAAGGGCCTTGATGGTTCCCCCGCTCCCAATCGCGTTCGTAATTTTTTCGCGTTGATAAGAGCCTAATTTCTCTTCCAGCATTTTTCCAATAGCTTGTCTCATTTTTTTGATGGCTTCTTGAGAGGGGGGATGTTTTTTTAAATAAATATCCTGGAGTTTGAGAGATCCAAAAGGAATACTGACAGAGAATTTATAGGCGCCATTTTTGGCGAGTGTAAGTTCACTACTCCCCCCTCCAATATCGATTAGGAGGATTGGTTTTAGAGATCTCACATTCTCAAGAATTCCTTTTGCAATCAGATCAGCTTCGCGTTGGCCAGAGATAACTTCGATATTGAGACCTGTTTTTTTTTGAATTTTTTTAAGAAGTCTTTCTGCGTTTACGGCTTCCCGAAACGGGCTTGTGCCGTAACAGCACATTTTATCGGTTCGGCGGGTTTGAGCTATTTTAACAACTTTGGAAAGGGTTTTAAGAACACGCCTTTCTGCGGCCATGGATATTTTTTTTGTGACAAAAAGATCTTCTCCGAGATGGATCATTTTCTTGATTCTGTAAAGCAATTTTTTATTTTTAGAGGAATCAATTTCGTAGATATCAAATCGGAGTGAATTGGTTCCTAAATCGACAATTCCGAGCCGCACGAAGAGAATGATAGCACAATATAAGGCCGACGAACCAGCTCTTTCAAGCTGGTTCGTCTAAGGCCTCATTTATGGGGTAATACTGCGTTCTCGGTCGTCGGGCCTTGTCTTCCCCCATAACTGAGGCCTTACCGGAAAATGACTTGCTATGTGCCTTCCATCTCTTCTTTCAAAGCCTCTGAATAAACAGCTTTGAGATTGGAGAGATACGCAGCTTCTGTTAAACGCGCTTCCCGATCTTCACCCTGATACTGTTCCCCATTTTCATGGAGGGCATGGATCGTTTCAGCGAGTCTTGAAGTAATGTAGCTCAGCGCAATCCATTTTTTGTCCGGGTTTTGAGAAATAACTTCTTCAAACCCGAGAGCGAGGGCGTTGGAATCCTGAGCATTTTCAAAGAGAGCTCTTACATCGTTGCTCACTTTTGGATCTTCGGGAACTGGAATGATAAAGCCGACATTCTTTCCATCTTTTGTTTGATAGAAAGCCGTCTCTTCAACAGTTGAAGTTGATTCATTCCTCCACGAATCCCAGACCAGATATTTTCCCCCTTCCGCGAGAGCTGTCATGCCTGTAAGCAGCGACCCAACAGCCCCTGCTGTTGCGGAGGGTGCGCCGCGCAGCGCGACATTAGAAGGCTCAAGAACTCCCCAACACCAGCCAGCGCCAAGAGCCGGCAAGAATGGGCGAAGAAGCGGACGCACACTGCTTGAGACAAAACCGTCACGGGTAACAATTCCGTCTTCAGGATCGAGGGTAACGCCAATCCAATATTTTGGAACGATTCTAAAAGCAAATTCAAGCGGAAGCTCAACACCGATAATTCCGATGGTTTCGCCCACAATCTGAAGGCCATTCCATGCGGTTACAACGATGCGTCCAAGAGGACCCCAGTTTTTGAGAGACTGATTTCCCATATCCTCATAATTTCTCTCCGCATTTTCTTTTACTTTTTCAGCCTTGCGCTGAATCAAACCCCATGGCTTTGTTGCAACCTTTACCACCCCGGTCCTAAAATTATCCCAATCGTCTCGCTTAGGAAGAACTTCTGATGGAGTTTGATAGGTTTTGAGAGATTCCAGCGCTTCTTCATTGTACCTTTTTGCAGAATGAATCGTTTTTTTCATCCCCGCAATTAGAAAAAGATTGGTTCTCGATTCGCTTCCATTTTCATCAACGAAATAGAGCGCCCCCCGGTCAAACGCGTCTTTGGTTCCTTTCCAATAGAGCCTTGTCCAATAGAAGTTTCCGGGAGCAACAAATCCTTCTTCAGGATCTTGATGCATCGGTTCTGCTGCTGCTATTCCACCATCCGAAAAAACAGACGGAGAAAGCAAAAGCGTTACTAAAAAAAGAATTGACCTATGCCACATATGATACCTCCTTTTGTGTTAGGTTCGTTTACGATGAGGCATTAAAAAGCATAGCTAAAAAAGGAATGCAAGAAAATAATTTTCTGTTTAATAATGCAATATCCTTCGAATCCTCTTTTTGTCGCAGACAGTTCACTGGACTGTCTGCTCATTATGGATTCGCATTTATTTTTGCTCTGCAAAAATAAATGCTGGGGAGAGGATTCGAACCTCCACAGGTTGCCCCACAGGATCCTAAGTCCTGCGCGTCTGCCAGTTCCGCCACCCCAGCGTCAGACTGTGATCCGCTCTTTTAAACCAAACCGGCCGTTTAAAGAATCTTTCTTCACGGTTGCGGCGCCGATCAAGGGATCGTGTTCAAAACAAAGAATCCAGTTTTCTCTTACAGCCTGATCCAGAATATGCCGCTTTTCATCCATCAAAACAAGCGGCATATTGTCGTAGCTCATGAGGTAAGGAATTGGGATATGGGCGGAAGTCGGGATGAGATCCGCGCAATATAAAAGCGTTTCTTTGCCATCTGAAATTTTTACAAGCTGCATCGATGGAGTATGTCCATGTGAAATCAGAATAGAGATTCCAGGATAAAGTTCAGATTCTCCTGAAAGAAGTTCTAATTTTACCGACATCAACGGTTCAAAATTCTCTTTCAGAAAACTTGCCCGGTCTTTTTCAGTTGGGTGAAATGCCCAGTCCCACTGCTCTTTCTGAATATAATGAGTCGCGTTTGGAAACGCAGGCTTAATCTCCCCCCCCTTTTTATAGGTGCACCCGCCGACATGATCAAAATGAAGATGCGTGAGGATAACATCTGTAATATCCGTTGTCTTTATTCCTGCCGATGCCAGTGATTTTTCAAGCGTGTTATTTCCATGGTTAATGCGATAAATTTTCTGGTATTTCTCATCCCATTTTGTTCCGATGCCGGTATCGACGAGAATATTGCGATCTTTGGATCGTACCAGAAGAACGCGAAGGGCCATCGTTATTCGATTTTTATCGTCAGCGGGATTTGTTTTTTGCCATATATTTTTTGGGACAACGCCAAACATTGCCCCTCCATCCAACGCAAATTCCCCCGTTTCAAGGAGTTCAAGCGAATAGGGACCGATCTTTTTTGCCATAGGGATTGAACATTATCATAATAGCGGTTTATTGACACCAGAAAGATGCTTCGATAGATAGGGTTTTTATGAAGACGGAAAGGGAACACAGGAAGGAGCTCGCTCAAGTTTGCCGGCAGATGTATGAAAAGAACTTTATCAGTTCAACAGATGGAAATGTGAGCGTTCGATATCATCATGAACGTTTGCTCATTACGCCATCCGGTGTTCATAAAGGTTTTCTCAAGCCTGAGCTCATGATTGTTACTGATTTAAAAGGGAAAAAGATTTCAGGAGGGGGTCGGGCCTCTCAGGAAATTCTTATGCATCTTAAGGTCTATGAAGAGAGACAGGATATCTCCGCGGTGGTTCATGCCCATCCCATTTTTTGTATTGCTCACACGTTGGCCGGGCTCGACCTCGGGAAGGATCATCTCCCCGAGGTTGTTCTTTCCGTAGGAGAGATTCCTGTTGTTCCCTATACAACGCCTACCTCTTATGAAGTGCCAGAGAGAATCCGGGAATTCATTCGAAAGCATGATGCCCTGATATTGGATCGCCATGGCGTTCTCTGTCTGGGAAAAGATCTTTGGGATGCCTTTAACAAATTGGAACGAATGGAGCATGTCGCGCAGGTTATGTTTGCAGCCCGTCAGCTGGGACCGTTGCGGCATCTCTCGTCGGAACAGCTTCAAAAATTGATGAGCATTGCCTAGATTCCAGGGTTTTCAATTCAACAAAAAAGAGGGCGGCAAGCAGCCAAAATACCATTCTGAGCTGCAGCGCTCCCATCAAAAACGTGTCAAATAAAGACGAAACAACAAACACGGAAAGACCGACCATATAGGGATAAAGCCGCCGGCGTTCGCTATGGGGTGTTTGTCTGAAAACTTTCATTATAAAAATCAGAAAAACAAAAAATATCGATAGATAGAGCAGAAGTCCCATCAAGCCGCTTTCAATCCAGATTTTTAAGTAGCTGTTATGGGGATGCGCATCGTGAAGGTATCTGAAAGAAGGGGGCATTTGATCAATCGGGGGGAAATAGTTCGAACGAATTTCCGCGTAGCTGTTAATTCCATGTCCCGCCAATGGATGATCAGAGATCATTTCTTTGGCAATTTTCCATAGGTAAGTGCGTTCTGCCAACGAGGGACTGACGGACGGATTTATAACCATCTGCGCGATGCTATGGGTCTGGGAAAGTTTTATAAAGAGAAGTGGAATAATGAAAAGGGTTATGAGCGCTATTTTCGTGAAACGTTTGAATGGGGCGCCAAACCATCCTAAAAAAATCAATGCCAGTGAAAATAAAAAAAAGGTATTACGACTGAATGAAAAAATAAAGATCATTGCAAATAGCACGGCCACGGAGAAGCAGAGGAGATTGTTTTTTAGGTTGCCCTTTTTAAGAAACAGGATTGGCAGGGGCAAAATGCAAGCAATATAAGTTGACAGGACAGTTGGGTTTTTAAAGGTTGAGGTAATGCGCGCTCCAAATTCCTGTGAATAGAGAAAATCGAGGGCGTTCCAGTACTGAAAAAATCCATTGAGGCAGGTAATAACGGCTCCGGCGAGCAAACAGTGAAGCAAAGTTTTTAAAGAATTGCGTTCCTGAAATAATTCAACGACGAGAAAGAAAACCGCAAAATCTTTGAAAAGTTTAACCACCCCGCGGATGTTTAATTCAGGATGGTTGCCCCACAGAAGCGATATGAGCGCGTAGCAGAGAAAAATGGCGATCGGTTTGGAGAGCGGGGTATGGGTCAGCAGTTGTCTTTCCGATATCTTCTTTAAAATGAAGAAAAATAAAGCAAAGAGTAAAGAAATGTGTATTGCCGTTTTGCTGAGAGGGATGGAAACAGCCAGCGCGCAGACGAAGAATTTTGAGAGACTGCCGTAAAAATCAGGCTTATTCTTACAATGAAGCATGTTCCCGTGAAATATCTCTTAACAGCGGGGCGGATCGGGGGGATGTTTTTAAAGTTTTCTCATGAATGATAAATCGGATCATTTCAGTCAGATCCGTTTTTGGTTCGAAGGAAATAAGGGATTGAACTTTATGAATATCGGGGACGCGCCTCGGCATATCTTCAAAACCGCTATCGTAGCATTGATCGTAGGGGATGAATTGAAATGTCGATTTTGACTCTGTTATCTTTACGATAAGGGCTGCAAGATCGTTGATAGAGATTTCATGGGGGTTCCCCAAATTGAAGATTTCTCCGATGGTTCCTTCGTGAAACGCAAGGTTGATCATGGCGGAAACCGCGTCTTTTACATAGAGGAAGCAGCGTGTTTGTTTCCCGTCTCCATAAATGGTGATCGGTTTGTTTTGAAGGGCCTGATCAATAAATCTCGGCATCACCATTCCATATCGTCCTGTTTGTCTGGGCCCGATGATGTTGAAGAGTCTTACAACGACAACGGGGAGTTTATATTCTTTCCAATAGGCAAGCGCCAAAAATTCGTCAATGGCCTTGGAACAGGCATAGCTCCATCTTCCAATATAGGTTGGACCGATCGTAAGATCGTCCCTTTCATTAAAAGTGGATTTATTCCCCTTTCCGTAAACTTCGGAGGTGGAGGTCAGAAAGACTTTCTTTTTTTTCACATTCGCAAATTTAAGAACAAGCTCAGTTCCTTTGACATTGCGTTGGATCGTTTCAACCGGAGAACGAATCACATTTTTTACGCCAACAACGGCGGCCAGGTGAAATATAAGATCACATTGATCTATCAGATCCTTGAGAAGCGATTCGTTCATAATCGTTTCAAAGAACGGATGGAACTTAGACGATTCTACGAGGTGTTCTATGTTTTCCTTGCTGCCGGTGGAGAGGTCATCGATGATAAAGACTTCGTGTCCTTTCAGGAGCAATTCTTCGCACAGATAGGAGCCAATAAATCCCGCTCCCCCTGACACCAATACCTTCATTGATTTTTACGATAGCGAAAAAAAAAATCCTTGTCCACATTTTTGAATCGGTTAGAAATAAAAAAAGATATGGGTGTTGAAATCATCGCGATTTTTGTTCTGGGACTTTTTCTGCTTGCATTCTGGATTTATGGAGGCATCATCTCCCGTCTTTTTGGGCTTGATGATTCCCAGCCGACACCTGCGATTCGTCTGAATGACGGCATTGACTACATTCCAACAAAGCCGCCCGTTCTTCTCGGCCAGCATTTCGCCGCAATCTCGGCGGCCGGGCCGATTATTGGGCCTATCACAGCCGGAATTTGGTTCGGGTGGGGGCCGGCGCTTCTTTGGATTGTGTTGGGCGCGATTTTTATCGGCGCGTTTCATGATTTTTCGTCGCTCGTCGCTTCAGTTCGTCATCATGCCCGATCGATCGCAGAGATTGTGAGAGAGCAGGTGGGTCGTCGCGCCTATTTCTTGTTTCTGCTTTTTATCTGGCTCTCTATTATTTACATCATTATCGCGTTTACCGATTTGACTGCGCGCTATTTTATTGAGCCCAAAGCCGGTGGGGCTGTCGCATCGTCTTCTTTTATGTATCTTCTTCTTGCGACGGCGATGGGGCTTGCGCTTTACCGGTTCAAAGTTCCTCTCTGGCTTGCGACGTCTTTTGGGGCGCCTCTTTTACTGCTCATTATATGGGGCGGACAATATCTTCCGGTTCGCCTGCCGGGCGATTTAAATCAGGGGGTGATCTGGGATTTGATCATTTTGGGATATTGTTTTATCGCCTCCGTGGTTCCGATGTGGATTCTTCTTCAGCCGAGGGGATATCTTGGGGGATTTTTTCTCTACGTTGCGCTGATTGGCGGTGTTTTTGGGATGCTCTTGGGGGGTTTTAAGATTCAATATCCGATGTTCATTTCGTTTACGAACCCGCTGGGACAGCCTCTTTTCCCGATCATGTTTGTGACGATTGCATGCGGGGCATGTTCTGGTTTTCATGGACTTGTCTCATCTGGCACAACTTCAAAACAAATTTCCAAAGAAAGCCATTCGAAACTGATTGGATATGGGGGGATGCTTTTAGAGGGGGTTGTGGCCGTGATGGCCCTTGCAACGGTGATGGTTATGGCGCCACAGGCGGTTTCAGGAAAAGATCCAGGGCTTATTTATGCCGAAGGGCTTGGGAAATTTATCTCTGTCTTGGGGATCGATCTTCAATTTGCGGTCTCTTTTGGAATGCTTGCGTTTGCGACATTTATTTTTGACACGCTTGATGTGGCAACAAGGCTTGGACGATATATTTTTCAGGAATTTACCGGCTGGCAGAAGGGGAGAGTCGCGCGGTATGGAAGCACGCTTGCGACCCTTCTTATTCCGCTCGCTTATATTTTTCTTACAAATACTTTTGGGTCGTCTCAGGTTCCCGCCTGGAAAAGTATTTGGCCTGTATTTGGATCGAGCAATCAGCTATTGGCCGCGTTAACGCTGACCGGGGTTACCATTTGGCTCTGGAAGACAAAGCGCAAGGCCTTCTGGCTAACCCTCTGTCCCACGCTCTTTATGCTGGCAGTCACGCTCTCCGCGCTGGTATTCATGGCAAATGAGGGGATTCAAAAATGGATTCATTTTCGTTTGTTGGATTTAAATGGTCTTCTTGCCGGCGGACTGCTGCTCCTTGCGGTTGCGATTTTAACGGAAGTCCTGCGCTCTTTTAGGGTCAGAAGTATTCCACGCGTGGAACATAAGGACGTTCCATAATTTCATTGAATGGTCTTCGCCGCGGAAATGGGCGGCGAGGAGTTCTCGCACATAATGAGGATTAATATATCCGGCTGAGTCTTTAATATTATTCAATTTGTCGAGTAAAAAGGGTTTAAGAGGACCCCTGAACCATTTTCCAAGGGGGACTCCAAATCCCGCTTTCCTCCGTTTAAGAATTTCTTTTGGCAAAATATCTTTATAGGCTTCTTTGAGAATATATTTGGTTTGAAATCCCCTGATCTTAAAAGAGTCGGGGAGAGAGGCGCAATATTCGATCAGATGATGGTCCAAGAACGGCGCGCGGGTTTCGAGTGAATGCATCATACTGGCACGGTCCATTTTGACATTGAGATCGTTAGCCAGATAGCCTTTGAAATTGAGATAGAGGAGTTTGGAGAGCGCGGTGAGGCTTCTCAAATCTTCGTTTGAGAAGGGGGCTCTCAGTGCGGATGAAAGCTCTCCAAAAACTGTAATCGATGAACAAAACGCAGGATTTAGAAGATTTCTCAAGTCTGTATAGAAATAGGAGAGCCATCTGCAAATTCTCGATTCTAACGGGAGATTGGCTGCTTCAAGAGCGCGCGATATTCGGGAAAACCAAAATTTCATATTTTTATGGGGGGTGAAGGTGGATGACGCAGGTTTCGGGCAAACGGTTTTTAGCGCTTTCCAGAAAAATGGCGGAATCTTCTCCATCCAGACTGAAGCGACGAAACGTTGGTATCCGGCAAAATTTTCATCCCCCCCATCACCGGTAAGCGCCACAGTAACCTCCCTTCGCGTAAGCAGTGAGACAACAGATGTGGGAATAGCGGAAGAGTCGGCAAAAGGGGCGTCGTAGTGCCACAGAATCCTGTCAAAAAGTTCGGGGACCATCTGAGGGGTCAGATGAAATTCCTGATGCTCGGTTTGAAAACGTTGAGACGCGATTCTTGCGTAAGGGGATTCATCATATTGTGGATCCCCCTCGAATCCGATGCTGAATGTTCGAAGCCTTTTTTGGAGCTCATCTCTTGCAATCGCGGTAATAATCGTTGAATCGATGCCGCCGCTCAAAAACGCGCCGACAGGCACATCCGCAATCAGCCGTTTTGAGACGGCGTTTTTCAAGAGATGCCTGATGGTCTCGATCGCTTCGGTTTTTTGAATGCGCCGCTTTTGATTTCTGAAATAGGTTTTTAAATCCCAATATTCTATTTTTTTCAGCGGACGTCCCGCTTCGCAGATGAGAAGATGGGCAGGCTCAAGTTGGCAGATATTTTTGTAGAATGTTTGAGGGGTGGGGATGTTGCCATGGACAAAGTAAAGGGGAAAGACCTCTTCATTTTTTTCTATTTGGATTTGAGGGATGGGAAAGAAGGCCTTGATTTCAGAGGCAAAGAAAAAAAATGAAGAAGAACTGACAAAAAAAAGCGGTTTTTCCCCCGTACGATCCCTCGCAAGAATCAGCTTCTTTTGTTTCTGATCCCAGAGTGACAGCGCAAACATTCCATCCAGATGCCTTACAAAAGATTCGCCATGTTCTTCATAGAGATGAACAATGACTTCTCCATCTCCTTCAGAACGAAAACGGTGCCCGTTTTGAATCAATTGAGAACGAAGCGTCTTAAAATTATAAATCTCGCCGTTAAATAAGAGCGCGACAGAGCGGTCTTCGTTAAAAAGCGGTTGATTTGCCTGTTCGGATAAATCGACGATTTTTAATCGCGCGTGCGCCAAAAAAACATCATCGTTATGCCATGTTCCCAGGTGATCTGGCCCCCGATGAACAAATTGATCGGGCATTTTTGTGAATTGGGGGAGATAGGGGGAGAGCGATATTTGTGAATGAAGTCTCAATACGCCTGCGATCCCACACATCTTTACTATTTCCTCTGGTTATTCCCTCTGGCTATTTCATCTTTCTATTTCATTTGGTCGCCGGGATCCGCGATTTCGTGCTGACGCTGCAATGAGCTTCTCTCCCAGAAGGTGGGAACTCTGATCGCGATGCTTCTATTGAAGTGGGTTTTATAGAAGGTTAAATTATCAGCCTCCATTTTTTGAGTCAGTCCCAAGTTGATATCGTCGTAGTTAAAACTTTCCCAGTCCTCTTCGGTAAGATCGAGCGCCTTGTCAATTTCTTTTTTATAGAAACCGAATGGGTCCAATCCCGCATAAAAATTGAGAAACCAGGGGAAGATCGTCTGAATTTTTTTCAAAAAAAGATGATGGTCCTTCGGAAATTTAAGGCACGATCCTGAATCGTAATTATCCAGTTCTTCTTTTTTCTTCCAGTCGATAAGGTCCCGCTCGACACAGAAATCGTATAGTCTCGTTCCGTGGAATGGATAAAAGGTCATGATCTTAATGACATCTGGAGCGAGTCTCGCGTTTACTCTCAGCGTGTCGAGAAGCTCTTCTTTTGATTCCGTCGGTATTCCAATCATATTGTAGGAGCTTGGCATGACGTTGAATTTTCGCGCAATATTAAATGCCCTCTCAATGGCCGCTTCGGGCGTCTGTCGGTCGAGCACATCCTTTCTCAGGCGTTCGCTGCCGGATTCCACGCCAAATCGCATGGAGATGACGCCGGCATCCCCAATCAGTTCCCCCTTGGCTTCGTTGAGCGTCAGCGGATGAACATTTACGACAAACGGCAATCCAATCTCTTTTTTGTAGCGCTTGCAAAATTTTTCAAGGAAGCTGTAATTGATCAGAAAATTATCGTCGACAAACGCAAGCGCGCGAATGGGAACCTCGGCTATTTGAAGCGCCTCCCTGATTTCCTGAAAAATAATATCCATATCCTTAAAACGAAGAAAATTTTTTATCTGAAGGGTTGGGTTGTCTTTTTTATAGAGATTAAAGTACGACTCATTAAAACAATAAGTGCATTTATAGGGACATCCGCGCCCCACGGTAACTTCAATTTGATTCCCCTTTTCCCTGATATAGGCGTTGAGATCAAAAATCGATTTGTCTTCAGGGGGGAGCTTTGTCAAGTCGACAAATGTGTCGTTCGGATTTTTAATGACGCGTCCGTCGTCGAAGCGAAACCAGAGGCTTTTGACATCGGTTTTATAGGTTCGTGATCTTAAGGTCTCAGGAGTGTTTTCACGCAGGAATTGGGGAAATGTCAGATCCGCTTCGCCGAGACAGATGAGATCGATGAATTCAGAGCCGTCGTTGAAGACCTCTTCCGGGTATTGAGAGGGGTGGGGACCGCCTACAACCTGAACAAGATGAGGGTAGTTTTTTTCAAGATAATTTCCGATGATGCGGGTATATTTCCATTGCGGGGTCATGACAGAGTGGCCGATGATATCGGGTTTAAACTCTTCTATTTGTTGGGGGAGCCACTGCTGCCATTCGCTCCATTTATAGCCCATGCGGTCGTTTATGAGAATATAGGCGACCTCATGGCCATCACGTTTGAGAAGGGATGATAGAATAGCAACACCCTGATTGAGGCCGATCGTCACATTGTGACTCGGCGTAATGAAAAGAATATTCACTCATTTTAATCTAGCTAAAATTCGAGAGAGAGCGCAAGGGTTATCTCTGGTTTGTAAGGCCTTACGGTGACAGATTCCGTCATACTGTTTAGCAAATTTTGGCACGGGGGGCGCCGGTTCCGCTCTTTTTTTGAAGTGAATGTAGATAAACATAAGTTACATCATATAGTTAAATGATTTTAACTCTCTGGCACATCTGTTGCAATCTATCATTAATAGAAGCTCTTTTTAAATGCTTTGGAGGATAAAGTGATGAAGATGTTGAATAAAATTCTTTTAATAGCCCTGATTGGGATGATGGCATTACTGCTTGTAAATTGCGGGGAGGATGAAGAGTCGAACCCAACAGAGATCAGTCAGCCAGGCAATCAGCAATCTTATCAAGACTGCTCGCAGTTAATTTCAAACTTTAATGGATTTAATCCGATGCCATATAATGGTTATGCCCCGAATGCCGGCGAATTCTTAACCCACAATCCGAACACCGTTTTTAGAGATTTGAATGGGCGTTGTGTGACAGGTTATGATATCTATCAACAATATATCGACTATTCCAGACAGCAGGGATATGGCTATACGCCCTGGAATTTATTTAGCCAATCCCCCTATTCAAAATATCAGATGAACACCTCGTATAATTCGAGCGCGAACTGGACAAGCTCTGGCGAATTCTTTGGCGCTATTCCAGGATATCCTTATGGGGATCAATGGAATGTTCGCTTTGATTATTGGAATCAGCCAACGCCCCGGAAAAGAGGCAACAAATATTATAATGAGGATGATGGCTGGGGCTTTGATTTCGGACTTCTCTGGTAAGAACGAAAAATAATCTTGCTGTGAAAAGCTTGAGAGTATGACCTAGCGTTTAGAATACTGATATCTTGCTCTGGCTCCCTTTTGACCTGGCTTTTTTCTCTCTACCTTTCGTGAATCACGAGTAAGAAACCCGTGTGCTTTAAGTGTTTTTCGCAGTTCGGGATTGTAAGAAATCAATGCCCTTGAGATTCCAAGCCTGAGCGCATCTGCCTGTCCGGACTCCCCCCCCCCGCAAACATTGGCATAGATATCGACATTTTTATCGAGCTTCGTTAGAGCCAGGGATTGTCTTGCGATAAGCTGCATCGATTTGCGTGAAAAATACTTTTCCAATGATTCCGTGTTGATTTGAAAATTTCCACCCCCCTGGGGATATAAATAGACGCGTGCGATGGCTGTTTTTCTTTTTCCTGTTGCGTAGAATCTTTGTTCCATATTATGAGATCTCCAAAAGAGTGGGGGATTGCGCCTCATGGGGATGGGACGCTCCGCAATGCACCTTTAATTTTTTAATGATTCTTCGGCTTAAATTATTCTGCGGGAGCATTCCTTTGACTGCCTCAAAAATCAGGCGCGGGGGGTGTTTTGCAAGAATTTCTTTTGCAGATTTTGATTTTAATCCTCCCACATGTCCTGAATGCCGGTAATAAATCTTTTGATTCAATTTATCTCCCGTCAGTTTGATTTGCTCCGCGTTGATAACGACGACAAAATCACCACAGTCGAGATGGGGCGAGAAAATAGGTTTCTCTTTCCCCCTTAAGATATTTGCGGCCTTTACGCTCAATCGTCCGAGGATCTGGTCTTTGGCATCGATAAGATACCATTTCCGCGTAATGTCCTTGGGTTTTGTGGTGTAAGTCCGGTTCGTCATTGTATTCATAAGATCTGCGGGAATCTACTTAATGGTGAAAAAAATGTCAATTGAAAAACGGGCACTAACTAGATTCTGCTGAAAAAGTGTCATTCTGAGCGCAAAGCGCGAAGAATCCCAGCGGAGATGCTTCGGGACTTCGTCCCTCAGCATGACTTTTTCAGCAGAATCTAACTATAAATAAGTGACTGATTTTAGAAAAAGTCCCCGGGGAGGCGCAGGCGGCGGCGCCTGAGTTCTGTCCCCTGATGCCAAAAGCTCTTCAAATCGGGCAATGGTCATTTGATGACGTCCCACTCTTACAAATGCAGAAACGAGATTTCTGACCATCTGTTTTAAAAAACCACTCCCTTCAACTTCGTAAATAAGATAAGGGGCTTCTGCAAAGAAATGGGAGCGGTAAATCTTTCGAACGGTTGTTTTAACGGAGCCCCCCTGGTTTCTGAAAGCTGAGAAATCATGTTCCCCAACAATTTTGGAAGCGGTCTCATTCATGGCTTCCCGATCCAATGCTTTTGGCAGCCACCAGCTATAATGGCGCAACATCGGATCTGGAAAGGGGGTATTGAGAATTTGATAGAAATAGGTTTTTGAATAGACATTTCTTTGCGAGTCGAAAGAATCTGTTTCGGTTTTAAGTTCTTTGATGAGAATGTCTTTAGGGAGAAGGGCATTTGCCGCGTTGAGAAGGGTTGGGTCGTCTAAAGATGTGGCAACTCTGCAATGGGCAACCTGTCCCAGCGCGTGAACACCGCGATCCGTTCGGCCGGATCCTTTGATTTTAACATCTTCGTTTGTGATTTTCCGGAGTGTGTCTTCGAGAATTTGTTGGATTGTTGGGGTTGCAATCTGTCTTTGCCAACCATAGTAGTTGGCGCCATCGTATTGAATGACGAATTTGATAAGGCGCATGCGGTCAGAACTCAAACAACAATCCGGCTGTGATCAGGTCTTGTCCGGAAAAATCGAATTTGTCATTATCGGGACTTCGAATAATGCGAAATTCCGCAATAAAATGGGTTCTGTTTACCCCCCAGTTGATGTCGAAACTTCGGGCTGCTTTCGGATCAAAAATGTTCCCGTTAATTTGAACCCCGGCGCCTGCAACATAAATTCGGCGAACGACATCCTTGTACTGATCCGCTGCGGCAGCCGTCGTTTGACGGAAAGTGACGCTTCCACCCCCCCCTTCGGCGAAAGGAATGATCGGCTGGTTCGACCAAAAGTGGAAACGATAAACCCCTCCCGCGGTTAGCGGAACGGCAAAAAGGCGATATTTCTGCTTTAGGCTTCCTCCCACACTTGTCGGATCGTGGTTGGTTTCAATGTACCACACCCCCGATGATAATTTTGCCGCCAGTGTTCCAAAGAGCCGGAAGAATTGCCATTCCAGCGCGAGATCGGTCCAAAGCCCCTTATTATTTAAAAACCAGTCTTGACCTTCGTAGATTTGATCAAAGCGATCGTTTCCCCGTCCTTTGTATTTATCCGGGCGATAGGATCCCCCCATCAGGGTCATTCCCCACGATTGCGGGGATTCTTTCTGAGAGACTTCTTTCAGGACTACTTTATTATTATTTTCAACTTTGATCTCCTCTTCTTTCGCTTTTTCAGTTGGATCGTCAGGAATAGGGGGAGTCTCTTCAGAAAGTTCTGGGGCAAGTTCTGCCTCTTTGAGAAAAGGATCATCTTCTGGAACTGTTTTGAGAAAAGGATCTTCTGTTGGAACCGTTTCGATCTCTTTTTCCTGTTCAAGTTCTGCCAGGTCTTCTTTCACTTTTTCTTCTTCTTCTTCTTCTTCTGGTTCTTCGGCCTCTAATTCTTTTTCCAGTTCTTTAAGGTCTTCTTCACGCGTTTCAGCGTCAAAGGAATGGGCGGATTGGCCTCGCGCCTTTTCCAGTTGCCTGTTAAGCGAAGTCTCTTTCCCTGAAGCGGCAGTTCTTCTAACGTTGCGGGCTGCCATCACAAACGCGGCCATAAATGTAAGAAAATAGAATAGGGCAATGAAAAAGATGATTTTTCGGCTCATAAGAATTCGTCGGTTAATGCTTCAGCGATTTGAACGGCATTGAGCGCCGCCCCTTTTCTCAGACTGTCTGAGACAATCCACAAATCGATTCCATTTGTCCCGTTTTCCCCATTTTTCTTCATCGATAAATCCTCTCGGGACAAATCCTCGCGGATTCTTCCAACAAAGGTTTCATCAGAGCCTGCGGCTTCAATGTTTAAAGGATAGAGATTCTTTTTGGGATTATCAACTACTTTTAACCCTTTTTGCTGTGACAAAAGTTTGCGAATTGACTCGGCGCTGGCTCTGCGCTCTGTTTCTATATTGACCGATTCGCTATGCCCATAAAAAACAGGGACCCTCACACATGTCGCCGAGATACGCATTTGGGGCGCATTCATGATTTTTTGTGTTTCCTGAATCATTTTCATTTCTTCAACGGTATATCCATTTTCCAGAAAATCGCCGATATGGGGAATGCAATTAAACGCGATTTGATGAGGAAATTCTTCAACAATGATCTTTTTTTGATTCAAAATGGAAGCCGTCTGTTCCGCAAGTTCACGAATCCCGCCATTTCCTTTTCCCGCGGCGGCCTGATAGGTGGAGACCACAACCCGCTTCACCCGAAACTCATCATGAATCGGTTTTAAAACCTGAACGAGCTGGGTTGTTGAACAATTTGGGTTTGCGACAATTCTTTTCCGACTGAAGAGAGAAAGATCGTGATAATTGACTTCAGGCACAACAAGCGGGACGTCTCTGTCCATGCGCCAGGCGGCTGAATTGTCAATACAGACAGCCCCTCTTTCAGCAATTTTTGGGGCAAATTCCCGGCTGACAGAAGCCCCCGCGCTCATAAGCGCAATCCGGATCGATTTAAAATCTTTTAGCGTTTCGGCATCGAGAGCCCGGACCCCGCATGGCTTTCCCCTGAATTCAACGGTTTGGCCGACCGATTTTTCAGAGGCATATAAAAAGAGCTGATCGACAGGGAATTTTCGCTCTTCGAGAATTGACACCATTTCCCGGCCGACAGCGCCGGTGGCGCCGATGACGGCGATATTCCACTTCGACTTATTTTTCATGGTGGGCATGATGGGTTCCTTCTTTTTTGGCGATAAGATGAAGATCCGGTTTTCCTTCTGATTTTCTTAGGTTATTTTTCATTTTTTTTTCACGGAAAAAATGAAAGATGGGGCCCGAGGCAATATATCCAATTATGACCACAAACATCATGACAGCCGGATTGACGGCAATGATCATGATCAGAAACACAACAAAAACCAAAAGCCCGACTGATCTGCGATCTTTAAGATCAAGATCTTTAAAACTCCGGTATTTGATGCCGCTTACCATAAGAACTGCGAGAATAAGAGGCAAAAGCAAATTAAAAATATTTCTCGTTTCTTCAAGCATCGTTTCATAAAACAGAAACGTCGTAAAAACCAACCCGTAAGCGGCTACGGGGATCGGAAGCCCCTCAAAATAGCGTTTTTCCGAAACGGCTGTTTTCGTATTGAACCGCGCGAGCCGTAAAGCTCCGCAGGCTACGAAAGCAAATGACGCAAGCCAGCCGATTCTCCCAAACGATTCGAGCGACCAGAGATAAATCAGGATGGCAGGACTGATGCCGAATGAGACAAGGTCGGCAAGCGAATCATATTCTTCGCCAAATTTTGAATGAACTTTTGTAAGACGCGCGACCCGGCCGTCAAGGATATCAAAAATACCTGCGACGATAATTGCAAAGGCCGCCTGAAGAAATGAATCCTGCAGAGACGCGATGATGGAATAGAATCCGCAAAAAAGATTGGCTGTTGTGAACAGATTTGGGAGAAAATAAATAACATTCCTTCTTTGAGTCGGCGGGAGCGGTGAGGATCTCATTTTATAACTCCAAGAACCGTTTTGCCGCCGTATACCGAGTCACCGACGGTTACTTTTAAATTCACATTGTCAGGGAGATAGAGATCCACACGGGAACCGAATTGAATGATTCCAAAAAGCTCGCCCCTTTTTAAAGTGTCGCCGGTTTTTACATAGCTTACAATCCGTCGGGCGATAAAACCCGCGATTTGAACGACAACATAGCGATGTGTTGTCTGATCTTCCAGAAGAATCGTATGCTGTTCATTCAGGTCAGAGGCTTTATCAACATTGGCAAGGTGAAATTTTCCCTGATGATAGTGCGTATCGATGACTTTTGCTTCAACGGGCGAGCGATTGAGATGGCAATTAAAAACGGACATAAAAATAGAGATACGCTTTCTTTTCTCTTTGAGGAATCTCTTTTCATAAGCCTCTGTGATCATACAAATTTTTCCATCCGCTGGAGAAAGGACAATGCCTGGCTGATTTGGAATGTCGCGTTTTGGATTCCTGAAAAAAAAGGCTATAAAGAGCGTTAAACCCAAAAAAATAAGGCTCAAGACCGGCAATTTTACAAGGAAGAAAAAAAGGGTGATAAGGAATCCTGAAAGCAGCCATTTAATTCCTTCCCGGGCGATGATAAATCCTTGATTTTGCATAAAAAATTGACTAAAGATAGCATGAGGTATTGGTGAAGTCAATTTAGCCGCACACGAAGGAGGAATCTCTATAATGAATGTTTTTTTAAACATCGCATTGGCAGCGCCCGCCGTTCAAGCCAGTTCATGGAATTTAATTATTGGAGCGGGGCCGATGGTGAAATTTGTGATGTTCATTCTCATTTTGGCATCTATTTTCTGTTGGGCAATCATTTTGGCCAAATATTTTGTATTCAAAGAAGCAAAAAGAGAGACCGAGCTTTTTCTCGATCGTTTTTATGAAGGGGAGAATTGGGATCAATTGATGAAGGGGATGGAGAGCTATTCAAATTCACCGCTTGCTCATCTGTTCCGCGCAGCCTGTCATGAGCTTGAAAAAGGGGGTGGAAAAGGGAAAGAATTTGACGCTTCAGCCTTTGAAAATGTCATCCGTTCGCTGCGGAGGGCGATTATGGCAGAAACGACCCGGCTTGAAAAAGCGGTTTATTTTTTGGCAACAACAGGGGCTACCGCCCCGTTTATCGGACTTTTTGGAACGGTCTGGGGGATCATGACTTCATTTCAGAACATCGGAAGCACCGGGGTTGCAAACTTATCTGTGGTGGCTCCCGGAATTTCTGAGGCGTTGATTGCAACGGCGATGGGACTTGCGGCGGCAATTCCTGCCGTGGTTGCGTTTAACTATTTCCAGGCGCGGATCAGGCTTTTTACTTCTGAGATGGAGAGCTTTTCTTCTGATTTTATCAACATGATCAAACGCGGGGCTTAAAACATGGGGAATTAAATGGGGGATCAAAACAATCGGCATCATGTGATGAGCGAAATCAATGTGACACCGCTTGTCGATGTCATGCTTGTGCTTCTGATTATTTTTATGATTACCACACCGCTTTTGGAACAGGGGATTCCGGTCGATCTCCCGCAGACAAAAACGACTTCGCTCGAGCCAACCGAAACACAGATGTTGATTGAGATTACAAAAAATCAGGATGTTTTTTTGGAGAAACAAAAACACTCGCCAAAAACTCTGGAGAAGGCTTTGGTGCAGGCGCTTAAAAAAAGCAGGCGCCGGGAGGTCTTTATTCGCGCCGATCGGAATGTCCCTTATGGATTTGTCGCCAAAGTCATGGCTGTTGTCAAAAGCTCGGGGATTACGCGGGTGGGACTGGTGACTGAACCCCTCAAAGATTAACCGATGAGGCAATCACGATCGTTCGAAGACGCTCTCTTTAAACGCGCCGTTGTTATCTCCGTTTTTTTGCATCTGGCTCTTTATATTTGCTCAATCTATCTCCCATCGATTCCGTTTCTCAAAGGGAAACGGGGGGAGTTGAGGTATACCCCGACGGTTCGTGTCGATTTGGTATCCCTTCCGGATAAGCCTTATCGCGAGATGAAGGAGATGGATGAGGAGATTCAAAAAACGCAGGATGCGATTCGGGAAATTAAAGAAAAGAGAGGGGAATTAACCGTTCAGGAAAAAGAGGGGATGAAATTGCGCGAAAAAATAGAATTAAAAAGGGAGGCAAAGTCTGCCATTGAGCGGCTTAAAGCGCTTCAGGCGCTTGAGAAACGGCTTCATGCGAGAAAAAAAGAGGTTGAGCGAAAAGGGAATGTTGTGACCCCCGGCGCTTCTCTTCCTTCGAGCGGCAAAGAAAATGTGTTGGATGAATATCGGAGTGTTGTTCATGAAAAGATAAAGCTTCGCTGGGCGCTCCCTTCTTATCTGAGAAGGGAGCGGCAGCTTTCCGGAGAAGTCATTATTTTTTTAAATCCGGAAGGGGGTATCATTCGAAAGGAAATCGTTTCATCGGGCGTTCAGGAATTTGACAGCTATATGAACCAGGCGCTTGAGGAGGCGCTGCCATTTCCAGCCGTGCCTGAAGCATTGCAGCGTGAATTGAGGTATGATGGGGTATCGATTACCTTTGTCGCAGGGGAATTAAAATGAAAAAATTTTTTAGTCCTTTGATTATTTTTAGCGTCTTTTTTTCTTTTTATATCACTCATCAACTTTTTGCGAAGCGCATTTATATTGTCGTTGACAACGCAAAAATCAGGAAAACAAATATTGCGATTGCCTCATTTAAGGATCTCAAAAATGATAAGACCGCAAAAAGCGTTGGCGATGGAATAAGAGATGTGATTCTTTCTGATCTTCAATTTTCAAATATTTTTAGTTTTATCGAGCCCGGACAAAATGAGCTGCTTGAAATGATGGGGCATGAGCCTCAAGAGATCAATTTCAAAGAATGGGGGGCGTTGGGAGCAGAGTTTCTGATTCATGGGGGATATCGTTTAGAGGGGGATCGATTTGTTTTTGAGGCAAAGCTCTATGATATCAAACAGGGGCGGCTGATTGTCGGGAAAAATTACAAAGCTGACCGCAAAGACATGAGAAAGGTTTCGCATCGGTTCTCTGATGCCGTGATGGAGGAACTGACAGGTGAAAAAGGGATTTTTCAGACAAAGATTCTCTTCATTTCGGACAAAACAGGCGATAAAGAGCTTTATAGTGTCGATTTTGATGGCTATCCAGGGAGTATTGAAAAATTGACCCATCACAAATCGATCGTCCTTTCGCCCTCCTGGGCGCCTGATGGAAAAAAAGTGAGCTATTCCTGTTACATGACGCATCCACAGCATATTCAGAATCTCGATCTTCTCGTGATGGATCTCGAAGAGCGTGAATTCGAAGTCATTTCAAAGGAACCGGGGCAGAATTCAGGTTCGAGCTGGTCCCCCGATGGAAAAGAGATTGCTGTAACACTGAGTTTTGAAGGGAATCCGGAAATTTATCTGATAGATGATGAGGGTGAGAACCGGAGACGACTGACAACGCATCGTGAAATTGATGTTGAGCCGAGCTGGTCGCCTGACGGTGAAAAAATTATCTTTTCCTCCGGCAGGGCCCCCTTCGCGCATCTTCATATCATGAATAAAGATGGGAGCAATGTGACGCGCCTCACGCACGCGGGAAAATACAATTCAACCCCCGCCTGGTCCACCAGAGGGGATAAAATTGCATTTACGGCGCAGATTGATGCGGCTTCTTTTGATCTTTATCTGATTTTAGCTAATGGAACCGGACTTCGCAGACTTACAAAAACAACACGCGGAAAGCATAATGAATATCCAAGTTGGTCGCCAGACGGAAGACATATTGTTTTTACTTCAAACCGGACCGGAAAGTACAGCCTTTATGTCATGACCGAAGATGGTGATAATGAACGGCCTCTTCTTAAAAATTTTGGAAATATCACAAGTCCGGAATGGTCGCCTTATCTTCAATAATATTTGGCATAAAATTGGCCAGAAGATTGGCTGTAAAGTTATCCACATAATTGTGGATAACTTTAATAGATTTTGTGGATAGATATAAAAAAAACTTGATTTAAAGCCATTCTAGCAATTTGATTATAAAATAATCAGAATGTTGCGCTGGCGTAAATCAGGAATTGATCTTTGTTTTTTCGACGCGCATCTTCCAATTGTGCATTAGGAGCATTTTTAACGGCTCCCTTTGGCGTAAAATTTCGCTTGTATTGAGGTTCCACTGAAAAATTTCTCCATGGCCAATACTTGGTTGCCAATGTAACACGAATAGGGGCGTCGCCAAGAAACTTAATATTTCCTGAAAGCGTGTCATATTGAGCGGAAATGTCCCATTTGTTCGGAAGGATATCCACGGAGGCTTTGGCAAAAGCCCCAAAAGATTTTTTTGCAAAATTGGGCGAAATCTTTCCAAAAAAGGGATCTACAAATGAAGCTGTTGAAGCCCTGACAGGGTGAGGGGAAAAATCCGGTTCAATACCGGCGCGATTTCTGACCCCAATTCCTTTATTTAAACCGAGATCGACCTCGCCTGAAAGACGAAACTTCCCCCATGAGAGCGACGAGTAAAGCGCAAAAAGCGATTCAGAGTCGGTTTCGTCTCTGTCTCTATTGGCATCCCCTGTTACTTCATAAAGGGCCGACAATCCAAAGATGAAGTGATACATATGAAAACCGATATTTGCTGTCATCCCCATGCCGCGGAAGGGATCCCCAATTCCATTGAGCCCTTCTGAAGCGGGTGAGAAATGGCGAAATGCGTTTAAAACAGATAGATTTGTAAAAAAACCGTGCTGATCATATCCGACTGTTGCTCCGATATCCTTTAGGAAATATTGGAGACCGTAAAGGCTTCTGACCATGATAGTAGGATCGTCAGATGTCAAACCGAACGGTGGAGTAAAACGCCCTACCTGTACAAATGTCCCCCACGGCCCCTCTCCTGTAATAAATACATCGCCGGCATGGAGGTTATTGAGCTCCGGCGCGTAAATGATGTTGAGTTTGTCATGGACACTCAGACCCAGGACCATGGTTGCGTCTAAAAGGTCAAAGTTGTCTTTTTTTACATCAGGCTCCCGGTCAATCGTCTGCTTAAAAAGCGTACGAACGATCCCCTGGATACTCAATTTTTCAAGGGCAGTGGTAATCAACTGACCTGTCACCGATCCTTTTTCTGTTTTTCGCTCTTTGACCAATTTTTGTAATGTTGCCAGATACTCGGCAAATCCTTCTAAAGTGAATCCCTGGCGATTGTAATATCGTCCTTTAATATTTAAGGGGCCGCCGCCGGCGGGGCTATAATGGCAGGCGGTGCAGTTTAGATTTTCTTTCAGCGCATATTGTTCGCGTCCCCAAAGGGGAAGGGAAAGGAATAGAAAAAAGACAACCCATAATTTTGGGCATTTCATAAGATCTCCCTTAATTTTAATCCCACGATGATATTGAAAGAATAGCATATATAAATAGCTGGTATCAATAAACTAAATGGATATTGACTGCGGTTGCTTAGGTGCGGATCTGATCGATGGCGTATCCCACTGCGAGGCCGCCGATTTTTGAGAGATTTTGATAGATAGAGCCCAATTTTTTATCGGATCGTTTTTGGGGATGACGATGAATTTTGCCGCTCAGGCAAAGAGATCGAAAAAGATTTTTCCGGGAGCTCGATAAACCTTTTACCACTTTATCGCAGTATGTTTTAATATATCCCCCGGCAACTTCATTTCCAATGAGATAGATGACTGTTTCGCCGACAATTTCTTTAAAAAGCGGTTGAACAGGGATTTCTTCTTTAATCAGAATGTCATCGATCATCGGATTTTTAGCGGCAGATCTTTTTTGTTTCTTATAATTGTGAAGTTCAAGAAGATCTTCAGTTGAACGAACCGTAACCATCCCGGTTCCGGATGTTCCTGAATTGCTTCGGATCATGAGCGACGGGCGGGATGAAATTTGGTATTCTCTGTATTTGCTCTTCAGGTTGTCCAGCAGGGTTGCCGCCGCAAGGGCAATCTTTTCAAGTCCCCCCTTATCGTCAATATTAACACGGTGTTCGAGCTGGAAACCGGTTCCCATCAGCCAGGGATCTTCCGAGACGATTCTTGAAAAATCTTCTACGAGTTTGTTAAAGGTGGCGAGATAAGAGCTGCCAATTTCATGATTTGAGAACGCTTTCAAAGGGGGGCTCATCGGTTGTTTTATATAGGGAAGGGAAGAGAGTTTTGTCGCCGCAAAGATATCTCCTGCCACAATGAAACAGGGGTCGATCTCTTTTGTTTTTAGGCGATCTTTTTCGAAGTAAACGGGATGAATTTGAACTTTTTTCCCCGCGGGAGTTTTTAAGGAAAGGACGCTCCCGAGGGTATCCAGTGTCGCAATCTGCGGCCTGAATCCCCCTTTTTTCATGAGCTGCAGGAGGACATCTAAGTGATCATAATAAAAAGGGTTTGGATTGTTTGCGGATGAAAGAATGAGAATTTTTTTATTTTTGAGGACATCCGGATAATGGCGTTCAAAATATTTTCTGATCAGCGCCGAGACATTTTTTAAATCCGTTTTACAGAGATAGTTTAAGCCCGAAGGAAAAATCTGCACATCTGAAACAGATATCTTAAAACCGCTGTCTTTAATGGTGACAGAAGTAAGAAAAGGGATAGGTATTTTTTTCTCATGCTTTTCAAACCATTGCGAAATCTGGGTATGATTTTTTTTTAAGGATGAACTGAAAGAATGGCTTAACATATTTCCAATATCTCTTTATATCTCTTTGGATATCTCTTTGGGGGATTACAATCGGCGCGAACTATAACAAGGGAATTTTAAAAACTCAAGCTCTAAGGTGTGTAAAATTTACTTCCTTTCAAGGGGGAAGGGAGGTGTTCGTGTGAAACTTTGGCATCCTGATAATGATGCGCGTATTGATACCCTTTTCCGTAGCCAATTTGTTGCATGAGGGGGGTTACTGCATTTTTGAGATGCATCGGAACATCTAAATTGCCCATTTTATGAACAGCTTCGGTTGCTTTTTGGAGCGCCATGTAGGAAGCATTGCTTTTTTTAGCTGTCGCCAGATAGGTAACTCCTTGAGCCAGTGGAATTTTGGCTTCTGGCAGGCCGACGAAATCGACGGCATGCATCGCTGCGACTGCAATCAGTAATGCCTGCGGATCGGCATTGCCGATATCTTCTGATGCAAAAATGACCATTCTTCGTGCGATGAGGAGCGGGTCTTCACCCGCTTCCAGGAGTCTGCACATCCAATAGATGGCCGCGTCGGGGTCTCCCCCGCGCATACTTTTAATGAAGGCAGAAAGAATATTGTAGTGCTCTTCACCCCCTTTATCGTGATAAAGGTGTTTTTTAGACAGAACGAGTTCGATAAGAGGGAGGGAAATTTCTTTAATCTTCGATTTTTCACAAAATTTGGCAGATAATTCAACAACGTTCAAGGCCGATCTTGCATCACCATTAGAGGTGTGCGCCAAAAACCGCAGCGCTTCTTCATTTATTGTCAGCCCCAAGTTTCCAAGACCTTCCTTTTCATTGGCAAGCGCTCTTACGATAATTTTTTTAATGTCGTCTGGTTTCAAGCGCTCCAAAACAAAGACGCGACAACGGGACAAGAGAGGTGAAATAACTTCAAATGATGGATTTTCAGTGGTGGCTCCAATAAAAATAATGCTCCCTTTCTCAACGAAAGGGAGCAGGTAATCCTGCTGGGCTTTATTAAAGCGGTGGATTTCATCAACAAAAAGAACGGTTCGGCGTTTTTGAAAGCAGAGGCGTTCTTCCGCATCCTTCATAATTGTCTGAAGATCTTTTATCCCGCTTGTGACGGCAGAGATGGCGATAAATTCGCTTTCGGTCTGTTTTGAGAAGAGATGCGCCAATGTTGTCTTTCCAACCCCTGGAGGGCCCCAAAGAATCATTGAACAGGGATGTCCCCCTTCAAGAATATTTCTCACAATTTTGTCTTTTTCGGTAAGATGGTTTTGTCCAACAAAGTCATCGAGGGTTTTTGGGCGTATCCGTTCGGCAAGAGGGGCGAGTTGCTTTGCTCCACTTTTAAACAATTCCATAATCGCGTTCTAACAGAACTATCTTTTGTTGTAAATCAGCGGGGGAAATGGTATTTCCGACCTTATGACTGCCGCTTCATTTAAAAAAGTGGGTCTCATGGCAAAAAAGGGGAATAAAAAGGCGGCTGAAACCGCAAAAAAAATTGTCCCCTGGCTCCAGAGAAAAAAATGTGAAGTATTGCTCCCGGAGGAAATATTTTCAACAATAGGCTGGGAAGGATCGGGAAAACTTGTCCCCTTATCTTTCTTATCGAAAGAGGTTGATTTGATCCTTTCTTTGGGCGGCGATGGGACTTTTTTAAAGTCCGTAAGACTTCTTCATGGGCGGAAGGCCCCCGTTGTTGGAGTAAAGCTGGGAGGGGTAGGTTTCCTGACAGATATTTTACCTGCGGAGGTTGAAAAGGGGCTCGAACTCATTTTTAATAAAAAGGCTGCGATAGAGGAACGTGTTAAGCTCAAAGCGAATATTTTTCGATTAGAAAAGGGGGTGAAAAAAGAGGTCGCTTCTTTTGAGGCATTAAATGATGCTGTATTACATACCTCTGGTATTGCAAGAATTTCAAGCTACCGTATCTCTATTGGGGATAACCATTTTACAACATTAAATGCTGACGGAGTGCTCGTGGCAACCCCTACAGGCTCAACTGCCTATTCTTTTGCGGCCGGTGGGCCAGTTACGCATCCAGAGGCCAAAGTGCTCATTGTAACTCCGATTTGTCCCCAAAATCTTGCGAACCGGCCCCTTATTGTCGCTGACGAGACCAAAATTGCGATAGAGCTTGTCTCACATAACAGTGAGGTTTTGCTTACGATGGATGGTCAGGAGACACATATAATGAAGGAAGGGGATACGGTTTGGATATCCAAATCTGATCATTCTGCCTATTTTTTGGGATTTTCTGAGAAAAAATACCTCGAGTCGCTCAGAAATAAACTTTTTTTAGAACCAGACTTGTCTTGACACCAATTTTCATTTCATCCTATACTTTCTAATGTACGTGGCGTTGCATTATATTGCCATATATCTCTTATGAAGCTACGATCTTTCGCTCTTTCTGATATCGGACGTAGGCGGGAAAGCAATCAGGATCGTTATATCTGTAACGACGGGTTCAAACTTTATGCAGTAGCAGATGGCATGGGGGGGCATGTGGGAGGGGGGATCGCATCTCAGATGGCTGTGGAGGCGCTGGACGGGATTTTTTCAAAACGCCAGTCGATGGATCCTGCCGTATATCTTACAAAGGCTTTTGAAGAGGTAAATCGCAAGATTTTTAATACCTCTTCTCAGACGACTTCTTTAAAAGGGATGGGGACGACGCTTACAGCGCTCTTTTTTTCTTATGATACCGCCTATTTTGCTCATGTGGGTGACAGTCGTGCCTATTTCATGAAAGACGAGATGATCTGGCAACTCTCTATCGATCATTCACTTGTGTCGCAACAGATGGTTTCCGGGATGAGAACCCCGCTGAGAAATATCATCACACGCTCAATAGGGTTTGATCCGCAAGTGCAGGTGGATTTCTATACAAAGAAAGCTGTCGCAGGGGATAGCTATCTCCTCTGTTCAGATGGCCTGTACAATGCGATGGAAGACAGTGAAATCATATCGATTGTTTCAAAAAATTCCGTGGAAGATTCTGTGAAAGAGCTGGTCCGTTTCGCAAATCAGCGGGGGGGGGATGATAATATTACGGCTGTGGTTGTCAAAGTTGAGCGACTTTAAATTGACTAAAGTCTTTCATTTATGCTAAAGGGGGACAAATGAGAGAGAAAATTAAGCATTTTTTTCAAATAGTGAAGTTTGAATATTTTGTCTGGATTCTCTCGATTGTGTCTGTATTTGCTCTTGCATACGACAATATCCGCCTCCATCTGGAACTTCTCGAATTTAAAGCGACGCATCAGGGCTCAATTCAGATAGCATCTGAAATGAGAGAGCTCAAGGCCTCGGTGGCTGAAATCGATTCGGTTCTCACCAGGCTCAATAAATTTTCGTCCAAACTCAAAGTGCTTTCGCATATCAAAGACCAGTTTGAGGAAAAAGAGGCGATCAGGCAGGCGGCAAAAAATGTGCGCCGGTCGACACGCGAGGCAGATCTCGATCGTGAAGAAGACCGCGACCTTCAAAAAATCCGGTTGCGGCTTCATGATTTGCGATCTGAGGCCGATTTTCATGACAGAATGCTCTTGGAATTGGTCGATTTTTATTCTCAAAAGCCGAATCTCCTGGCCGCGATTCCGGCTTTATCGCCCGCCTCGGGGCGTGTGACCTCTTCATTTGGTTTCCGGAAATTGCCGGTGGGGGGCTGGCAGATGCATGAGGGGATCGATATTGCAGCCAATTTTGGAGAGCGGGTCGTAGCCCCCGCGGATGGAATAGTTGAAGAAAGTCATTATTCACCCGGCTACGGGCGGTATGTTGTTCTCAATCATGGCTATGGGCTAAAAACCAGATTTGCCCATGTTTCAAAGATTCTCGTTAAAGCGGGGGAATGGATTAAGCGGGGTAAACAGATTGCTCTGGTCGGCGGTTCCGGCCGCGTTCGCGGCGTACACCTTCACTATGAAATCAGCCTGAATGGTGTTCTTGTCGATCCGGGCGATTATATGATTAATTAGCCTTTTCTTCTTTCCCCCTCTTTCCAAAGATTGCTTCCCCAATCCTTACCTGTGTCGCCCCTTCTTCAATCGCTATCTTAAAGTCATGAGACATCCCCATGGAAAGTTGATTCAACTTAAGATCAGGGAACTGATGCCGCTCTTCACTCAGCATTTCCATCATCTTCCTAAAATAAGGGCGTGATTTTTCAGGATCTTCAAAGTACGGGGGGATTGCCATCAGCCCCTGGATATCCAGAAAGGTATTTGGAATGATTTCTTTTAAAAAGGGGGTGAGATTTTTGGGAAGAAGCCCCGATTTGGTCGATTCTTCGCCAATGTTGATTTGAATGAGAACCGGGAGGCGGCGATTTTTCTTCTCTGTCTCCTGTTGAAGCTTTGTGGATAACTTTATGCTATCAAGCGTTTGAATTTCTGAAATGGTATCTGTCAAATATTTGACTTTGTTCGTCTGAAGGTGGCCGATGAAAATCCATTTTGCGGCATTTCCCAGAATCTCCCATTTTTTGAGGAATTCCTGAACATGATTTTCGCCGAGATAGGTGATTCCCGCGTCAATCGCCAATTTGATCTTCTCAATCGGCTGCAATTTAGAAACGGCAATCAGCCGGATATCCTGAGGATTTTTTCCGATTTTTTTCGCAGTGTCGGAAATGATTTTTTGAACGGAGATAATGTTCTCTTTTATTTCATCCATAAGTCAAAAATAGCAAGCTTATGGGAAAAAATCATTGATAATATAAGCGTCTTTTTATTTTTCTGTTATGCCATTTTTTCAAAATATAAGCGCAAAAACATTTGACAATCTCTTGCTTTTCCTTATACCTGAAAATCTAAAGATTGAGCCCCGGTAGCTCAGTCGGTAGAGCAGCGCCCTGAAAAGGCGCGTGTCGGCAGTTCGATTCTGCCCTGGGGCATTCTGATTTCAGACACTTAGCCAACTGGTTAATATTATACCCCTCCGGATTGTGATACGCATCACTTCTTTATAGTTTTATATTATTGAAAATTAAGAATCTATTTTAAAAAGATAATCTCTGAAAGATAAAAGGCAGGGGTAGATCCATGAGCAGCACGGCCTTCGTATTTCATTTCGAGTTTGATCCATATTGTGGAAATTGTTGCATCAAAATTAATGATACCATCACCATTATTAAAGCTTGTGCTTCCTGGAATTTCTTTGATAGTTCTCCAGTTGCCATCATTACCATTTGTTGAATCATCAGATATCATGATTTTTAATTCTCCCATATTATACGAATTCGTATAATCGTCGAAAGTCTCAATGGCAGAAAAGGTCGTCTTATTTGAAAATTTGAAGGCAATCCATTTAACTGCGCCTATAGTCATGTTGTCTGAATGCCAGAATGTAGTTTTATCATTATCAAGTGTTAAATGTGGATCTCTTCTGTGGTCATTTTGAAAAGCAATAATAGTTGATTTATCAATAGCAGCTTTTGACGATATTGATTCTGTAACCGGTTCTGACGCAACAGGTTGAGGCTCTGGCTCTGTAATCGGTTGAGGAGTGGGTTGATATTCTTCTTCTGGTACCTCTGGTGCAGGAGGTAATGTGCCAACACGTTGCTGCTCCAAAAGAAGAACCACTCTTTCTAATTTTGAGACGATTTTTTCAAGTTTATGAATGATTCGCTCTGATGCATTCTTTTCTGCTTCCCAGAGCCCCTTTTTCTTTCCTCTGGCCTCCCCTTGTAAAGCTAAAAACCGATCCCGATATTTTACATTGGGAGGAATTGTCATAATGGAGCCATATCCCTCTTCTAAAATTTTGGCGTTCACAAATGTGCCGTCTTCCAGGAAAACATATGCAAGCAATCTTCCATAGCGATCTCTTTGATCAACATCAAATTCAAGACGGACTCTTTTGCCTTCGAGAAGATTTTTTGTAAATTCATATGCTTCTTGTCCCAGCTCTTGAATTGCCCTGATATCTTGTCTAGTTCTTCTGGCATCTTCATATAATTTGGAACTTTGAGATATTTCAGGAGTATCAATGCCAATAAATCTTACCTTTTCTCCATTGGAGAGAACTATGGTGTCACCATCAATGACTCTTTCAACCATAAAAAATCCTGTTTCTGAAGATGCAAGAGGTTGCGTTTCAGGAGATGGTGGCGTAGGGATTTGTGGTTTATGGCAATGTCTTTCGCCTGTTCG
>CAYJMQ010000006.1:0-58971 GCA_964371555.1 uncultured bacterium | reverse complement strand
ATGATAAATTGCTTGGCAATACTTCTTTTTTTAATAATTCTTATCGTTTAGAAGGGCTTCTGCCGGGGAGATATACCATAAGGGTGGAGAAGAATGAGCATTCCAGTTGGCAGAAATTAGTAACCGTAGATGAGGGATTTGTTAGCGAATTCTCAAGGATATTATTGCTTTCCAAAAACGAGGATGAACTCGTAGAGTTGAATAAAGAAATTGCTTTGATATTCCTATCTCCCGCTCCGACACCTATCTCTACGCCATCAACCGCATCTTCAAGCGAACCTTTTGTTATAAAAAAGGGCATACTTTGACCGATTATTTTAAAAAAATAAATTCCAGCATTGATCCGACAAAGAATATTTTGGGGGATGTCGAATTTTGGTATGCCTTTTCTGATACCCAATATTATGGAGGGGTTTTTTACTTAGGCAGGGTGATTCACGTGCTTTCCGAACTGAAAGCGGCGGATCACTATGCCAGTGATGAGGAAAGAGCAACGGCTATCATGAATGTTTTAAAAAAAAGAAAAATTGAATACATTGTTTCATCGACAGAAAAGGATTATTTAAAGGATCATCTGGAGGCCTATTTCCCGAACCACAGGCTTCCGGAGAGAAATTTTAAATTGATTCAGACCGTAGACAACCGTTCTCTCTGGTCTAATCGTTTTCAGCAGGGACCTTCCTGCCACTACGTCGTAGAAGTGTATCAGATTGCCTCTTATGAATTGTGAGCCTAATTTTTCCTGGCAAAAATCACCAATCTGTTTTGTAAGGAACAGAGGCGGCTCAGCATAAACACGCCTTCAACTGCCGCGCGAAACAGACTGTTTAGTCTGATTTTCGTAAGATCGGTTGAAGATTGATGGTGGCGGACTACCTTGAAATGGCAGGTCTCTAAAAGATAAGAGAGAGACAGCAGACTAAAATAAATGGGATGACTGATAACAAAAATACCCTCAAGCGGGCGTCCGAACGATGAAAAAGTAATTTTATGGGCTGTCAGGCACAGATAATGCAGCAGGCTCTCGGCATTGGGGACGGTGATGGCCAATATCCCGTGAGTATTCAGGCTTCTATGAATCCTTGTCAAAAGCCCTTTCAAATCATCGCAATGCTCTAGCACGTCAAAGGCGCAGACTATGTCATAATGATGAGGTTGAAATTCTGTTTTTTCCACATCCGCATGAATAAAAGTAAATGTGTCGTTTGAAACGGGCGATGAGTTCGGATTAAAATCCAAACCAAAAGCCTCATAGCCAACCTCTGCCGCAGATCTTGTGAAATCACCTGAGCCACATCCAAGCTCCAATAATTTCCCTTCAGCGCGACTGGCTTTCAAAAACGTTAATATTCTTTTTTTTTCGTTGGAAAGTTTTATGACAGTGGGTGGTGATGACCCCTCTTTTCGAAGAACTTCCGATTCATAATATTTGTAAATCATCGGATATTCTTTTCTGATCCTCTCTGGTTCTGAAACGATTCGTTTCATCCCCTCTTTGCCGATATAGGGATTTAATAACCATAACGAGCATTTTTGACAACGCATCAGGGAATAGGAGGGGAGTTTACAAAAGGTTTTGAAATTTCCAAAATCACAAACGGGGCAAAATTTTCTTTCAAGAAAATCGAGGGGCATAAATCAAATTCAGCCTATAAGGAAGTTTTCCAAATTGCAAAATAAAAAATGAACGTTTGACATACCTATATCGATTCGAA
Organism: uncultured bacterium; assembly: GCA_964371555.1. Classification (GTDB taxonomy): domain Bacteria; phylum Bdellovibrionota; class JACOXK01; order 2-02-FULL-40-11; family 2-02-FULL-40-11; genus CAYJMQ01. Next base: position 57,256 of record CAYJMQ010000006.1, on the reverse strand, counting down.
AAAATGTTTGAACTCTATTGAGAAAAAAGATATAGAGATTCAAAGATGAAGGTATCGTTTATTGTTCCCACAAGACCCCACAATTTTAAGAATGACATTGTGAAAAAACAATTTGGCGGGCTCGATGCCGGGGGACATCAGATAGAGATATTTTTGGTGGAAGGATTTCATCCTCCTTTGCAGAGGAATTTGGCCATTCGAAAATGTGAGGGTGATTTTGTTTTTTTCTTTGATGATGATGCCATGATTCCAGGCGATCTTGTTTCCAGGACATTGAGCTGTTTTAACGATCATCAGGTGGCCGGTGTGGGAGGGCCCAATTTGACACCCGGGGATGATTCCCGGTTTTCCAAATTATGCGGCGAGGTTCTCTCTTCTTTTTTCGCAACTGGAAGCGCTTCCGCCAGATGGAAGCAGGGAAAACCGAACTACGATGCCACTGAGAAAGAGCTGCATGGGAGTTTTATCTGCTTTCGCGGGGATATCATCAGAAAGCATTTATTTTGCGAAGATTTGTTTCCAGGCGATGAGAATGAATTAATTAACAGAATACGAAAACTGGGGTATCGCTTCTATTATATTCCTGACTGTTTTGTCTATCATAAGCGAAGAAGAAATTTAGCGGCCTATCTGAAGCAGGTTTTTATTTCTGGAAGGGGGAGGGCGCAACAGACCAAAAAAGAAGGATTGGCCGGGAATCTTTATTATTTAATGCCGCTTTTGTTCGGCATCTATCTGGTGGGGGCGCTGCCTATTTTGTTTTTATGTCATAGGTTTTTGGGGTTTTGGGGATTCTGGTTGTTCCCCCTCTTCATTTACGGCGCGTTGGCAATCTTTTTTAGTTTAAGAATCGTTTTGGCCAAAAGGGCTTTATTCTATATTTTACTGATCCCGTTGTTTTTAATTTCTCATTTGACTTATGCTGCCGGTATGTTGCGGGGTCTTTTTCTACTGAAGAATAGGGGATATCTTAAAAAAAATGTGGCGCTGCACCGTTACGTTTTTAACGGTTTGTAAGTAATTTTGAAATGAAAACTTTAGTGATTTTACCCACCTATGAGGAAAGAGAGAATGTTGTTTCTTTGATTCGTGAAATATTCCGATACTGTCATGATATTTCTATTGTTGTCGTTGATGATAACTCTTCAGATCTGACCTGGAAGGTTGTACAGCAGGAGTTTGAAAAAGATCCCCGGGTTTTCGTCATAGTCAATAATGAAAAAAACGGCATTGGGGCGGCATATCTCACAGGTTTTCGCTATGGGCTGCTAAATCATTTTGATTTTATGATTACCATGGATGCCGATTTTTCCCATCATCCCAAAGAAATCCCGCATTTTATTAAGAAAAGCCGCGATGGGGATATTATTATCGGCTCTCGTTATATGACGGGGGGGGGCTTTAAAAGCTGGCGCCTTGACCGGTTATTCATCTCTAAATGTGCCAATATATTTTGCCGATTGTTTTTTGGTCTAAAGTGCAGCGATTATTCCAGTGGATACCGAGGGTATAAAAAAGGAGTGATAGAATATATTTTATCTCATGGCATTATCTCAAAAGGCTATTCAGCTTTGGAAGAAATATTGGTAGTGGGCTATTTAAAAAAAATTAACATTATAGAGATACCTATTTTTTTTGATAACCGAAAGAAAGGGAAATCCAAGCTTTCATTCCATGAAATTATCTCAAGCGGCGTTAAAATATTTCGATTTTGGTTAAAGGTTTCATCTGATCGTAGGCGGGGCGATGGACTTCTTTATCCGAAAATATAAAACTTTTTTTTTATTCATCATTTTATTTTCACTCTCGGCCCTATTCCTCGTGAAAACCGCTTATCATCTTCCAATGACTTTTGATAATGAACCGGGCGGGGGGGCGTTCGGCGGAATCCGTCTGCATTATCTAAAGATTTTGAGTTTTGATTTCTCGGAAGGGGTTTCTGCCTTAGGCGGGACATCGCATTTATTGGATAATTTTTGGAAATCTTTTTCCTATAGTTTTCATGGCCTGCTGAGCTATCTTCATTGGTATGTTTATGTGGGGCTATTTGATCTTTTTGGCGTTCCTATTACGGAGAGCAATTTTTTATTTTGCCAGGCAGTACTGTTAACGCTGGCGGTCTTTATTTTTTCATTGTCGCTCAAGCTGATTTTTGGCTCGATGACACTTCCCATTGTCTTTCTATTGCTTGCATTCCCTCTTTTGTCTCATTATGGCAGGAGTTTTTACGTTATGGCGCCGCATCTTTTCTATCTGGCGCTTTTCTTTTATTCCATCGGACTCTATTTCTACCACCTTCCCCATTTTCCCCACTTTCCCCACTTTCCAAAGACCAAGTCATTTTTATTAAAGATATGTATCGGGTTCAGTCTCTTCTTAAATATGGCGTCCGGGAACTTAATCCTATGCCCCATTTTACTCTTGTTTGTCTGGTGCGTGGCATACGACAAAGAACGAATCGGTCCCTTACTTTTTATAAAAAAGGGTTTATTCGATAAACCATCAAATTTTCTTTTTTTTATTCCGGTTCTTGTGCCGATGTTGCTCCATTTTTATGTGCATTCCCGCGTAGGTGTCAGCAACCTCGGGCTTTTGGGGTGGGGATTTCTTAAACTCGGCTTGGGACATCAATGGAGTCTGGAAAAGAATTCATTATTTGATTTTGCCTCAAAATTTGGTCAATTAAAGACTTATTTTGAAATATATGTTCATAACGATGTTTTTCATTTTTGGGGGTCGCTCATTCTTTTGGGGGGCTATTTTGGGGGTTTTTGGAGGCAATTTTCATCCCTTCCCATTAAATTATTTCCTTTAATCTACTTTATTTACGTCTGCGGCATTCAAAAGAATCTTTCAGTGTTTCCGTTGCTTCTGATATTGAGTCTGGGAATCTCTGAAATGATTTCGCTTGTCCGTTCGTGTCTCAAGAATCATTCCTTTCTGTATCGATTTGCGGGTATGGCTTTGGCCGTGATTTTGATAGTCGCAAATTGGGAAGCGCCGGGTATCCGCTCTGCAGTGGGGAGGGAGGCGTTCAGACGCCCGCCTCCCTCTGCCAATGATTTAAAAGCGGTCGGCTATCTGTTGAGAGAACATATGAAGAAAGAAGATAAAATTGCTAGTTTTCTCTCTGAAACCGATAATATTTTTAATGAATTTTATTATGGGAAAACCTTTTTTAAAAGTCCTGTGTTTGGAAAGGAAATATATAGCCTCGCCAATTTAAGGGAAGCAGGGCCTCCTGTTTCGCCTGATGAGGTTGATCGGGAATTTGCATTTTATGTCATAGAGAAGAGCTTCTTCAGCGATCAGACTCAGAGGGAATTTATGAATGGTTTAATCTCAAAATACAGGCTCAAAAGAATTGCCGATGTCGGTGGGAAATTCGAAGTATATTCATCGCGATCTATCCCATTCCAATATATAGATGTCAAAGAAGCCAATATGCTGTTTGATAAAAAGTATGCTAATTTAAAGAAGCTTTTTTATCATCACCATGTGGGGGTTGCCTCAACGTGGGGATTTTATTAAGCGGCGCTGTATAACTAATGAAAAAACTGCGCTTTATCTTTTATTGTCTCTTTTTTTTCTTATCCCCCGCAAAGGGAATATCTGAGGGCATCGTTTTAGAGCCTGTTATTGTCGAAGCAAAAAAAGACCGAAGAATACATTTTATTCAGGTTCCCTCCGGCGTTGGCGCAAAGGTCATTGACGCTTCACAAAATGAACTTGGGATTGAACTGTCTACGTTGGAGAGGCATGTTGGCGCGCGTTCAGTCCTGAGAGATGAAGAATTTTGGCTCGACTCTCAGAGACTATCGCGCCCCTGGTATGGGCAGGTGGGTCTCGATATTTCAGGGGATCAAAAATTAAAAGGGCGGCTTTTTGGGAGAATTGCGGATTTTTTTATTCGCTTGGATGCCCGCCTGCACAGCGATCATAGAAAGTTTCAATACATCGAAAACCACCATACCCCTTATTTTCCAGAAGATGATGAAAAAAAGAGCTTCTCGAATCGCAGCGATACCTATGTGGGGGGTTTGAGAGTTGATTACAAAGATCTTACATCTGTGATTGAGCGGGAACTTCATTCGGAAAATGTTTTTGCCGGGTCGACGCCCGCGGGCTTTAGGAAGCACGCCCGTTGGGAAAATTCTGTGAGGTTTTTTCTCGATAGGTTTGAATTTCTCCCCTTTTTCTTCTTTGAAAATAAAAACTTTCAATCTTTCCTTAAAAAGCCTGGCAATAGTCAAAGTAAAGACCTTCGATTTGGTCTTGTTTCACGCTATCATTCACCCTGGTATTCGCCATGGCATTCGATGATCCAGTTCGAGATGTCGCGTGATTCATTGACTCGGAAATTAGAGAAAAGCAAAGCCAAATCTTTTTCTCGTTACGAGGGGAAGTTAACTCTCGATCATCGTTGGGACACAAACCGCTGGTTCGAGACCTCTTCATGGCTAACCTATGGGCTAATCTATGATCTGACTTATGATCAGTCTGGCATGACTGATTTTGCTATCAGGCGTTATCAGTCATTTGACCTGGGGGGTGAGATTTCATCAACAAAGCGCTATCCTTTCGGGATCGTTGTCAAAGGGCTGAGATATGCAATTCTTCCAACCCCGATCCAGACCTTTGGAGATGGCGCCCTTCTACAGGCGGCTCGAGCTCTTAAGCCTCATTCTGGAATTCGTTTTTCGGCAGGTCCCTGGTATCAAAGCGGAGGAGCAAGCATTGAATTTCTTTTATTCTCAGAAGATAGCGAGAACGATTTTTTGATGATTGCAACCTCTCCGCTTTCCGCGCGGACAGTCGGTGTGGGAGGGGTCTGGAACCGGGGGGTTGATGCGAAGGGGGCGGTTTCCTATGGGCCCCTCTCCTGGAAGGGGAATTACGTTTTTCAGATCCCCCTCAATGCCTCAAATATCAACTGGCAGCGTGGGAAGAGGATTCCGGGTCGTCCAACACACCATTTCGATACAAACATCCAATTTTTTTTAAAATCATATCAACTGGGGTGCCACTATCTTTTTCAATCGGGGGAGGGGGTCGATTTGGGTGAGAACTGGAAAAAGGGGGATCGGCATCGTTTGAATCCATACCTTGGCTACCAAAAAGAAAATTGGGGAGTTCGACTTTTTGCAAAAAATCTGATAGCAGAAGGTTCAAACGAGAACCTGGAATTCCAGGGAAGAGCTGGACCTAATTTACTCGAGCCTGATATTGTCAGGCGGGAGTGGGGGATCAGCATGGAGGTGCTGTTATGAAATGTTATCTGTGTACTGTCATTTTTCTCTTTATTCTTACTTCCTGCTCTCCTCGTCCCCAGCCGACTCCGATATCTGATAAACCACTTGGGGATGAGATCATTGGCAAATCTGGAGGGGCTTCTGCCCTCTGGTTTGCCACAACCGATTTTCAAACCGCGGGTCTCCTGCGACGCCTCGATTTAAAGACGGGTGAATTGAAAGATGTTCTTCCAGTTGGGACAGATGTCCGAATTTTTCGGGACGGTGACAGCCGCTTATTTCTTCTTACATCGATTCAAAATGATTCAATCCATCTTCTCGAAGGGGTCGAAGCAAAGATCGTTGCAAAGCGAGCGCTCGCCCCTCGGGTTAATCCCCAGGCTGTCGCTCGCGATGCGGAAGGGAGAATCTGGCTTGTAAGTCTCGACTCAAATGAGGTCCAGATTTTTACGGGTGATTTAAAAAATGAAATCGCCTCCGTCGATTTATCCTTCTTAAAAGACGATGCGGACCCATACGCGGAGCTTTCTTCAATTCTATTTGCACCCCCTAATCGCATGGTCGTTTTAGCGGCACGCCTTCAAAGAGGAGATACATGGATTCCTTCAGTCGCAAGCCGGCTTGCCATGGTCGATACAGAGACACTGGGTGTTGTTGCAAGAGAATTTGTTGATGTTTCAAACCCCCTCCATCTTTATCTGACCCGACCTCAAAATATTTTAATTGTTGGATCAGGCGATCTTTCGCTCAAACACCCGCTTTTTGGGAGATGGATCAATCTATCGACAGTTTCTCTGACCTCTTCCGATCAGACCACCCTTTCATCAAGGATTTTGGATAGCAGCCTCTGTGAGGATCAAAAGCTCTCATTTATTGAATGGATTCCTGAAGAAGAAAAGAGTTGTATCCGGGTTGGCGACCAAAAACTTCTTTGTGATCAGGGGAACGGTGGATTTATTTTTAATAAACTGACCTGTGCCGGCGATCTTATATTTGCTTCTTATATCAAAGAAGGGAACGCGGAGCTTTGGGTAATCCCGCGTGACGGTTCGGAAACGACCCGCATTCCCCGGCTTCCTATGAAACAACAGATCCAGAGCATGTCGCCTGGACCGTAAGATCCCCGCCGTAAGATGTTGTGAGATGTCGTGAGATATTTGGCGATCTCTGTTCTCATTCATTCGCTTTTTCTTTTTGCTCTAAAAACAATCGGGGTTCCAGGTTTTCCCGCGCCTCAGTCTGGAATTCTTCATCTAACATTGGTGTCGTTGGTTTCCGGTCAGCCGGTGGTGAAGTATGAACCCAAAAAATCTTCTACGAAGAAGGACTTTGCAGGATTTGGCCGGACAAAAGAAAAAGCGAATGGAGGTGACTGGCCGCTCTATGTGCCAGCCCCTCCATATCCAAAACAGGCCAAAGAAAAAGGATGGGAGGGGAAAGTGACGCTGGAACTTAAGACCGATCAAGCCGGCTATGTCTGGTCTCTCAAGATTCTTTCAGGGAGTGGTTATCAGCTACTCGATCAAGAGGCATATAAAGCGGTTAAGGGATGGCGCCTCGCCCCCGGGCTCTTTGCCCGGGTTCCGATTGTCTTTAGATTGAGAGAATGACTTCTCAACTCGTATTTCTTATCTTCCGATAAGGAGGTGAATGAAACCGAAGAGGGCATTTCAGGATATTCGCAGCTTTTTTGAAGAAACGATTTGGAATATGGATCAGAAGCTCCCCAAATGGAAGGAGGTCTTCTATTATTTTTTTCGTCTGGGAAGTCTTGTAACTATCGGAATTGTCAAAAACAGATCCGCTGTTCGGGCAATGGCGCTCTCTTACACAACGCTTCTGTCGCTCGTTCCTCTCCTCGCTGTAATGATGGCTTTTTTAAAAGCCTTTGGCGGTATTGATAAAATTACCGCCGCGGTGGAACCATTTATTCTAAAAAATCTGACGACAGGCTCCGGAGAGATTATCCAAAAATATCTGGCTCAATTCACACAAAATATTCATGCGGGGGCATTGGGGATCGTAGGGATCGGTTTTTTGATTTTGATTGTGGTTGGACTTCTTTCGAGCATTGAAACGGCATTCAACGATATCTGGGGGGTGCGAACCAAACGCTCGTGGTTCAAGCGTTTTAACGCCTATTGGGCCATTGTTACGATTGGTCCCATTTTTATTGCGGTTTCTATCGGTGTGACAGCTTCTCTTCAGTCGTCTCATTTTGTGCGGACCTATCTGCCTGTTGAACAGGAGTGGATCAGCTTCTTTTTCAAAGCTGTCCCCTATGTGATGACGCCTGTTCTTTTTACGATGCTTTACGCGTTTATGCCGAATACGAAAGTTAAATTTCATTCGGCGCTTCTGGGGGGACTTCTCGGAGGTGTTCTGTGGGAATTCGCAAAAGTCGGCTATACGATTTATGTGACTGAAGGGGTGAACTACAACAATGTCTACGGATCGCTCAGTGTGCTTCCTGTCTTTCTGGTCTGGCTCTATCTAACGTGGATCATTGTGCTGGTTGGGGCGGAGCTTGCATTCGCCGATCAACATATCAAGACGTATCGGGAAGAGCGCGTTTCAGTGCGGGTCAGCAGCGAGTTTAGGGAATTTTTGGCGCTCAATTTTGTTGCCTGTATCTGCGACGCTTATGAACGGGAAAAAGGGGGAGTAACATCGCAAAGGCTGACGGAGGTGTTTCATGTTCCTATCAGGCTGATCAACGATATTCTGTTTAATTTGTGTCAGGCTGGCATCCTTCTTGAAGTTGGCGAAGAAGAGCATTATTATTGTCCTGCCAAACCGATGGAGAAAGTGACCGTCAAAGATGTTTTATTATCGCTTCGATCGCTGGGTGGAAAACTCCGGTTTGAAGAGACCGCGTATACAGAATATATGACCAAGATTGTCCGCGAGGTGGAACAATCGATTGAAAAGGGCGCCGGACAAAAGAATTTTAAAGAAATTGTTTTAGGGCTTTCCACCTCTCTTAAAAAATCAAAACTATGAATCTTGAAAAAATTCAAAATGCCCCTGCCCGGCCCGGCGTCTATCTGATGAAATCGGCAGAGGGGAGAATTATTTATGTCGGAAAGGCCAAAAATCTGAGGCATCGGCTAAAATCCTATTTTCAGAGAGGCAAGGACCATACCGCCCGGGTTGCAACACTCATGTCGCGAATTTCCGACGTGAACTGGATTATGACAGATACAGAGCTTGAGGCGTTGATGCTCGAGTGCACGCTGATCAAAAGGCATCACCCCAGATACAACGTGCATCTTCGGGATGACAAATCGTATCCTTACTTAAGAATCAGCGTTCAGGAAAAGTGGCCGCAAATCAGTGTTGTCCGACGCCCGAGGCGCGATGAGGCGGTCTATTTTGGTCCTTACACATCTGCCTATTCAATTCGTGAAACGATGCGATTTCTTACAAAGATATTTCCTGTCCGGGACTGCAGCCCCTCTAAATTTAAAAATCGGACACGCCCCTGCATCAACTACGATATCGGAATTTGCGCGGCTCCCTGTGTGAATTACATCACTCAAGCGAACTATCGAAAAATTGTCGATGATCTGGTTCTTTTTTTGAAAGGAAAAAATAAGACCCTGCTTAAAGATTTAATGTTGAAAATGAAACAGCTTTCCTCGGAAATGGAATATGAGAAGGCCGCGAGGCAGCGTGACCGGATTCGCGCGATCGGTGAGCTTTTGGAAAAACAAAAAGTCGTGAGTTTGAGTGATGTCAATCAGGACGTGATTGGCTTCTTTCGAGACAAAAAGCATATTGAGGTTGCGATTCTTTTTATTCGCGCCGGCTCACTGTTGGGAAAAAAGTCATTTTCATTTTCGGGGATCCCACGTTACCCACGTCATGATGAAGAAGAGGGGGCGTTTTTAAGCTCTTTTATCAATCAGTATTATGATGAGCATCTGATTCCCGATGAGGTTGTTCTTTCAAGAGAACTTAAAGACCGGGCGCTTTTGGAAGCGTATTTGAAAGAGAAAAAAGGAAAAGAGGTTGTGCTTACGATTGCCAAGGGGGGAGAAAAGAGAGCGATGGTCGGTATGGCGGAAGAAAATGCGAGGGAGGCGATGCGGGGGAAGAACCTCTCTGAGGGGGGACCTCAAGTTTTGGAGCAGCTTAGACGAAAACTTCATTTAAAAAACGACCCCCATCGAATGGAGTGTTTTGATATCTCCAATATTTCTGGAACGTTGGCGGTCGGCTCCCGGGTGACATTTATGGAAGGTGAAAGGGTAACCCGTCTCTATCGAAAATATAAGATTAAAACGGTTGAAGGCCCTAATGATTACTGGATGATGCATGAAGCGCTTTCGAGGCGCTTCAGGAATGAAGACCCCGAGGATTATCCCGATCTCTTGATTGTGGATGGCGGCAAGAGCCAGCTTTCGTCCGCGCTCAGGGTTTTGGCGGAGCTTAAAATTGAGACAATAGATGTTATTGCGCTGGCAAAAGAAAAGACGGAATCATCATTTGAAAAAGAAGAGATCTTAAAGGTCGAAGAGCGCATCTATCTCCCCGGCCAGAAAAATCCGATTGTTTTTAAAAGAGAATCACCGGTTTTGCATCTTCTTCAGCGCATCAGAGACGAGGCGCATCGATTTGCGATTTCGTATCATAAAAAGCTGAGGGAAAAGGAGTTTCTTCGAGCTTAATATTGCAGGGGCTGACCTTTTCAAGTCAGCCCCTGCTATTTTTAATTCACCTCTACCGGGTTGTCGTTTACAAACGTGTATCGCTCCTTTTTTTCCCATGCCCCGCTTTTTCCGACCGGTTCTTTATGAATTTTTGTGTCGGTGACGACCAGCTGTCCGCCTGTCGGGGTGAGCCAAAAATCGAGATCGTAGAGCTTTCCAGCCTCGCCGGTGACTTCAAAATCGGTGCAGGCGAAGTAGCCTTTTCCTTCGATTTTCCGAACGGGGTCGTGAATCTTTACAAATTTGAGCCGCAAAATCTGGCTTGCTTTCTCATCATAAATTTTCAAAACTCCCCCGTTGGGTTCCACCTTGGATTGAATATGCGCGAGCATTGCGTCCTTAATTTCCTGGGCGTTGAACTCCGTTTTTTCCTGAACGGCCTGTTCTGCTTCGGGGGTATCAAGAGACGATCCTTTATCTCCTTCGCCTGGATGCTCCTGTTCTGTTCCCGGGTGCTCAACTTCGCCGCCTGGATGTTCGTGTTTTTTCTTCCATGCCATATACCCAACCACTGCAATAATAATGATTACAAGGACTGCAATCATCGTTTTCTTATTCATTCGATTTTCTCCTTAAGTTCGAAAAAGTTAATCAAGCACAATACACAATGACGCAGAGCCTATATGAAAATTTTAAAGATGTTAAGAAAAAAATCGATTCCATAGAGATTTTGAATACATTATCAGGCTGCTTCTTTCAGTCGCCTGATTCCCTCAGCAATGAGAAGCCTCATCAGAACCTGATAAGGTATGCCCCGTTTGTGAGCTAGTCTTTTCAATTCTTTTAAGAGCTCATCCTCTAAAGCTATACTTGTAGGTTTTCTCCTGGCTCCATGAAGACGACGCATGCCAGCAATGATTTCCTTAGTATCAAATTCAATTTTGTCATAAGCCTTCAAGCGTTTTGCGTATTTTGTCATATTCTCTCCTTTCTTTTCGACTCGCCATGCGAGAACTTATGGGGCGTACTCTGCCTTCTCTTAGTGTAAATACAATGGACACCACTTTCCCTGATGCAGAAGGCCCGACTATACAAAGCCTCTCTTCAGGTACCGCTGGTGAAACCTGTTCGCCAATGGGCGCCGCCAATCTAAGTTCAAACACTGATTCAACTTCATCTGCACTTACTCCGTGCTTTGTCACGCTCTTGGAAATATTGCCAGTGTCCCAATCAAACTCAAAAGGTCTGTTTTGGAGATACCAATAAGCCAGCCAGATGATGAATTTGAATCTAGCCATATATAACACTATAATGCACTATACTGTCGATCTAGTCAATTCTATTAAGCGGCTGCTTCTTTTAAAATCACTTGTGAAAAGTTATCTTGATTTATCATTTTCTTTTTACTACAAGGGACGTTTATAGAAAGGAGCACGGCATGTTTAAATTGTTCTTAAATCTATTACTCATTTCATTATTCGCGTCGACCGCAGTATATGCGGGAGGGCTCAAAATCCTTGAGAGGATTTACATAAATGGGGCATGGGTTGATACGGAAGAAGGGTGTTTTATCGATAATGACGGCGATGTCTACTACTATCAGCAGAAACCTGAATTTATCCTGGAAAAGAAGATTGGGGAGATTGATAAAGAAAAGCAAAAAACTATTTCAGAGCTTCTTTCTGAGGCACGAAAAGGGAGGCTTTCAGAGCCAGAATATGAGATGGCAGACGCGGGAATTACGAAATATCGTGGTTACCTCTACGAAAAACAGGGTGTCATTGATGTTGATTTAGGCCAGAAAGGGGATGTGGCGATCAGGAATGACTCTCCCGCGGCGGTCGAACTCATACTGTTGCTGGACGGAGCTTGCCTGAATAATAAATGAAGAGCTCTTGCTTTGCTTGAATCCTATCAGAGGGCGTGATAGAAGCGATGACTGATGTTTGGGATTGGTTTTTCTGAAATACTTTTGATTGCAATTGCGGGGATTCTCCTTTTCGGTGGAGAGCTTCCAAATGTTGCAAGGCAGGTCGGAAAGTTTGTCCGAAAGATTCAGAAAAATCTCAATGACATCAAAAACGATATTGATAACGCATCGTAACCCCCCGCGTTAGGAGGAAAAAATGGAAAATCTGCAATTGGCCTTTATCGGCGGCATCGGGATGACTGAGCTTTTGGTCATTGGCGGTGTTGCCCTTCTTCTTTTTGGCTCAAATAAACTCCCGGAATTGGGCCGGGGTCTGGCTCGCGGCATTAAGGAATTTCGCGATGGGATCAAAGGCAACCCCGATTCGCCAGATTCGCCGGATTTGCCAGATCCGAAAGAGAAAAAACCAGAATCAAAAAAACAATGACGCTTGCGGAGCATTTTGAGGAGCTCCGCCTGCGGCTTAAATGGAGTCTCTTCTTTTTTTCGACGGCGACCATTGCCGCATTTATCTTTCGGACTTTTTTTCTCGATCTTGTGAAGCGGCCGCATGTGTGGGCAGCGGCAAAATTAAATCTTCCGGAAGCGGTCTTTGTATTTCGTTATCAGGATCATTTTGTTTCCCAGATGAAAATTTGCTGCGCGGCCGGCTTTATTCTTGCTTTTCCCTTCATTCTTTATCAGGCATTAAAATTTGTTTTTGCGGGTCTTTTCCCAAATGAACGAAAACTCATCTTTTCTTATCTTTTTCCATTCCTGTTTTTATTTATTCTGGGGGTTTTTTTCAGCTATTTTATCCTGATCCCCTATGGATTTTATTTTTTGAGTCTCTACGGCATCCAGGTTGGACTCCAGCCGATCATCAATTTTAATGATTACGTCTCACTTTTTATGGTTTTGATGCTAACAGGGGGGCTTGTCTTTGAATTACCGCTGATAATGGTATTTTTGGCGAGGATAGGCTTGGTAACCGTTTCCGATTTTAGAAAAAAGAGGCGTCATGCAATTTTAATAACACTTATTGTGAGCGCCATTTTAACGCCCCCCGATCCCTTTACACAGCTTATCCTGGGCGTGCCGTTGATTTTATTATATGAAGTCGGTCTCTTTTTCGCGAATTTTTTGGGGCAGCGCAAACCGTTAAATCAATTGACACTGCCGGTCAAATCAGTAGAACAGGGTTGATTCCATGAAACAATTTTTGTTCATTCTGGCAGTTGGCGTTTTCTTCTCACCAATTTCAATTTTTTCACAAGATTCCGGAGAGCAGATTTTTAACAACAAATGCCTTTCCTGCCATACGATCGGTCAGGGGAGACTGATTGGGCCTGATTTGAAAGGGGTAACTTCAAGGCGGGGTCAGAAGTGGCTCATCGAAGTCATAAAATCCACTCAGAGTCTTCTCAAAAAAGGGGATGCGGCGCTTGGCCAGTTGGTTTCCGAATATGGGCTCATTATGCCTGATTCAGGGCTGTCGGATGAGGAGATCAAAGCGGTTCTTCTTTACCTTCAAAAAAGAACCGATGAAATTGCGATTCAAAAGAAAGAAAAAACAGTTCACCGGAAACGACAGACAGAGAAATATCCGCAGCCAATCGATTTTTCACATAAGCTTCACGCGGGGGATCATAAAATCAACTGTCTCCATTGCCATTTTGGGGCTGAACGAAGCCGGCATGCGGGGATTCCCCCCGCCAATGTCTGCCTCAATTGTCATTCCCAGATCAAAATTGATTCGCATGAGATTAAAAAGATTCATGAGGCGGTCCAAAATAAACAGCCGATCGTCTGGAAAAAACGGCATGATCTGCCCGACCATGTTTATTTCAATCACAGCGCGCATGTGAAGGCGGGGGTCAGCTGTCAGACGTGTCATGGCGCAGTTGAAACGATGAAGCAGCCGCCGGTCCGAAAGATTCAGATGGGGTGGTGTGTGAATTGCCATCGGGAGGAGGATCTTAAAAAATCGCATGAGAAATTGACTCCGGCTAGAACCAAAAATATAACGAAACTGGATTGCGCGAGATGCCATCACTAGAGGACAGGAAAGACTATGGAAGAGAAGTATAGAACGACAGAAGAAAAGCCGGCGTTGGTTGAGAAAACATATTCCAAAGATCTCGATTCTTTTTTTGAAATAAAAACAGATTCTGATCCGAGCCGGCGCGATTTTCTGAAACTGATGGGCTATAGCTTTGCGGTTGGTTCGATGGCAGGCTGCGGCGTTCCCCCCAGAAAAGTCATCCCTTATCTCATAAAGCCTGAAGAAATAACGCCCGGTGTGGCAAATTGGTATGCGTCAACCTGTGCGGGCTGTTCTGCCGGCTGTGGGGTTCTTGTGAAGAATCGCGATGGGCGGCCTATCAAGATTGAAGGAAATCGTGAGCACCCGCTCTCCAAAGGGGGTGTTTGCGCGGTGGGGCAGTCTACGGTTCTTTCGCTTTACGATCCCGACCGGTTGAAAGGGCCGGGTCTTATAGGAAAAGAGGTCAGTTGGGAGATTCTGGATGATCGGGTGACGCAAGAATTAAAAAGAATAAAGTCTGAGGGGAAAAAAATTGCGATCATTTCTTCGACGATCATAAGCCCCACGACTGTTCAGCTGATCAAAGAGTTTTTAGAGACCTGGCCGGGTGAGCATGTTGTCTATGATCCGATCTCTGTTTCTGCGATTCGGAAGGCCCACTGGGTGACGCATGGGGTTCAAGTATTGCCAAACTATCACCTCGATCGGGCATCTGTCATTGTAAACTTTGGCGCAGATTTTCTGGGGAGCTGGATTTCGCCCGTATCCTTTACGAAACAATATTCAAGCCGAAGAAAGCTGAATCAAAAACCGGTTTCTCGTCATATTCAGTTTGAATCTCAGATGACGGTTACGGGGAGCAATGCCGATCTTCGGATCCCCATCGAGGCAGAGGATGAGGGTTTAATCCTTCTTTGGGTTCTCAAGGGGGTTCTCAAGGGGATTCTAAAGGGGATTCCGAAAGGATTGCCAGAACATGAAAGTCAAAAAAGTCAGATTGCTTCTTCTATTCAAGATCAGTTGATGAAACTCCCCGCTCCAGCGGTTTCCCAGGAGACGATTCAAAAAGTCTCCGATGAACTGTGGCGCGCGCGGGGGAATGCCGTTGTTCTTTGCGGGTCTAATACCAACCATCAGGTGATTGTGAATTTCATAAATCACCTGATAGGGGCGTATCAGGCAATCATTGATATTGAGAACCCTTCTTATCAGCGTCAGGGGGACGAAAAAGGGCTCGATGCTCTCATTCAAAAAATGAAAAAAGGGGGGATTGAGGGTTTGATCGTTTATGGCGTCAATCCCATGTATAGCTACCCGGATCAGGAGTCGTTTGCGGAAGCGTTGAAAAAGGTTCCTTTTAAAGTTTCTTTTTCGCCATATTCCGATGAAACATCCGAACGGCTGGGGGCGAGCTGCCCGGACAATCATTATTTGGAATCATGGAATGATGCCCAACCTGTGCGAGGTGTCTACAGTCTTTCTCAACCGGTGATAACCCCTCTTTTTAAAACACGCCAGGTCCAAGAGAGTCTGCTTAGATGGATGGGGAGAAATCCCGACTATTATGAATATGTCAGGGAATATTGGAGAAAAAATCTATTTCCAAGACAGAGTAAGTTTTTAAACTTTCAGGACTTTTGGGATCAGGTGGTTCATGATGGGGTTTTTAGTCTTTCTCCGAAAGCCCTTCTTTCAAGATCTTTGGCGAAACCTTTTGATGATAAAGCGGTTGCCGGGGTGATTTCTGAAATTCGAAAGAAAACGCCTTCCTCCGTCCTTCACGCCCTGCTTTATCAAAAGGTTTCGATGCGTGAAGGGCAGCATGCGAATAATCCGTGGCTTCAGGAACTTCCGGACCCGGTTTCGAAAGTGACTTGGGGGAATTATGCCGCTTTTTCACCGAAGCTTGCAAGGCAATATGAGCTGGGCGAGGGGGATATCGTTCGCCTGGTTTCTTCAAGAGGGGTGTTGGAGCTTCCGGTGCAGATTCAGCCCGGACAGGCAGAGCAAACGATCGGTGTTGCGCTTGGGTTTGGGAGAAAAAGCGCCGGTCGCACCGGCAATGGGGTGGGTCAAAATGCATTCCCCTGGCTTTCGTTGAGTCGCGGCGCTTTTCAATATGTGGTGAGCGGTGTTGAGATTCAAAAAACTTCGGGTCGTGTGAAGCTCGCGGTAACTCAGACACATAATATGATGGAAGGGCGTCCTATCGTTAAAGAGACAACCGTTGATGAATATCTTAAAAATCCGGCTTCCGGGAACGAAGATAAGCACGACCATCATTCTCTTTGGAAAGAACACGAATATCCAGGGAGCCGATGGGGGATGGTGATCGATCTCAATTCGTGTACAGGCTGTGGGGGGTGCGTTGTCGCATGTCAGGCAGAGAACAATGTGTCGGTTGTTGGCCAGGAAGAAGTCGCCCGAAATCGTGAAATGCATTGGCTGAGAATCGATCGTTACTACAGTGGATCTGACGAATCGCCACAAGTGGTTTTTCAGCCGATGCTTTGCCAGCACTGTGGTCACGCGCCGTGCGAGACGGTTTGTCCGACGCTTGCGACTGTTCACAGCAGCGATGGTTTGAACCAACAGATCTACAACCGTTGTGTCGGCACGCGGTATTGCGCGAACAACTGTCCTTATAAAGTACGCAGATTCAATTGGTTTAATAATTATTTGAAATCAGATCTTCTGACGCAGATGGTTTTGAATCCTGATGTCGTGGTTCGTTCACGCGGGATTATGGAAAAGTGCACGATGTGCGTTCAGCGCATTCAGGAAAAGCAGATTGTGGCAAGAAACGAAAACCGCTCGGTCAAAGATGGGGAAATTAAAACCGCTTGTCAGCAATCTTGTCCGGCCGATGCGATTGTTTTTGGTGATATGAATGATCCAGCCAGTGAAGTCTCCATGCAAAAAAAAGATCCCAGAAACTATCATGTTCTTGCTGAACTTAAAACCCTCCCTGTCGTCAGCTATTTGACAAAAGTCAGAAACCGAAAGGAATCGGATTTTATATGATTCTTCGAAAACCGCTGGTTGAAGGGAATAAAACACCTCACGATGTGACCGAAGATATAACCCGATCGGTTGAGACACTGCCTGCAAAAAACTGGTTTCTCTGTTTTGCAGTCACATCGACGATGCTCCTGATCGGTGTCATCATGGCAGCCTACACGGTTTCAACAGGGATCGGGGTCTGGGGGTTAAACCGCGCTGTTGGTTGGTCGTTTGATATTACGAACTTTGTCTTTTGGATCGGGATTGGACATGCGGGAACGCTCATCTCCGCAATTCTTCTTCTTTTCAGGCAGAAATGGAGAACCTCCATTAACCGCGCGGCGGAGGCGATGACAATCTTTGCGGTGATGTGCGCGGGGCTTTTCCCGCTTCTTCATATGGGGCGTCCGTGGCTCGGCTATTGGCTTTTTCCATATCCAAATACCCGTGGACCTCTCTGGGTTAATTTTCGTTCACCTCTGGTGTGGGATGTCTTTGCGATCAGCACCTATCTTACGATTTCACTTGTCTTCTGGTATGTCGGCTTGATTCCGGATTTGGCATTGATCCGGGATCGCGCCAAAAACAGCGTGAGAAAATTTATTTATGGGGTTTTGAGTTTGGGGTGGAATGGATCGCAGCGGACGTGGTCCCGCTACGAAATCCTCTGTCTGATTTTGGCTGGCCTCTCCACACCCCTTGTCGTCTCCGTCCATTCTATCGTGAGCGCGGACTTTGCAACCTCGATTCTTCCAGGATGGCATACGACAATTTTCCCTCCCTACTTTGTTGCAGGCGCTATCTTCTCTGGTTTTGGAATGGTTTTGACCCTTCTTATTTTGACGCGAAAAGCGCTCAATCTGGAAGCCTATATTACGATGGGGCATCTTGAGGCGATGTGTAAAATTACGTTGGCGACGGGATCGATGGTCGGCCTTGCTTATATGATTGAATTCTTTATGGCCTGGTATGGAAGGAATGAATATGAGCTCTTTACGTTTATGAATCGCGCGGCCGGTCCTTATGCGTGGGCCTATTGGACGATGTTTAGCTGTAATGCATTCATTCCACAGCTTTTCTGGATCAAGAAATTTAGAACCACCCTTGCCCCGATGTTTGTGATTTCAATTTTGGTGAATGTCGGTATGTGGATGGAACGGTTTGTTCTGATTACCACATCGCTTCATCGCGATTTTCTTCCATCGAGCTGGACGATGTATTTCCCAACGGTTGTTGAAGTTGGGATTCTTATCGGAAGCTTCGGGCTCTTCTTTACCTGTTATCTGCTTTTTATCCGGATCTTTCCTGTGATTGCGATTTCTGAGATCAAAGGGGTTTTGCATATTGGCAAAAAAGAGGGGGGACATGCTTAAAAAGTTTCTTTTGAGAAAAAAAACCCAAACTATCCAATCCAATGGATTTATAGTGGCTGTTTTTGATAAAGAAGAAAATCTCTTGACTTCCGCAAGGGAGATCAGAGGGGCTGGAATAGATATTTACGACATCTATACCCCCTATCCGATTCATGCTTTGGAAGGAGTGATGGGGATCCGAAGATCGAGACTTCCTTATGTCTGCTTTGGCGCCGCCTTGGGGGGGTGTCTCCTCGCGCTTGCGTTTCAGGTCTGGACATCCGCAGTCAACTGGCCGCTCAATGTGGGGGGGAAACCATTTAATTCATTCCCCGCGTTTATTCCGATTGCATTTGAAATTACCGTTCTTTTGGGGGGATTGATTACGACGGCAGCCTTCCTGGCCAGATCCGAGCTTTTTCCGGCAAAAAATCTGTTGCCGCTAAGAGACTTGGAGAAAAGTCCCAAATTGCTTCATGGGAGGTTAACCGATGATCACTTTGCAATTGTGATTGAGAAACAGCCAGCTTTGGATTTTGGCAAAGTGAGAGAGATCTTTAAAAGAGATGGCGCGGTATTGATTGAAGAGCGTGGTGGAATGTCATGAAGTTGTGTCTTTTTATTGCTCCATTTATTATTCTGGCGCTCCTCTTTCTCTCTTCTTGCGAACGCAAAGTCGAGAAGGGGAAATATCAGTTCTTTTTTGAGATGCACGATTCGATTCCTTATGACGCTTTTGATGACAACCCTTTTACCGCGGATGGAAAGACACTGAGAGAACCGCCGAAAGGGACAATCCCGCGTGGTTATAAGCCGTATCATTACGAAAAGACCCCTCAGGATGCGGAGCGGGCGGGGCGAGAGCTCAAAAATCCATTCCCCCGGACGCATGAAAACCTGGCTCGCGGGGAAGAGCTTTATAAAACCTTTTGCATGGTCTGCCACGGTCCCACGGGAGGGGGGGATGGGCCGGTTGCGGGAAAATTCCCGCCGCCGCAGTCATTTCAATCAGATTACATGAAAACACATCCTGAAGGGCGTATCTATCATACGATTACACATGGATCGTATCTCATGGGTTCCTACGCATCCCAGATTTTGCCTGAGGATCGCTGGAAGCTCGTCTTATATGTGCAGGCGCTGCAGAGACAGGAGAAGCCGTAATGCCAGACAAAAAAATGAGCCAGGAAAAATTTGTCTTTCATCTGAACCATCAGAGGGCTCTTATTTTATTCATGTTCATTGGCGCGGTGGCGCTTGGTCTGGCGTTTTATAAAGACCAGCCGCGCGCGTGGGCAAATTTTCTTCTCAATAATTTTTATTTCTTTTCGATCGCGCTCTCGGGACTCTTTTTTATATCCGTTCATTATGTCTGCAATGCAAGCTGGGGGACCGGATTGAGGCGTGTTCCCGAGGCGATGCTTGCCTATTTGCCGGTTTCAGCGCTTTTGATGACGGTTCTGTTTTTTGGCATGTCGTCGCTCTACCATTGGTCGCATCCTGATTTCGTTCTGCATGATCCGATCCTTGAGGCAAAAAAGCCTTATTTAAATATCCCATTTTTTTATATCCGTTGGGCGCTCTTTTCGCTGGTCTGGCTCTTTTTTGCAAAAAAGATGAGAGATTATTCGCTCATGCAGGATCGAAGCGGGGATCCAGTCATGACACAGAAGAATTTTAGACTCGGCGCGATCTTTCTTGTCGTATTTTCTTTCACCTATTCGCTGACCTCTTATGACTGGATTATGTCGCTTGAGCCGCATTGGTATAGCACCATTTTTTCAATTTATACGTTTGCCGGGCTTTTTTTGCATGGAATTGGCGTCATTACGCTCATTGTTCTCTTTTTAAGATCGCAGGGATATTTGCGGGAAGTCGTCAATGAAAATCACCTTCACGATTTGGGCAAACTCATTTTTGCCTTTAGCACGTTTTGGGCATATATCTGGTTTTTTCAATATATGTTGATCTGGTATGCCAATCTTCCGGAAGAGACGATCTATTATCACATACGACATCAGAATGGCTGGATGGCGCTCTTTATTCTGAATCTGATTTTGAATTGGATCGTTCCATTTTTTGTTCTCCTTCCGAGGGGGGCAAAAAGAAATGAAAAGGTGTTGTGGGGGATTTCTCTCTCCCTTTTGGTCGCGCATTGGTTGGATCTTTATCTCATGGTGATACCGGGGACGCTGACAAAGATTACGCTCGGTCCGACAGAAATTTTAACATCGCTCGGATTTTTGTCGCTCTTCTTTTTTGTGGTGTTGAGAGCGCTCGCGGCGGCGCCGCTCGCCCCTTATCGGGATCCTTACTTTGAGGAGAGCGTTCGATTACATCAATAGCCGAAAATCGCAATCGTTTATCAAAAGAAAAAAGCCCCTATCTTTTGCAGCATCAGGACAATCCTGTTTGGTGGCACGCCTGGGGAGAAGAGGCATTTGAAGCGGCCAGGAAAGAGAATAAGCCGATATTTCTCTCGATCGGCTATTCGACTTGTCACTGGTGCCATGTGATGGAACATGAGTCGTTTGAAGATCAAGAGGTGGCAGACCTTTTAAACAGGGATTTTATTTCAATTAAAGTCGATCGGGAAGAGCGGCCTGATGTCGATAAAATCTATATGGATGCCGTCGTTGCGATGCAGGGGCAGGGGGGGTGGCCAACCTCTGTTTTTTTGACGCCGGCGTTGAAACCCTTTTATGGCGGAACCTATTTTCCGAAGCAGCAGTTCATGCAGCTTCTCAGGCAAGTTGCAAATGCGTGGGGGAAGGAAAAAGAGAAGGTGGAGGGGACGGCTGAAGGACTTACAAAACATCTGAATCAGCAGGCTGTGAAAGTTTCTCAGGTGGGGGCGCTCAACGATTCGATATTTTCGGCTTCCTTCCGCGAACTTTCGTTTCGGTTTGATGCGCGGTATGGCGGTTTTTCGGGGGCCCCCAAATTTCCGCCGACGATGAGCTTGAGGCTTCTTCTTCGCATTCACCGGAGAACGGGAAATCTGCACGCGCTCGAAATGGCTGAGCGAACCCTCGGTCAGATGGCCCGGGGTGGAATCTATGATCATCTTGGCGGGGGATTCCATCGCTATTCGACGGATATGGAGTGGTTAACCCCCCATTTTGAAAAGATGCTCTATGATAACGCGACACTCTCTTATGCGTATCTTGAAGCCTTTCAGCTCACAAAGAACGAAATGTATCGGGAGGTGGCGAGGCAGACACTTGACTATGTTCTTCAGGAAATGACCTCGCCTGAAGGGGGATTCTATTCGGCGGAAGATGCCGATTCAGAAGGGGTTGAGGGAAAATTTTATGTCTGGACGTATGAAGAGCTTAAAAAACATCTCAATGATCTGGAGTTTAAAAAGTTTTCTGATGTTTACGGTATTACAGAACAGGGGAATTTTGAACACCGGTCGAATATTCTTCATTTAAAAGAAAAACAACCGTGGTCTGTCAAGAAAGATTCCCTGATCGGGAGCGCCTCTCAAAAACTTTTAAAAATCCGCTCGCAAAGAATCCGTCCTCATCGTGATGACAAGGTTATTTCTTCCTGGAATGGCCTGATGATTGCGTCATTTTCGAAGGGGTACGAGGTTCTGGGAGATAATCGCTATTTATCCGCTTCTCAAAAAGCGGCGGAATTTATTTCAAAACATCTTATTAAAAACAAAGAACTCCTCCGTCGCTATCGGGACGGTGAGGCCAGGTTTTCAGCCGATCTGGACGATTATGCTTATCTCATTCAGGGGCTCCTTGAACTCTATGAAGCAAATTTCGATATGACATGGATTCGTTTGGCGGAAAAACTCCAGGCTATGCAGGATGAAAAACTTTCAGATTCGGAGGGGGGCTATTTTTTTACAGTTGAAGATGATCCGAATCTCATCCGGCGATCCAAAGAATATTATGATGGCGCGCTTCCAAACAGCAACGCGGTCTCAGTCTTAAATCTTTTAAGGCTTTACGGGTTGACTTTTCGCGAGCGCTATTATGAAAAGGCCAAAAAGACGCTCGAGAGTTCTTCTCTTTTTCTTTCCAAACATCTTTCTGATCTTATGGGCGCCTTTGGTGGAATGCTCATCGCGCTCGACTATTATCTCGACCGGTCCAAGGAAATTGCGATCATTGGCAAACACAAAGACCCCGAAACAGAAAAGTTACTCTCTTTTTTCAAGCACGAATTTTTGCCAAATAAAATCATTGCCTTGATGGCGGAAGACGAAGCTCAAGCCCTACCTCTTACTGCCAAAAAAACGATGAAAGAGGGAAAAACAACAGTCTATATCTGTGAAAATCAGACCTGCAAACTTCCCACGAATGATCTGGAAGAGATCAAGAAACAGATTTCTGAGATTAAGAAGTATTCTTTGAATTAAGTCATGGCAAAGGGATATATCACCGTTTTATCGACAGTCTCTTCAAAAAAGGAAGGGCAAAAGATTGCAAGAATTCTTGTAGAGAAGAGGTTGGCAGCCTGTGTTCAGATTGTGCCGGGATTAGAGTCCTTTTACGTCTGGAAGAAAAAAATATGTCATGATGATGAATGTTTGTTGATTATTAAATCAAAGGGGTCGTTATTTCCACAGCTTGAAGAGGCCATACGAAAAATTCATTCCTACGATGTCCCCCAGATTGTGGCCATTCCGATTGTTCGCGGATCTCATTCCTACCTAAAATGGCTTGATGTTTCTCTAAAGAGATAATAGATCTTGAAAACATCAGGTTAAAAATAATAGATTTGAATTAAGATGCCTAAAGAGCTACCTAAAGAGCTAAAAGAAGAGCTACCAAACGAAGAGACACCAAAAGAAGAGCTAAGAGAATTGACTGAAGCGTTCAAGCAGCATCTTATTTATTATAAAACGCTGGGAGTGAAAGAGTTGCCTGCCCAAAAAGCGGTTCGACATGAATCGGCAAGTTCGACTGAGACACTCGAGGATATTCGCGCGGATATTGGCGATTGCACGCGCTGCCGGCTCCATTTGGGGCGAACGCATATTGTGTTTGGCGAAGGGAATCCGCATGCGGAGCTGATGTTTGTGGGAGAAGGGCCGGGGCATGATGAAGATCTTGCCGCCCGCCCCTTTGTGGGGAGAGCGGGACAGCTTTTGACAAAGATTATTGAGGCGATGAAATTTAAGCGGTCGGATGTCTATATTGCGAATGTGGTAAAGTGCCGTCCCCCAAGCAATCGCCAGCCGATGCCGGATGAGGCCGCCATGTGCGGTCAGTTTTTGTATCGTCAAATTGCGGCCGTCAACCCTAAGGTGATTGTTTGTTTGGGAAGTGTTGCGACGCATTATTTGTTGCAAACTGAAAAAAAGATTTCATCTCTGCGAGGGCATTTTACCGAGTGGCGCGGCATTCAGGTGATGCCAACCTATCACCCGGCATATTTACTTCGAAATCCGGAAATGAAAAAAGAAGTCTGGCGTGATATGAAGAAAGTGATGGAGTATTTGAAGGATAACGAAAAAAGGGGAACCAGAATAAGCAAAAAATGAAAAGGAAAAATGTTGAAAAACTGTCATTCCGAGCACGTAGTGCGAGGAATCTCCGACGAAGAGATCTTTCGCCGGAGCCTGCCCCCGACTCTGATCGGGGGGCTCAGGATGACACTTTTTTAGTTAGTCTTAGAATTGGGGTGTTGCTCGCTTCATATTTATTTTTCTGCATAGCAAACTCTACAGGCGCTTCAGCCGCCTCGCTGATTCACCTCAAAGTCACCGGCATGATCGATCCTGCTGTTCAGAGCTATATTGATCGTGGGTTGACGATGGCAAAAGAAGAGAAGGCGGAGGCGGTGCTGATAGAGCTCAATACCCCTGGAGGACTTCTGACAGCTACGCGTTCTATTGTTGAAGCGATTTTTGCATCATCTGTCCCGGTTATTGTCTATGTTTCACCGAGCGGCGCTCAGGCTGGTTCGGCAGGCGTGATGATTACGCTTGCCTCCCATATTGCCGCCATGGCCCCGGGAACAAATATCGGGGCGGCACATCCGGTTTCGGGACAGGGGCAGGATATTGAAGGGCATCTTGCGGAAAAAATTACAAATGACACAGCCGCCTGGGTTGAATCGATCGCAAAAACACGCAAACGCAATGAAAAATGGGCGATTGAGGCGGTCCGAAAATCAGTTTCTATTGATAATGAGCGCGCGCTAAAATTAGGGGTCATTGAGTATATTGCTTCTTCAGTCCCGGAGCTTCTTCAAAAAGTGGATGGTAAAAAGATTCAGATGAAGGAGAGGGAAGAACTTTTGGAAACGAAACAGGTTACCTTGATTCCCCTTGGGCTGACAACCCGTGAAAAAGTAATTCATACCTTAAGTAACCCAAATATCGCCTATGTCCTGATGATGATCGGAATGGTAGGGCTTTATATCGAGCTTTCGCATCCAGGGGTCATTTTTCCGGGGGTGATTGGGGCAATTTCCCTTATTTTGGGTTTTATTTGCCTCCAGGCGCTTCCCATTAACTACGGGGGGCTTGCGCTTATTATTTTGGGACTCCTTCTTTTGATTGCTGAAATTTTTGTTCCGAGCTTTGGAATTCTTGGCATTGGGGGGATTATCTCCTTTTTTCTCGGATCGATGTTTCTGATAGATCCATTGATGAGCGACTTGACGATTTCATTATATGTGATATTACCGACTGTCTTAACAGTTGGCGGAATCATGCTTTTTATTGCAGTCTTTGTGATGAAAGCATTTCGAAAAAAGACAGTGACGGGACCCGAGGCGCTTATTGGAAAAGAGGGGACGGCGATTGTTGATTTTGATGAAAATCTTCAGGGAAAAGTATTTGTTTACGGCGACTACTGGAACGCAAAAAGTGTTGAGTCTTTGAAAAAGGGGGATGAGATCATTGTGATTGAAATCCATGATATGCGGCTTACGGTTAAAAAAAGGGGGTAAGAGATATGTTTGGTTTAGGAACTGTTGGAATTATTGTTATCATTGCGGGGGCGTTTATTATTTCGGGTATTCGCGTTCTCAATGAATATGAACGGGGTGTTATTTTCCGTCTTGGAAGGATGATTGGGGGGAAAGGCCCGGGGCTGATTTATATCATTCCGATTATCGATCGGATGGTACGGATGTCACTCCGGCTTGTGACGATGGATGTTCCCACTCAGGATATTATTACGCGCGACAACGTTTCTGTGAAAGTCAATGCTGTTGTTTATTTTAAAGTATTTGACGCAAACCGTTCTGTGGTGGAGGTTGAAGACTATTATTATGCGACCTCACAGCTTGCGCAAACCACCCTGCGATCGATTCTTGGCGAAATGGAACTAGACGATCTTTTGTCTAAGAGGGAGAAGATCAATATTCAGCTGCAGGAAATTTTGGATAAGCGCACTGATTCGTGGGGGGTAAAGATCTCTGGTGTGGAAGTGAAGCATGTTGATCTTCCCAAAGAAATGCAGCGCGCGATGGCAAGACAGGCTGAAGCCGAGAGAGAGCGTCGCGCAAAAGTGATTGCGGCGGATGGAGAGTTTCAGGCATCTCAAAAGCTTTCGGAAGCAGCCGCGGTTATTTCATCTCAGCCGATTGCGCTGCAATTACGATATCTTCAGACACTCTCTGAGATTGCAACAGAGAATAATTCAACGATTGCCTTTCCGGTGCCGATCGATCTTTTAACCCCGTTTATCAAAAAGAGTTAAAGGGACGCTCATAGATATATCTGATTTTGATTTCAGCTTTCCCGCTGAGCTTGTTCAGCGATATCCGTCAGAAATCCGGGGTGATGCGAAATTGCTTGTTCTGCATCGAAGAAGCCAGGAAATCATTCATACGACATTCTCCCAAATTCATCATTTCCTGGAGGCCAGTGACTGTCTTGTGGTGAATCAATCCCGTGTTTTTGCGGCGCGTCTATTCGGACAGAAGGAAACGGGGGGGCGGGTGGAGTTTCTTTTACTCGAAAATGTCTTCGCAAATCGGTGGAAATGCCTTGCTTTTCCTTTGAAAAGATTGAGGTCTGGCGTCAAAATTTTTTTTTCAGGGAATCTTCTTTCCGCGGCAGTGATTGAAGTTCAAGAAGCGCATGCTGTGATCGATTTTAATTACGAAGGGGAATTTCAAAAGATACTTGAAAAGATCGGGCGCATTCCGCTCCCCCCTTACCTCGGGCGTCAGGATGAACCGATCGATAGAGAGCGCTATCAGACGATTTTTGCAAATCAAATTGGAGCAGTGGCTGCGCCGACAGCCGGACTTCATTGGACAGAGGGGCTGATACAGGAAGTCAGGGAAAAAGGGGTAGAGGTGGTTCCCATTACCCTGCATGTCGGTCAGGGGACGTTTGCGCCAATTCGTGAGGAACAGATTCAAAATCATCTGATGCATGCCGAGTATGTTGAGATTTCAGAAGAGGCGGCCCGAAAAATCAATGCCGCCAAAAGGGTTGTTGCGGTCGGCACAACCGTGGTTCGCGCATTGGAATCCGCGGCAAAAGAGGGGGGGGTAAAACCGATGCGGGGAAAGACCGATCTTTATATTTATCCAGGTTATCGGTTTCAGATTGTCGATGCCCTTCAGACGAATTTTCACCGCCCCCGATCGTCTTTATACGTGATGGTTTCAGCCTTTGCGGGGCCAGGTTTCATTCGCCGATGTTACGATGAAGCCTTTGGACGCGGCTACCGTCTTTTCAGCTACGGCGATACAATGCTTATTTTATAAGTCATTAAGATAAGCACGATGAGCCCTCCTTCTTTTCTGTCATATTGACTTTATTTACAAGAATTCATATATGAAGGTCATTTATGGAAGGGGGTGAGAAACCAATGAAGAAGTTTTTAAGCGCTTTAATCTTGTCTTTGGCAGTCGTGATGTTTGTCGGATGCAAGAAAAAACTGCCGGTCCAAAGTGAACAGCCAGCCGTTGAAGCTCAGTCTGGCGAGACAGCTCAAACTACGGGTGGAGAAGAACATCCAGGTGAAGAAACCGAAGAACATGCAGGTGAAGCCGCAGACAAGTAGTGTGGCTGCCCGCAGTTTCCGCGGTTCTGAAAGAGGAGACGTAAATAGATACAACTTCCGTATCCTCTGAAAAAATTCGTTACAGCCTGAGCATTTCATGGAAAGAAGGTATTCCTGCGGTCATTATGCTCGGGATTACCGATTATTTTGTAGTCCCTTTTGGCCTTCTTTTAGGGGCTACATCCCTTGAAGTGGGATTGCTTGTGGCGATCCCGCATCTTGTATCTTCTATCGTACAGCTTTTTTCTGTCCGTCTTGTTCGTCTGGCGGGGGGGCGGCTCCCCTTTTTGAATATCGCAACAGCCCTTCAGGCCTCTGTTCTTATTCCGATCGCAGCGCTTGCGATCGTTCCAAAGATTCAGTTTCGGATCGTTTATCTTATCCTTTTTTTGATTTTTTTCAGAAGCGTCGGTAATTCGATTGCGGCCGCGTGGGGGAGTCTGATCAGCGATTATCTCCCCCCTGAAAAGCGCGGGCATTATCTTGGATGGAGATCTCAGGTTATAGGGATCGCCGGACTCATCGGATTGGCAGCGGCTGGAACGTATCTTTCGCTTATGAAGAAAATTTCACCGGAACTCGGCTTTTTCTTTCTTTTCCTGACGGCGTCCCTCTGCCGTTTTTTTTCAAATAATCTGATGAGCCGGATGGTCGATATTCCGCTTCATTCCACCCCTGGGAGTGATTTCACATTTTGGCAATTCATCCGCCGCTACCGTGAAAGTAATTTTGTGAAATATCTTATGTATGTCTCAGCGATTATGTTTTCGGCTCATATTGCGGCCCCCTTTTTCAGTGTCTATATGATTCGGGATCTCAAGTTCAGCTACTTGAGCTATATGATTGTTCATTTTAGCGGTGTGATGGCCGGCCTTTTGGCTTTTCCAATCTGGGGAAAACATGCCGATCTTTTGGGAAATGCCAGGATCTTAAAAACAACGTCGCTTTTGGTTCCGCTGGTGCCGGTTCTTTGGTTTTTGTTTTCAAATTATTTTATTCCACTGATCCTGCTTGAATTTTTTGCCGGTTTTGTGTGGGGGGGGTTCAATCTCTGCGCGACCAATTTTATTTATGATGTGGTAACGCCTCAAAAGCGGGTTCGCTGTCTCAGTTATTTTAATTTAATCAATGGGGTCGCAATCTTTGTTGGAACGGCGCTCGGAGGGTATTTTGCTGACAGGCTTCCGACTTTTTTTGGATCACCGCTCCTTATCTTATTTTTGCTTTCCGCTCTATTTAGATTTTGCGCGCATCTTTTTCTTTCCCCGCATTTTCATGAGGTCCGGACGGCGCCTCGGTCTGTATCCACGCTTTCTCTTTTTCTAAGTGTGATTGGAATTCGCCCCCTTTCAGGATTGAGTTCCGGCTGGCGCATCCCTTCCCCACCCCCCGATGTTGAAAAACATACGGAGTAACGGGAGATTCCTCGCACTTTGTGTAAGGATTTTTGTCTCTAAGGATTTCATCCCTTTTTTCCGATAAGTGATCAAGAAGTATGGAAAAAAAAGATTTAACAATAGAGTTATCTGATTTTGTATCAATGGCCGCGCATGAGCTGAAAACACCGCTAACTATTCTTAAGGCGACGCTCGAAAATTTATCGCTTCCAAATCTCAATCAGTCACAGAAAGAGCTGATGATTCATATGTCTAAAAAAGCGATTGACCGGTTGATCCGGATTATTGAGGATCATCTCGATATTTCTAAAATTGAAGCAGGGAAAATGGATTATGAGATCGAACCCCATGAGGTTTTTGAAACAGTTTCTTATGTGGTTCATTTTTTGTCGGGACAGCTCGAGGAAAAAGGGATAGACTTCAAGAATCTTGTGGAAAAAGGCTTGCCGCTTGTTCTTGTCGATCGGCACAAACTTTTTCAAATTTTCACGAACCTTATACATAATGCGATCAAATTTACGCCAAAAGGGGGGGGGATTACGCTTTCATCTCATATCAAAGAGGACTTTTTGGAGGTGAAGGTGCGGGATACGGGAATTGGCATCGACCCCTACGATCATGAAATGATTTTTGAAAAATATAAGCAGGCTAAAAATGTGCTGACATTCGGTCAGACTGGTGGAACAGGCCTCGGTCTTGTGATTGTAAAATCGCTTGTTAAGGCGCAAGGTGGAGACATCCGTGTGGAAAGTGAATTGGGAAAGGGGAGCTGCTTTATTTTTACAATTCCATTGGCAGAAAAGAAAAAGATGGCTGCCTGAAAGGGGAGATGGGTTATGGGAAGACGTATTTTGATTGTTGATGATGAAGCCGATCTTGTCGAGGCGCTAAAACTGAGGCTTGAGACGGGCGGTTATGAAGTCGTAACAGCTTTAGACGGCGCTGAAGGGCTTACAAAAGCAAAAGGGGATAAACCAGCGCTCATTCTCCTGGATATCATGATGCCAAAGCTCAACGGTTATCAGGTTTGTCGGGAATTGAAATCTGATGCCAAATGCAAGGATATTCCGGTTGTGATGCTTACCGCCAAAGCCCAGCAAACCGACAAATTCTGGGGGCAGGAGGTCGGCGCGGATGGCTATATCACCAAACCTTTTGAATTTTCAGCGCTTCTCACCATTATTGAAAAATATTTGAAATAGCATAAGACGAACCATTTCAAAGAAATGGTTCGTCGACCTTATAACATCTCCTCTCTTGCGAGAGGAGATGTCGAGTGCTATAACCCCCATTTATGGATACAAAAACGGCTCCAAAAGTCCTAATTGACGAACTCTCCCCTTACGAGCGGTCTCTAAAAATCGAGGTTCCCCATGAAGTTCTTGAAGATGAAATGCAGAAGCAGTTTGCTTCACTTTCAAAGCGCGTCAATATCAGCGGTTTTAGGCCTGGTAAAGTTCCGTTGGATATAATCAGACAGAAATATTATGGACAGGTGATGCGGGAGGCGCTCTCTCGGGTGGTGGAGGCAAGCTATTTAGAGGCGCTCTCCGAGCACCAGCTTATTGCTGTTTCAGAGCCAAGAATCAAAGTGGAGCCTCTGAAGGATCGGGAGCCGGTCAATTACACCGTTCAGCTTGAAGTGAAGCCCAAAATAGAACCCAAAAAATATACCGGTTTGTCGCTTGAAAAAGAGAAAATTTCCATCGAGGGTCTTCAAATCGACCGCGCGATTGAAGAACTGAGGGGAAGCAAAGGGGAGCTCAGGGATATTCTTGAACCGCGCGGCATCAGGGACAAAGATTTTGTTGTGATCGATTTTAAAGGGACAGTGGATGGGAAGGAATTTCCGGGAGGATCAGCCAAAAACTTTCTTTATGAGATGGGGAGTAAGCGATTTGTTGAGGGATTTGAAGAAGGGCTTTTGGGGCTTCAAAAAGGGGGACAAAAAGAGATTCAGGTTGTTTTTCCGAATGATTTTCATGAGAAACGGTTGGCCGGAAAAAAGGTCATTTTTGAGGTGGAACTACGGGAAATTAAAGAAAAAGAAGTTCCAAAACTTGATGATGCTTTTGCTTCAAGTTTTGGCGGCTGTAAAACCGTCTCCGATCTTAGAGTATTGGTCCAAAAAGATCTGATTTCTTATGAGGAAAACCGGGTTCAGAAAAATCTGGAGACGGCTCTGATCAAAGCGCTTGTTCATGAAAATCCGATCGCAGTTCCGCCGTCCATGGTTCAACGGCAGACTGAGTTTCTTGAAAAGGATGCCGGGGAGCGTTTTCGGAAAATGGGGCTTGAGGGGGAGAAACTTTCTGAGGTGCTTGAAAAGATCCGAAAAGACATCCCAGGGAGGGCTGAGGAAGATGTCAAAGCGATGCTCTTGATTGAAGCGGTTGCGGAGCGTGAAAAAATAGAGGTGGCCCCTGAAGAGCTTGAAAGGGAATATGAGCAGATTGCAAAGCGGGCGAAGGCCCAAGCCGAAAAGGTGCGTGCCTATTTTGAGAAGGAGGAGAAGGTTTCTGGACTGCACTGGCAGATTCTACAACATAAAGTGATCGCGTGGCTTATTTCCAAGGCGAAGATAAGGGAGAAATAAGGTTTTTCCCAAAGTTCGCTTGGCTTGGAATACGCATTATTTCAAAGTTAAACTTTGATTTGACACCTCTTCCCCTGACGATACACTTATCTTCATGTACGGAAGATCCAAGAGGTTTTTTTAAAACATTATTCAGGATCTCTAATTCTTGATGAAGTTCAAAATGTTCCGGATCTTTTGTCTTACAAAAATTATCAAGTCCTTTCATGGAAAGATCTTTAATTGGCAATCTATTTTCCGAGCTATGATATAAAAAAGAAACGGGTCTTATTTCCCACGCTTCTTTTGCCTGAGAAATTTAATATAATTTTGGAGCTCTTTGATTTCGTCTATTGAAAAATCTTCTATCGCTTTTAAAATGTCCATGAATTGTGTGTCCATTTTTTGCGGCTTTTCATCGTCAGAGTCATGTGTTTCTTCCATGTAGCCGGCAGCTTTCATCAGGCTGTGAAATGAAATTCCATAAGCGTTTGCGATATTTTTTAACATGTTCGGAGAGGGATTCCGGACTTTATTATTTTCAAGCAAAAAGAGATGGGCGACAGAAATTCCGGTTTTGGTTTTAAGCTCCCGGAATGAAAATCCCTTCATTTCCCTGAGCGCTTTCAGTTTGGCTCCGAGGGTGGAGGTCGAACTTAACACAGCCTGCTCTTGTTTGGCGGATTCCGAATTTTTTTTGATTTTGGTTTTTAACTCTTCAAGTTCAGACGTCAGTTTGTGGTTTTTATGTTGAAGAGAATATCGGTCGAGCGCTTTTCTGAGGGTGTGGGAGATTTCGGATGGCGACAAAGGCTTTTTTAAGTAATCATCAATTCCGTCATTAAGCGCATGCATGACGTTTTGCTTCTCTTCAAAGCCTGTTAAGAGAAGCAGCGCAGCGGATATCTTTTTTATTTTTCTTAAAAAATTCAGATTGTCCGAAATAACGAGGTGTAACTTGTCGCTCTGTTCTTCGAGAATTTTAAGCCCCTCTTGTTCGTTCGATACAAACCTAATCAGGTGTGATGCGCCCGGAAGAGCTTGTTTCAGCGGCTCTACCACCGATTCCTCACGATCAAAAACAAGAATTGTATTTATTTCATCGTGTTCTGACATTTTAATGAAAGTATAATCTCTATTTTAATCTTTGTGAAAAGAAAAATTGATTTTTAAAGACTTTGAATGAAGACTGTACTCTAAAATAGACGATGTTTTTGTAATTAAATATTTTATTGACTTGATGTACGAGAGGTATATGTAATACCCCATCACAAAAAGGCTCTTAAACAATGCCAGAGACCAGAGAGGTGATGCAGCTTGCTACCTCGTCATCAAATTTTAGAAAAAATTCGAGCTCTTTTTTCAACTGATATTTGGAAAGTTGTTACAGGCAATTATCTATTTTTAATTCTTTTGGCTATTCTTGCCTGTTTACTGATAGTCTTCATTTTATCCGGACCTCCCGGATTCCCCCATACAGGGCGGGGCGAAGCTGTTTTATCATTGACGTTTGCGCCCCAAAAAGAGTCTCCCTCTTTGATCGACATTCAGCTTAAGATGGCGCTTTTATATCACAGACAAAAAATTCAAAGTCCCCTTCTTTCTGAAAAAGTATTTCGAAAGCTAAACCAGGAATTTCCCGATATTGAGCCTTTCGAAACTGTTGCGGTAAAGACGAGAATGATTTCGGGAAACAGGGTGTTGCTCTATCTGTCTGTCGTTCATCGGGAACCGGTGGCAGTTCTCAATACGCTCATCGAACTTTATCTTGAGGAATATGTGGAAGAGTTGCTGGGGGAGCAGAGAAGGCTTTTGTCTGGAATCGAGCAAAAGCTTTCAGATCTTGAAAATACAATTATGGAACAGGAATTGGCGCTCTTTGGATTAGCAGGGGAATTAGGGGGGGGAGGAGTTTTGCCAGGCGAAGAAATTTCTTTTGAAAGGCTTAAAAAACATACCGATGCCCTAAGCGAAATCCGAAAAAAAAGAGCGGAAATTTCTCAGCGCAGGCGTCTGATCGAGCGAATCGAAACAGGCGAGTCGCTCGAGGGGTATACATTAACGGAGAAAGAGCAGGCATTTAAAAGGCTCTATGACGAGTTTCGGGCGCTATCCAAAAAATACAAAAGCGCTCACCCCGAAATTCAGCGCTTGAAACAAAAGATTTTGAAGGAGAAGGGCGCTTTTGGGCCGGAGCCCTCCCGTTTGCGCGAAGAGGAAACCCTTCATTTAAAAAAAATTGAAGAAATCCGAAAAAAAATTGCTTTCAAAAATCGGGATGAAGCTTCCGAACAGGAGGGGCGTCTCAGAGAGTCGCTGCAGGCCAACCAGAAAGCCTATTCGCGGCTTTATGAGAAATATCAAAAAATGCTCAAGGAAGGCTTTTTCAATGCGACCGAGATAGAGGTTATGATGCCGGCCTATGTTGTCTCAGGCTATTGGCAGCGGGGATTCAGGAAGTTATTTGAAGGGATTATCATCATCGGTTGTGCCGTTCTTTTGATATTTTCTGTCATTGTTTCTCTTTACGAATGGGTTCAAAGGCGAAAAATGTATGAGAGACATATCCCCACACTTCTCATTAGAACTTTGGGAGAGATCACTATTTCTGGAAAAGACCGAAGGAGAAAGGACATTCACCTCCTCTTGTCTCATCAGCCAGAGCATCCATTATGCAAAGAGCTGAATCGGATCAGCGACCAGCTCTACGTTGAATTCAAAAGAAAAAATATGAAAACCGTCCTGTTGATGCATGTGGGTAAGCGGGCACATCAGATGAATCTTTCGACAAATCTCGGGATTTCAATGGCTCACCGGAACAAGACGGTTTTAATCGTGGACGCCTTTCTAAATGAGCCGCAACTTGAGACCCTCTTTTCTCTCCCTAAAAAAGAAGGCCTGGCCGATCTCTTGCTCGATGAAATAACCCTTGATCAGGCGATTCAGACAACAGAGATTCCGAATCTGTCTGTGTTGACAGCCGGCTCTTATCATTCTGGCGATTTTGAGCTTGTTGCCTCGCCGTCGATGAAGGCGCTCATGAGCGCTTTGGAATCAAAATTTGATCTCATCATGATTCACGCCCCGTCTTGTTTTGAGAGTTATGATCTTTTTACACTGGCTCAATATTCGCAGGGTGTGATTCTGGTTCAAGAAGAGAGGGAAAAAATTAAATCGATGCTGGCTTACGCCAGCGGCGTTACGAGGGAAGATATAGAAAGTTTGTCATGGATAGGGAGGGTAAATATAAAAATATGAAAAAATGGTACATCAAAGTGGATGGCAAACAGCAGGGTCCATTTGTCATTGAAGAGCTTCAGAAACTCAAATCCCAGAAGAAATTTGGCTGCGATACGCTGACCTGGCATCTCATCGGGAATAAATTTGACTGGCTAAAGGCGTCTGAGATCGACTCATTCCGCCCCTTATTTGGAGCGAGCCGGACGGAAGACGATGAATTGGAAGGAATATTCCGGGACGAATTTTATCCCTCGAGACCCTTGTTGAAAGATAAGCCTGACAAGATTTGGGCGATTGCCAGTGGAAAAGGGGGGGTTGGAAAAACGCTTTTGGCCTCCACGTTTGCAATCCTTTTATCCAAAGCCGGCAAGAAAACGGTCGTTGTCGATCTGGATTTGGGGGGATCGAATCTTCATACTGTTTTGGGTCTGGCCCAGCCTGATCTGACACTCGATCATTTTATTACCAAAAAGGTTCAGGGGATTCAGGATGTTTGCATTCCCACGCCATTTGAGCATCTTTCTCTGATCAGCGGTCTTTCAGGATGCCTTGGCTACGCGAACCCAAAATATGTTCAGAAGGTTAAACTTATTTCCAAATTGAGAGAGATTGACGCCGACTATGTGATTCTCGATATCGGCGCTGGAAATTCCTATAATGAATTGGATTTTTTTCTTTCCGCGGACCGGCATATTGTTGTAACCTGCCCCGATCCCTCCTCAATACAGGATGCCTATCATTTTATAAAAACCGCGCTCTATCGAAAGCTCGGTATCTTTTTTAGAAGACATGAAAAGGTTGTTGAATTTCTCAAGCTCTGCCGGGAGCAGGGCTATTCAGTTGAAATGCGTCAGCTGCTTTCACAGATTTTTGAACTGGGACCGGAATACCTTGAAATGTTTGGCTCTCTTTTAAAAGAGTATACCCCTGAACTGATTGTCAATATGGCGATGGATAGATCAGAGGGGAACGAAGGCAAGGCTGTGATTGCCGCGGCAAGGAAATTGCTCAATATCGACGTCGGTTATCTGGGATTTGTCAGTTTCGATCTCGATGTCCGAAAATCGGTAAAAGCGCTCAAGCCATTTGTGCTCAATCCTGAATGCCAGGCATCTTTGTGCGTTTTAAATATTCTTTTTGACCGGATTTTAAAGTTGGGGGGGATGGAGGCGACGGAACAAAAAAAGAGGGTCAAAGAAATTCTTAAAGAGACGAAATATGTTTCCCATGTCCGGGATAGGCAATACAATGATTTCCCTTTAATTGCTTAGTTTCTGAATCGGTCTAGAATCGGGTGAGTGTCTGGCTGGCTTTGTTTCGAAGTTCAATGGAGTCATGAGCTAATAGCTTTGTGAGATGCAGTCGCAGATCTTTTTTTTGTGGGTGGGTCAGCTTTTCAAGATGAATTCGAATGACATCGATCGCGAGTGAACATACTCTTTCGTCAATAGAGTTTTTTATGAGGGGGAATAATTTTGGGACAAGATTTTCAAGTTTATGGTCGACTATTGCCTGAATCGCCTGAAATTGAATTTCAGGATTCTTCCGCTTTAGGCCTTCCTCAAAAAAAGGGGAAATTTCCCCGCTCCCCAAATGCCTGAGAATAAAGAGCGCCACTGCCTGAAACGCCGGCTCTGCCTTATTCCAGAGAGATAAAATGGTTTTTGGAGTAACAGGGAGGGTTGAAATGATCTTTTTAAGGAGATGCTCCGATTTCACAAAATAGGGATCGACGGAATAGATTCCTCTGAAGAAGGCATAGAGATCCCTTCGGGCGATATTATAGAGAGCGATCGGGCATATTTTTCCCATGGCATTATTTGAAGAAGGGAGAAGATTCAAAATAAAAGCAGCCTCATCACTCCCTCCGACAAAACCGAGCGAATATAAAGATGTGTATAAAGGGGTGAAATCGTTTTTTTTTTGCACTGATATTTCAATGATTTTTTTCAGTTCCGGGATGATATTTTTGATGTTTTGTCTGGCTAAAAGATAGAGTATTCTCCATTCATTGAAAGGGGGGGAAGGTGCGGAAGGGGGTCTGTTCTTGAGCGACTCCATGAGATAAGGCACAGCCGGCTTTCCAATCTGTTGGAGAGAATACATCGCTTCAGATTGGATATAAGAAGAGGGATCATGAAGTGTCTCGATCAGAGTCGTGATCGTTTTTCGATCTCGTACTTCCTCTGGTTTAATAGTTTCGAGAGCTTTTAATCTCAGAGCGGGATCCTGATCCGTCATCAGAAAAGGGGCGAATGAAGACCTGGAAAAAAAAATAAGCGGGAAAGAGAT
Organism: uncultured bacterium; assembly: GCA_964371555.1. Lineage (GTDB taxonomy): Bacteria > Bdellovibrionota > JACOXK01 > 2-02-FULL-40-11 > 2-02-FULL-40-11 > CAYJMQ01. Next base: position 20,535 of record CAYJMQ010000006.1, on the reverse strand, counting down.
AAAAAAAATAGATTTAGTTAGGGCTCTTTTTCTCAACTATTCCACCCGAAACAACAAGGGCATAAGGCTGTTTTCCATCTTTCCCCTGAGGGACGTTAAAGGCGCTGACTTTCACCTGAAAAGAGGAGGGAAAGGGGGGCAAAAGGTCGATTCCTTCAACATTGTTTGTATCGTCTTTGACGAGCAGCCCATTTGGAAAATATTTTTTTCCATTTACATCGGTAATTTCAAGATCGAGATCATTCACCAGATTTTTCGTCGTCTGAAGGGCGGAGGGAAAATCGTGATATGCCAGTGTGACCGATATCGGCTCTGCGAGCGGCGGCTCATCCGGTTCAATTACTTCAAAGAAATAGTTTTTTTCTTCAGCTGTCGACAGTCCTGTCGTTTCATCATAGATGACTATTTTTCTCTTTTCTGTTTCGAGGCATGAACGGCCAACATCAACCCTCCCCCACCCCTCCTGAACATTCGGTCTCCTTTTTGGGATCTCTTTTTTGTCTATATCGCCAAACTGGCCTGGATAGAGTTCTATAGCGCCATTGATCAGCAGTGCTTTAATTAATGCTGACGAAGGGGTTTTTTGAAATTTTTCCCGGAAGTATTCCATGACGACTGAGGCGCCGCTTGCGACAAGAGGGGTCGACATAGAGGTTCCGCCGTTCCAGATATAATCGTTGTTATAGGGACCCCATAAATCTTTTCCCCCTGAGACATGTGTTCTTGTCGAAAGAATGTTGGTTCCCGGCGCTACGAGATCCGGTTTGATACGCCCATCCTGAGTCGGGCCGCGCGAACTAAAGGCCGCGATTCCGTTTTCATGATCAGAAGGGAGATCGCCGGCGACAGGATCGACATGCCATCTCTCCGTTTTAACTCCAATCCATTGCCAGTTGACCTGTATCCCCCCGTCTTTGACGAGGTTCTCACTTGCCCCCACGGTCAGGCAATTTTTTGCCGTTCCGGGAATAACGAGCGATTCCTCGTCGACAAAGCCATCCTTGTTATAATCGCCCGCCGTGTTTCCGGATGCGAATAAGACGAGCATCTCCGGATAGTCCCAGATAAATTGATCAACCGCTCTGGTATAGATATTGTACTGTCCAGAGGTGGCTTTTGATCCCCAGCTGTTAGAATGAATACGCGCTCCATCATGATATGCGGGTAAAAAAACCGATTCTCCAAGGGTGGGGGGGACATAAAATTTGTCGTTGATGAGAAGCGATTGAACAATGATCTTAGCATCAAAGGCGGAGGCGCGTATCTTTCCGGAAGAGAGGCCACCGTTACCCACAAGCAATCCCCCCACGTGGGTTCCATGTCCCCACGGATCTTTCCATGGAGCGCCTCGAAAGCCATAGGCGGAGAAGAGTTTTCCGATGAAATCACCGTGTAAAGTGGAATCATTGATCCCGATATCGAGCCCTGTGTCGGCATAAGCGATGAGTTGATCTTTTCCGCTCAATCCAAGGGCGTGAAGCGGCTGGATTCCGGTCAATTTTGTTCCGGTCGCAAAATCTGTCAGCTCTTCAAATAGGTAGTCGCTCAATTTTGAGCTGAGATGAGGCGAGAACGAAGTATCAGCCCAAAAGTGGGTGGTTAGGGGTTCAAATTCTGTATCTTCTTCTATCCATGCAATTTCTTTTAAATGTCCAAGAGAGTTCCCAAGAGAGTTTAAAGATCTGCGCGAGCCGACAACCTGAAAAAGATTTTGAGAAATCATTGTTGATTCAACCCCTCTTTTTTTCAGTTTTTCGATAATCGGCTGAGCGTCTTCTCCGGGGAAAAGCTCAACGAGAAGTTGGATGATCTCATCTTCATCCAATAACGGGGTTATTTTAAGCGCCTCTGAAAGCCGGTAGTCGTCTTTAAAAATACCGACCCACCGAACGAAAGGTACGCTTTTGATTTTTTTCAGGATGTCGGGATGACCGATACGCACGACAAAGCTATTTAAGGGAATATAGGTGAGAATTTCCCCTCCAAAAGAAGATATTATTTTTTTTTGGGATTCAAAGACAGGTCCGCTGAGTTCGACTATTAGATATTCAGGCAGATATTGACGACCCTCTATCTGATTCAGCGATATTTCGGGCAAATGCCGGGAGTCGACCGCCCCGTGGTTCAAAAAAAGTGTCCCCGAAAATGCGGCATGAGCCCAGAGCCAGAAAAAGAACGATCCGGTAAAACAAACGATCAAAATCGTGAGCGATTTCTTTATTGTTTTCATAGGGCTCCAATCATGAGGGTTGTTTCAGAAAAATCTGAACATTTCCGTTTTTCAAGAGATCGTTGTAATAAACCGAAAATGCCTCTTTTTTCCGCTGTCGATAGATCAGATCGCTGATAATATTTTGCGCTTCATGAAAACTGACATTTTTGAACTGTTCTTTATTCTCTTTAAAAAAGTCTTTGATGTCTTTGTCTTTAACCGGTTTGATTTTTTTGTAAACATTTTTGGCCAGGAGAACCGAAACTTCGGCTTTTTGCCTCTGTGCCTCTTTTTCAAGAAGTTTTTCAACGATGAGTTGTGTGAGCTCTTTTTTTTGCAGGGAATAAAGTCCTTTTTTATCTTTAAAAGCCCCCAGAGGGAGTCTGTTATTTAATTCTTGTTCCAAAATAGGATCCCGATCTATGAGGGCTGCAATCCGGTCAGCTTGTCCATAAGGTTGCGATGTTGCGCAAGCTGTCATAAGACTCAGGCACATTACCCCCGTTGCCGCGATCATATCTCTCAATTGTGTTTTCATAATCACCTCACTTTCCTTTCAAGCAGTTCTTGAACTGCGAATTTTAAATCGGTAAATTCTTTTTTGAGATCGTAAACTTCTTGTTCGAGGAGGGTCAGGGCTGGATTGTTAATATTTCCGGTCACACTTAAATCTCCGGATAAGGCAACAGCGGTCTCGTTGTCTGCGGTTCCGAGCCGTATCGTGCCAGTTCCATTGGGATTAAAGGTTAGTGTCCCATTCGATGTCGTTGTGATATTTCCGCCGGCGCTCAGTTCGAGATCGCCATTCAGGGTTAGGAGATCCCCTTCAAACGTATCGTTGACATCTGAACGCACAAACTGGGCGCTGTCCAGGTTATCTATTGTTGATGCGTTTCCGATACCTGAGAGATGTGTGTGAAGACTGTCGGCGTCGGTGGTTGAACCGGCTGTCAGAGTATTCAAATTTTGAGTCGTCACAGTCGGTTTAATTCCATGAAGGATATTAAGTTCACTCGTTGTCGCGGTGAGATCCTTGAGATCTATTGATTTTGGGGTAAGGCGGTCTAAAATAGACTGTACATTTGTCTGCGAATTGTTGATATATGCCTGCACATTAGAAGCAAATATTCTTTCTCCCCTGGCCTCGGTAGCTGAAAAACTGCATTGGAATATCAATGCCATTTTAAAAATAAAAGGTAAGCTGAGATAGGAATTCGTTGTTTTTGACATCCTTGTGTACCCCCCCTGTTTTTTCCAGATTTAGATGAAATTCGTTTTGCCAGGAGAAAAAATATTTCGAGCGCAAATTCAGGGCGAACGTGTGGGTTCGGCGATCCCACGTAAATGGACTTTCTTGAATATCATCGGCAACACCTTCTGCCGCTGCGTTCAAAAAATTCCATCGGTAGATAAATTCGATGTCGCGGATGGAAAGGTTATCCAGAATATCCGACTCGATAGCATACGAGGGTTGGATAGCGGCAATGTCTCTTGTGATTTTCCCATCAAGCGCGTGAATATATTGTGTCCAAAAAGTGGCCCTATTCCCTTGGAGGTCCCATTCGAATTTCAGGTCAAAACCAGCACGGTAGCGATCGCGCTCCTGAGAGAAGTAACCTGGAATGACATGATGTAAAAAAACGGTCTCTCTTCCGAGATCCGGGTCTTTTTCATTTAGTTTTGAAAAAAATGAGAACGCAAGGAGATTAAGTCTGATCGAGGGCGAAAAATCTTTTGTAAAGCCGACCCCCAGTCCCACTTCCTTATGGGTATCAAAACTTTCAATTTGGCGCGCGTCGCTTAAGATCGGATATGTTTGTTGTTTTCCGACAAAATCGGTGGCAGACGATTCAGACAACCTCTGTCCATTCGCCACGCAAGCTTTCCAGTAAAGATGATTGACGTCTAAGATGAGAAAATCGCTTCCGATAACGATTTGCAGGTCCTGATCTTCTCCGAACGCGGTTGAGACGATGGGAGGAATAATGGTTTTGTGGATTGGCGGTGAGAAGAATCTACGGTCGAGACCGATTTTGGCGAAGGCGTGGTAAGGGAGATAGCCGATGGCATATCCCTCTTTGAGCGAGACGGAGCCAGGCAAAAGACGCGCCTGAAAAAGGGCTTTGAGGCGATCTCTTAAGGAAAATTGGGGGGTGATAAGAATTTCCTGGAAGAAAAAACGAGGTATCGCCTGGTTGGCATGAATAATCCCTTCTCTTCCTTCGTTGAACTGGTATGTTTCATCCCTTTCGGTGTTTATATATCCCAATTTTAAATCCCCCCCGAACTGAAACCAGTCGCTGCCTAGTCCGAGAAGTCTCTCCTTTGAAGTAGAAATGTTTGATGGGAAATAAAGGTATGGGGGGGCTTGGGCCCAAAGCAAACCGATGCCAGCCAGACTGAGCAGTGTCAATAGAACAAAAGAAATTCGAAAATTAAAGGAAGCCAACACAACTATTTTTTGGTTTTTTAAACCAGACGGATTATTCTAAGTTCCCCTCACAATGTCAATAAAAAAATGGCTCCGTACATTTTTAAAAACAGAGTTCATTATTATAATTGACTTAATTTTTTTAGATGATATGAATATCAATAACATTTGAATTCTTAAGCAGTCTCGCTAAAAAAGTCAGTAAAAAATTTAATGGTCGTTTACAGATGAATCATCTTGTAAAGGATTCTATTTGAAAAACAAGGGAGGTGTTATGACAAACGCCGTCTATCATTATTTCCAGGTTTTCCAGGCTTTTCTACTTTTTCTGGTTTCAGCTTTTATCATCTTCTTATTCCCTATCAATCTTTTGATAAGTCCTCTGGCCGCGCAAGAATTCTTTGAAGATTTTGAACCGGAAGATATCAATATCACCTCTGGCGGCACATTGAATATCCTAAATGGCGGGACGCTCCATGTTCAGTCGGGGGCTACTTTTACTCTCGATACCGCTCTGACAATTACACTAGATTCAGCAACCGCATTTGTTGTCAGGGATGCTGCCACCAACACCGTTTTTGCTGTGAATACGCTGACAGACAGTGTGAGCATCCGGCAGGATTTGACCCTCGGTACCGGAGGCGCTCCGATTATTGACATCGGGTCAGGAAAGACGCTTTTCATTTTCCCTCCCGACAATGTTCCACACGGAAAGACGATAGAGGTTCAGGGGGATATTTCACTCTCGGGCGATCTGTGGAATCCGGCATTTTTTGAAATGCAGTCGAACCTTGCTAATGTCGGGAATACGCTTAATGACAAAATGAAGCTTTTGTCATCGCTTGAAAAAAAGGTCGATCGTGTGAGCAATGAAATGCAGAGTGTGAACAGGGAAGTGAAGAGTGTGAGCAATGAAGTGCAGAGTGTGAACAGGGAAGTGGAGATTGTCAGAGAGGTGACAAACCTTTCGCCCGCGTTCGTTGAATTATCAAAGGTGACGAAAGAGAAAAACCTGCAAAAAAAAGATCTCGCACTGCTGATTTCAGGGCAGCAGTCTGTGGCCGATCGTCTCCATACGCATGAACAACATTCAAACGATGTAACGTTTGAAAAAGATACAAGGGTAAAGGGGGAGAGGGTTTATATTCGCGCCCTTCCGGATAGAAGCGAGATCGTTTCATTTGCTCATGAATCGATGAGAGCCCTTGTAATGGAAGTCGGGGTGGGGTGGCTTGTGAATGGCGAGGCTTCCGTTAAGTTGGATCCCCGCTTTCTGGAACTGGTAACGATCAGCCCGTCTACGCCATTTTTTGTTCAGCTGACACCTGGGGGGGATTGTAAAGGGCTCTTTGTGAGTCGCACCTCTGATACCGGATTTAGCGTCAGAGAATCAGACGGTGGGAGAGCCAGCGCCCCCTTCTACTGGAGGGTTGAGGCCTTCAGACGCGGGCTCGAAGGGGTGAGCTATGTCGATCCAGCGACTTATGAGCGACTGAGATAGGCTATGTGAATAAGATTCATCTTTACGGTTTTTTCGGCGGCGGGATTGCGCTTATATTTCTCTCAGCATTTTTATCATCCCCTCCGGAAGTAGAACCGCTGATTGATTCTCCATTAAAGACAATAGGCTCCGATTTTAATGGCGATGGGCGGCACGATTTCATTATTGGAAGCGATATGACAAATACCGGCGGCAACGCCTATGTTTTTTTTGGCGCTACAACACTGAGTGGCACAAAAAATTTTTCAACGGGTGATTCAGCAGATTTCACAGTCGTCGGTAAGGCCGCTAACGATGGGGTCGGAAGAAGCGTTGCCTCAGCCGGCGACGTGAATGGCGATGGGATTGATGACATTCTTTTGGGGGCAAACCTCAATGATGACAGGGCCGCGGACGCGGGGGCAGCCTATCTCTTTTTTGGTTTAACGACGCTCGGTGGAACAACCAAAGATCTTTCGGCCGGGCAATTTGCCGACTTCAGCGTGATCGGGAAGGCAGCTGGGGACAGTCTGGGAATTTCTGTTTCAGGGGCCGGGGATGTTAATGGAGATGGTTTTGATGATTTTATTGTGGGAGCGCATTTGAATGACGATCTAACTTCAGATGGGGGGACAGCCTATGTTTTTTATGGTTCCTCGACTTTAAGTGGGACAAAAGATCTGGGAGGCGCCGGATTTTCGGATGTCAGTGTTCTGGGAAAAGCATCGAGCGATAATTTGGGGAGAGCGGTTTCCGGAGGGGGCGATCTCAATCGGGATGGATTTGATGATCTGTGGATCGGCGCGCCAAATAACAATGATGGCACTGGCGGCTATCAGGAAGGGGCGGCTTATGTCTTTTTTGGGGCAAGCAATTTAAGCCGCACCATACAATTAAACCAGCAATCGGCCGATATGACGGTTCTTGGAAAAGGGGGGGACGACTATTTGGGGGGGAGGGCCCTCTCTGGCTCCGGAGACGTCAACAGGGATGGTTTCGATGATTTGATCGTTGGCGCCCATCGCTATAACAAAGCAGGTGGCGGCAATAACAATGGGGCTGTCTATGTTTTCTTTGGCTCAACAGGTTTGAGCGGCACACACGATCTTTTTAGTGGGGGGGCGCCTGATGTTACCATTCTCGGGCGTTCAAACTACGATTATTTGGGAAATGGTTTAGCCGGGGCTGGAGACATCGATGATGATGGTTTTGACGATATTGTGATGGGGGCCTTTCGCAATGATAGTGGGGGCTTAAATTCGGGGGCTATTTATGTCCTCTATGGGTCGGGGAGCTTGAGTGGCGCAACAAGGGATCTCGCAGGTAGTTCCCCGGCAGAACTGACGATTATGGGGAAGGTTTCCTCAGATGATTTTGGGAAGAGTGTTTCTGGCGTTGGGGATGTCAATAGCAACGGGGTGCCGGATATTCTTTCCGGTGCATCGGGAAATGATGACGGTGGGAGCGATGCGGGCGCTGCGTATCTCTTCTTTGGCAGCTCAAGTCGTATTACAGGAACGAATAGAGCGGCCGAAAATTCAGATATGACCATCGTTGGAAAAGCGGTGCTCGATGAGCTCGGAGCCAGTGTCGGCGGTGGGAGAAATAATCCCGGTCCTTAAGAGAACTTCAACCACTCTGCCATCATGGGATCTGTAAGTATGTATTTTTCTTTGGTTTTCTCAATAAGATCCTTTTCAAGCAAGGCTTTTAATGCTTTTTGGACCCCGCCAATCGACAAGCTATGTTGTTTTAAATAATCTTTGGAAAAAAGAGAAGAAGTGGGCTGTTTGGCCAATGTTTGCAACAGCTGCTTCTGAACATTTGTCAGCCCGCTCCAATGGGCTTCAAAATCAGGTATTTCGCTTTGCAAAAGGATCCTATAAGCCCTATCCAAAATACCGATGGATGGTTTTTTGTCACTTCCATCCCAAACCAAAGATGATAATTTTTGAACATAATATGGATAGCCCTGAACAAGATTGTATATTTTTTGACAAATTTCCTCAGGACATGTTTTACCTGAGTTTTTGAAATGAACCATCAGAAAATCGACAAATTCTTTCTCAGAAATTTTCCCAAGAGAATAAAGAAAAGCGCTTTTATAAAAGGGGCGATTCTTTGCGGTGAAGATATCTTTCAAAACACTTCTTCTGCTTCCAACGAAGAAGTACGCAATATCGTGATGAGACTGAATCTTCGAGCGTATAACTCCTTCAATTGCTTTTGCCTCGGGGAGTTGGGTGATTTCCTGAAATTCATCAAAGACCACAAAGGCTCTTTTTTTGACTTTTTTGATCCATTTTCCTACCCCTTCCAGACAATCTTCTAAAAGAACCAAAGGGTCGGCATCAGATTCAAGCTGTGCTGAAAACTGCACCCCTTCAGGCTCTACGCTCATTACAGGGCGTACACGCAGAAAAACATCTTTCATTTTTTCCAGAAAAGATCGTGGATCTATTCCTCTTCCAAATCCCTTCAATAAACCCGAAACTATTCTTTGTGTTGCAGCTTTGGCGGAAGCAATGGGAAAAAGATCGATATAAGCTGTGAGAAATTTATCCTTAGAAAGATCCTTTTGAAGGATATTGACCAGGGAAGATTTTCCATACCGACGAGGGGAATAAATGACAACGTTATGCCCGTTTTTTGCATATTGCAGAAGCTCCTTGCGCTCCTGGCGGCGATTGCAAAACTTTTCTTCTTCTTCAATGAGACCCAGCGTAAAAGGATTTCTCATGCTGTATTATCCTATTAGAATTATTCTAATAGAATAACATAGAATATGTCAACTAAGAACGATCCCAGTCCTTAATTCTCCTGAAGATGAGCGCTGGCTTCCCAATCAAATGTGGCGTTGGTTTTTCCGCCGATGTCAATGACTCGAAAGCCTGCATCCCCTTTTAGAACGACGAGTGGACCTTTTACATCTGTCGAAGTCGGCGTGATCTGGACGTAATATTCAGGAATCTGTGAGGATCCTGCTATTGTTTTTAAAAACTTGGGATGGAGCTCTACAAAGATTTCGCCATTCACAAGCCCGGCCGATCCCCGGTCAAAGGGACGACCGGTGGTCCATGTCTCCCCTTTTGAGATTCTTTCTATCGTTGCCAATTTTTTCTTCTCTTCAATTTGGTCTGGTTGGTCTGGCTGAGCTGCCGGGCTTGTGAATGGCGCTGGCGTAAACTCTATATTTGAAATGAACGCAATTTTTTCTATTCTCTCGCGATCAGAGATGATCCGGGTCAATTTTTCGATTCCTTCCTTGTGGCTTAAGAAATCTGAAAGAATCTTTAACTGCTCGTTGTCTAAATTGAGAAGTGCCAGTGTGACACACACATCGGGATTTTTGTCTATGCAGAGTTTATTGTTAGCGGCATCCCAGTAGAGGCCATTTTTGTTTTCTTTGGGGGAAGCTTGCGGGAGGCGAAAAGTGATTCCTGTGGGGATGTCTATGATGCCGGTTCCATGAGGGGCGAGTTTGAGGTCACCGTTACTCGTGGTATCGATGCCTCCTCCCCCCTGAAGGGTAACGATTCCTGTGCCGTTGTTTCCTATGGCAAGCTGTCCCCCGCCATCCCAATTGAAGTAGGTTCCTATGATTCTATTTTCCCCGATTGAGAGGGCGTTTGTGATGTCTGGATCGGAGAGATCGAGGGCGGTCACGAATGTGCTTCCAGTGGAGCTTGTTGTGATTTCCATGGCGGTTGAAATTTCCCCGCCTGAAGTATTATCAATGGAGAATTTGTAATCGTTTGTGAAATTAGCGAGATTAAAGTCGACATCTGCGGCATCGACGGTGATAAAGGGGCCGTTATCATAAGAAGCATCGAGCCCTGCGGCTGCCGCCCCGTCGAGGGCGCTGGTGCAGAGGTCTGAATCTTTGTCTATACAGAGTTTATTGTTAGCGGCATCCCAGTAGAGGCCGTTTTTGTTTTCTGTGGGGGAAGCTTGCGGGAGGCGAAAAGTGATTCCTGTGGGGATGTCTATGATGCCGGTTCCATGAGGGGCGAGTTTGAGGTCACCGTTACTCGTGGTATCGATGCCTCCTCCCCCCTGAAGGGTAACGATTCCTGTGCCGTTGTTTCCTATGGCAAGCTGTCCCCCGCCATCCCAATTGAAGTAGGTTCCTATGATTCTATTTTCCCCGATTGAGAGGGCGTTTGTGATGTCTGGATCGGAGAGATCGAGGGCGGTCACGAATGTGCTTCCAGTGGAGCTTGTTGTGATTTCCATGGCGGTTGAAATTTCCCCGCCTGAAGTATTATCAATGGAGAATTTGTAATCGTTTGTGAAATTAGCGAGATTAAAGTCGACATCTGCGGCATCGACGGTGATAAAGGGGCCGTTATCATAAGAAGCATCGAGCCCTGCGGCTGCCGCCCCGTCGAGGGCGCTGGTGCAGAGGTCTGAATCTTTGTCTATACAGAGTTTATTGTTAGCGGCATCCCAGTAGAGGCCGTTTTTGTTTTCTGTGGGGGAAGCTTGCGGGAGGCGAAAAGTGATTCCTGTGGGGATGTCTATGATGCCGGTTCCATGAGGGGCGAGTTTGAGGTCACCGTTACTCGTGGTATCGATGCCTCCTCCCCCCTGAAGGGTAACGATTCCTGTGCCGTTGTTTCCTATGGCAAGCTGTCCCCCGCCATCCCAATTGAAGTAGGTTCCTATGATTCTATTTTCCCCGATTGAGAGGGCGTTTGTGATGTCTGGATCGGAGAGATCGAGGGCATTGACGATGGTTGCGCCACTGCCGCTGGTTACAACTTCGAAAGCGGTCGTAACCTCTCCGGTTGTTGTATTGTCAATCGATACCCTAAAATCGCTCGTACTATCGGCGAGATTGAGACTGATATCTCTTGCATCTATGGTGATTTGGGCGTCGCCGACGGTATCCGTATGGTATGCCCCTTCAAGATCGGTCGATCCCCCCCCGCCCCCTCCGGTGTCGTCCGGCTGCATCTTAAATTCCTGTGCCGTGGCATCGTATTTGATCACATCTCCATTGGTTGTATCGAGGTTTAGTGTTGGGAGGGCGACGACAGTCATGTTTTGTGCCCCGGAATAATATTGGATAAGCGGTTTGTGTCCCGTGATGCTGGTATCAAGTGCGATTTCGGCTGTCGCGTCTGTCGTAGGGGCTGCCGAACTTGGGATCGCAATCGATGTCGCCGAGCCAAAATCCCATACGCCATTGATCGTACTCCCACTCTGAACATCGATTGTTGCGCCGCTTTGGATGACGAGTTTCCCACCCGGGGTGATCGAGATATCTTGAGGCTCAAAATCTTCAAAGACATCACCCGTAAGGGTGTGGCCTGAGAATCCCTCAAAAGGGAGCAGCAATAAAAAGAGAAAAGAGCCTCTGAAAAAAGCGCTTTCGGTTACTCCAAATGCCTTTTTTCTGATCCAGAAACGCATTTGGGTGTAAACCCCTATATAGATGAAGAAGACCAGGAAATTCGTTAAATTTTAATTGGTAAGACACCTTTTAGAATATTTAACTAATAAAAAGAATAGCATTTATGCGGGGTAGTAGTCAAAGATGAGATTGAGGCTGGAAGCCTCACTCTAGCTTCTTCATCCAGAATTGCAATGTTGAATCATCCATGGAGGGGGAAATTAAAAAAGATTCCAAAAATTCTTTGGATATCTTTGAATCGTTTCCTTCGCGTAAATGACAGAGGGCAAGTACCCGGTAGGCCTCTGCCATTGCTGATTGTTGATAGGCTGCCGGGAGAAGGGCATTTTGAAAATAGGCCTTTGCCTCTTTTACATTATTTTGTTCAAGAGCGATTATTCCGAGGCGTACATTGGCTTTCCGAAAGTCAGGCGCAATCTTTAGAAGCTCGTGAAACGTGTCGGCCGCTTCTTCCCATCTTTTACTTTTTTCCAGATAGATCCCCAGATTATAGTATGTCGACACATACGAGGGGTTGAGTTCCAAAGACTTTTTCAAATGCGAGACAGCCTGAGGGAAGAAAAGGTGGTCTCCATAGCCTTTTCCGATCATAAAATGTGTTTCCCAGTCGTTGGGGGACCATTTGAGCGCCCGCTGAAATACGGAAACTGCTTTGAAATCAGCCACATAGTGAAGTGATTGGCCTTGTTGTCTGAAGTAGACAGATAGGGCATGTTTGGATAAGAGAGTGGCGGCAAATATAAAGAATGGGAGAGTGATTAAAGCTGTGACAATCCGCCTTTTTAAATAAGGGAGACGAACCAGCCTTTCAGGCTGATTCGTCTCATAATTATACTGCGCGCCCATTTCCTTCGGAAATGGGCTTGCGACTGGGGGGAGTGTTATTTTCATAAGAAATGCGGTTGTGGCGACAAAAAAGAAAGAGGTGTCCGCATTTTGAAAATTGAAAACAAAAAGAGCAATGATTGCCTGACAGAGGAATGAGAGAAAAAGAAAAAAAACAAAGCCCTGCGGGCGGCGGCCTTGCAGGCTGCGGTCCTGCGGGCTGCCAGCCCTCTCATCTAAAGGCGTTCTTAAATAGCGATAGCTATTTTTGAAGACAATAAAGAATATGACCAGGCAGAAGAGGAATCCGGGAAATCCCAATTCAGAGAACAGCTGAAGATATTCATTGTGAGTTTGCCGGGCAAAATCGTCCCAATAAGAGGTCTCCGGAATGAGATATCGGTCTTTAGGTAACGTATAGAACGGATAGGTCAGATTAAAATTTCCGATTCCTACCCCCAGCCAGGGATGATCATGAATCAGGCGGATCGTATTTTTCCAGATGATCCCTCTTTGAAGATTCGTCGTATGCCCTCTTTCAAAAATCGTTGGGGAGAGGATTCGCAGAAAAAGTAAAACCAGGATGCCGGAACAGATGAAAGACAAAAAAACATTTCTCTTTTTTTTGGAAGAAAATAGATTCCTAAAAAAGGGAGAGAAAAAAGAGGCAGCGGTGGAAAGCGTTAAAACAGCTACCAGCGATGCCCTGCTTTTAAAAAGGAATATCAGTGATAAAAAGAGGCCGGCCGCGATACAAAGATAGAATATCCGCTTTTTATTTTGGGATTCTATTGAGAAGAGCGCAAGCGCCCAAAAGATGAGTGGCGCGATATATTCACCGGCAAATTTATAATTTCCAAACGTGGTGGCCCACCAGAAATCGCGTTTTGAAAAAAAGGGGAGATCGACTTGAAAGAGACAGCAGATCAGGCTTGTGACGCAGATAATGATCGCGGGAAAGAGCGACAGCCTCATAATTTTTTGTATCCGAAGCTCTCCGTCCGATAAATTCAGACAAACAAAGAAGAAGGCGGAAAGTGTGAGCCAATGCAGCCAATGTTCGAATCCCTGGTAGGGATTATGTGCCCATGTCAAAGAGAGCGCCTGGTAAAGGATAAGAAGCAGCAGGGGGAGATAGATGGTTGTTTTGACCACTGGTTTTTTTAAAAAGAGCCACTGGTAACCCAATAGCGCCAATAAAAGGAGTGTGATGAGCCGCGCGACTGTTTCTTTTACCGGAGTGAAAAGCGCCACCGAGTGAACATAGGGATAATAAGGGGTGTGAGTTGAGATGAAAGCAAGAGGGAGCGCTATAAACAGGAAGATAAAAAAAATCGATGATAAGCGATCAATCAATTTAATTTACCCAAGTTAATTTACCCAGTTTAATTAACCATGACCAGATCACCAGGGCCGATATAGATATTCTCATTTTTGATCCAGTTGAAGCCGATTTTTTTGAGACGAATCGTCTTGATCTCTTCCCCCTCTTCGGTTTGTCTCACAATCTTTATCGTATCCCGCTCAGACCGGCTGCTAAAACTTCCGGCGAGTTTGATCGCTTCAAGGACTGTGATGGGGTGTTCAATCTCAATCAATCCAGGCTGGTTCACTTCGCCCAGAACATAAATTTTCGCGTTACTTTTAATATTTACTGAGACGATTGGATTATGGAAAAAATCTTCGGAAAGCCGTTTTACAAGATACTCTTTGAGGGTTTTTTTTGTAAAGTTTGAAACAGCGATTTTCCCCAGCGGGGGGTAGACGATCGATCCATCTGCTTCCACAACCAGATTCTCTTTGGAAAATGCCGGCTCAGAATCTACCAGAATATCGATTTTAGCCCCCGGCTCTATTTTTAATATGAACTCAGGGGGATTCCCAGGGTGATTCAATGAAATCTTCGATGGGTGAGTGGGGTGAAGAGACGCGCAGCCGGCGCTGAAAAGACAAAAAAATCCCAAAATCATCCCATTTTTCAACACAAACACCTTCCGTATTCCATCTATTTCTATAGCCTATGTCTCAAAATTTTCAAGATTATAATAAAATTTGATAAACAGATTTGATAAACAGGCTTGACAAAGTTTTTTGTTTAACGCATAGTGTTTTTTACTTTTCAGGGCTTGACCCAACGATGCCAATGCAAAAAGACTAAGAAAGAAACAAATCCAAAGATAGCCAAAGGATAGTTAGTTAAAAAATAACACCAAAGATAATAATTAATGAAGAGAAGAGATAATAAACCGGATTATAGGCGGTCTTCATGGAACAAGCCAATGGGAACAAAGCCAGGATACCACCATGGGGGCCGGGACAGGGACCGGGACAGAGGCAGGGAATCAGGGATGCCAGAGATGAATGATGATGTCGAAAATGAATTTCCTGAAAACGAGCCGGCTGGCGAGGGGGCTGCTGGCGGCACGGCTGCCACAGGAGGGGAGAGGCCGACCATAGAGTCTGCCAAAGGGGGTGTTCTTCACCTGAATGAGCTCAAAGAGATGAAAATCAGCGAGCTCACACAGATTGCCAAAAAATTTAATATTGAAGGGGCAAGCGGGTTGAGAAAACAAGATCTCATTTTTGCGCTTCTTCAAGCCCATGCCGCCAATGGCGGAATTGTGTTTGGCGATGGTGTTTTGGAAATTCTCCCTGATGGCTTTGGTTTTTTGAGAGCTGAGGATTACAACTATCTTCCAGGGCCTGATGATATTTATGTTTCCCCCTCTCAAATCAGAAAATTCAGTTTACGAACCGGGGATACAATTTATGGGCAAGTCCGGCCACCGAAGGAATCGGAGCGTTATTTTGCGCTTCTAAAGGTTGAAAAGATTAATTTTGAGCATCCGGATGTGGCGCGGGAAAAAATTCTTTTTGATAACTTAACCCCTTTATACCCGCAGGATCTTGTTAATCTTGAATATGAGCCAAAGAATTTTTCAACGCGTGTTATTAATCTTCTATCCCCTATTGGCAAAGGTCAGCGCGGTCTGATCGTAGCCGCCCCGAGAACCGGCAAAACCATGCTTCTTCAAAACATTGCGAATGCCATTTCAAGAAATCACAAAGAGATTAAACTCATGGTCCTTCTGATCGATGAACGCCCTGAGGAAGTGACAGATATGGAAAGAACAGTTGAGGGGGAGGTCATCAGCTCAACCTTTGATGAGCCGGCAACCCGTCACGTTCAGGTGGCTGAGATGGTGATTGAGAAGGCCAAAAGGCTGGTCGAACATGGCAACGATGTTGTGATTCTTCTCGATTCTATTACGCGTTTGGCAAGGGCCTATAACCAGGTGGTTCCCCCCAGTGGTAAAATCCTTTCAGGGGGGGTTGACTCCAATGCCCTTCATAAACCCAAAAGATTTTTTGGCGCAGCCCGGAATGTTGAAGAGAGCGGAAGTTTGACGATTATTGCGACCGCGCTGATTGATACCGGAAGCCGTATGGACGAAGTTATTTTTGAGGAATTTAAAGGGACCGGCAATATGGAGATTCACCTCGATAGAAAGTTGATGGAAAAGCGGATTTTTCCATGTATTGATATCAACAAATCGGGGACACGGAAAGAAGAGCTCCTCATTGACAAAGAGATTCTTTCACGTGTCTGGATTTTAAGAAAGGTCCTTCAGCCGATGAACGTTATTGACGCGATGGACTTTTTACTGGATAAACTCTCGGCGACCAAAACGAATAAAGAATTTATCGATTCGATGAACACATAACGGGGAATTTATGAAAGAGGGTATTCATCCAAAATATGTGCCAGCGCGAATTCAGTGTAACTGTGGAAATATCATTGAAACAAGAGCGACAAAAGAGGCGATTCAGGTAGAAATCTGTTCAAGCTGTCATCCTTTCTATACCGGGAAACAAAAACTTGTCGATTCTGCCGGGCGTATTGACCGATTCCAGAAAAGATACGCCAAAGCCAAAACGGCTCCCAAAAAGAAATAGCTCCCCTGTTTTTTATTTATGGAAATCTCTTATTCCAAACGCCTGGAAGAACTTGAAAAGCATTTTCGCGAACTGGAACGGCTGCTTTCAGACACAAAAATAATTTCAAATCCCGAAGAATATAAGAAACTTTCAAAAGAAAGGGCCGAGCTTTTGTCAATTGTGGAAACTTATGGTCTTTATAAAAAAACGCTCTCCGGTATTTCCTCAAATAAGGAACTCCTGTTGGAAAAAGATTCTGAGATTCAGGCTCTCGCCAGGGGGGAACTTTCCCTGCTTGAGACCCGGAGAATTGATCTTGAAGAGAAAATAAAAGTTCTCCTTTTGCCAAAGGATCCGAATGAAGAAAAAAATATCCTTTTGGAAATCAGGGCGGGGACCGGCGGCGATGAGGCCTCGCTTTTTGCGGCAGATCTTTTTCGAATGTATTCAAGATATGCGGAATCTCAGGGATGGAAGGTGGAGGTTTTGAATACCAGCCGGTCCGGTGTCAAGGGATTAAAAGAAATCATCGCGACGATATCCGGTGAGCGTGTTTATAGTTTTTTAAAGTATGAAAGCGGCGTTCACCGTGTTCAGCGTGTTCCAAAAACGGAGGCTATGGGGCGTGTTCATACATCAACGGTAACCGTTGCTGTGCTTGCGGAGGCGGATGAAGTTCAAGTGGATATTAAACCTGTCGATCTGAAGATCGATGTTTTTCGCTCTTCCGGGCCCGGTGGACAGAGCGTGAATACGACCGACTCCGCGGTTCGGATTACACATGTCCCAACAGGGGTTCAGGTCAGTTGCCAGGATGAAAAATCACAACACAAAAATAAGGCAAAGGCCTTAAAAATCCTTCGCACACGGCTTTTTGACATGGAGAGACAAAAACAGGAAAAAGAGCGCGCGCGGGACAGGAAAAGTCAGGTCGGCAGCGGTGACCGGTCTGAAAAAATCAGAACCTATAATTTCCCTCAATCGCGTCTGACTGACCACCGGATAGGGTTTACGGTTCATAATCTTGAAGAGATTCTCAACGGGAAAATTCATGGACTCGTTTTAGCGCTTCAGAGTCATTTTCAGAAAAAGGCCATTGAGGAAGGTCAGTGACGTTGATCTGGACTATTGGTTCCGCTCTAAAGTGGACAGAGGCATATTTTAAGAAACAGGGTTTTTTAAAACCCCGTCCCGATGCGGAAATTCTATTAAGCCATTCTCTTCACAAACGCAGAATTGATCTCTATTTGCAATTTGATCATCCTCTGAATGAAACAGAACTTTCTGCTTTTAAAGAACTTGTCAGGCGGCGCGTGCGCCATGAACCGATTCAATACATTACGGGGCATCAGGAGTTTTGGTCTTTGGATTTTTCTGTGGGACCAGGGGTTTTGGTTCCACGCCCTGAGACAGAATGTCTGGTTGAGCAATCTCTCAAAACATTGGGGACCAAGATAGGGGATCGATCAAAAGAAAAAATTCGAATATTAGATATTGGCTGTGGGAGTGGAGTCGTTGCCATCGTGCTGGCCAAAGAGTGCCCTCTGGCAGAAGTTGTAGCGGTAGATGTTTCTCAAGCGGCGCTCTCGTGCGCATTGGAAAATGCAAAAAGACACGGGGTGGGGGAGAGAATTGAGTTTAGAAAAAGCGATGTCTATTCAGGATTGCGGCAAGGTGAAACCTTTGACCTCATTGTTTCAAATCCTCCTTATATTAGAACAGATGAATGGGAAACGCTTGATCGGGAGATTAGGGAATATGAGCCGAGGGAGGCTCTGATCGGGGGAGAAGAGGGGATCGATGTTCATATTAAAATAATTCAGGGAGCCCCCCTTTTTTTTCAAAAAATGGGAGAGCTGCTCTTGGAAATCGCTCCGCAACAGGTCAAGCCCCTTTCTGATTACAGAGAAAAAACAAAGGTATTTTCAACCCTAAACGTTATAAAAGATTATTCACATCGGGATCGGGTGATGGTTTTAAGTTATGAGTAAGATGTTCGTCTATGGTCCCTGCAGGCTTCAGGGAGAAGTTTCTGTGAGTGGTGCCAAAAACGCCGCTTTGCCGATCCTTGCCGCCTCGCTTCTTTCCTCTGGATGGAACGAAATCTCCAATGTTCCGAACCTCAAGGATATTGAGACCATTATTGCACTGCTGAGACACTTGGGAGTTGTCATAGAAAAGCGTCATGAAAATATTTGTCTCAATTCAGATCGGGTCTCTTGTTTTGAAGCCCCTTATGATTTGGTAAAAACGATGCGGGCGTCTGTTTTGGCGCTGGGACCGTTGATTGCGCGATTTGGGCGGGCCAGGGTTTCTATGCCCGGGGGATGCGCGATTGGTGAGCGCCCCATAAACCTCCATCTTTCAGCTCTGGAAAAACTGGGAGCGACTATTCATCTTGAGAAAGGTTATGTGATTGCCGAGGCGTCTCGGCTTCAGGGAACAAGGATTTCGTTTGATACGCTTACGGTGACGGGGACTGAAAATGTCATGATGGCCGCAACACTCGCGAAAGGGACAACGATTCTTGAAAATGCAGCCAAAGAACCTGAGTTGGTTGACCTTGCGAATTTCTTAAATCAGATGGGGGCGTCAATTTCAGGCGCGGGGACCGATACGATTGTTATAGAGGGTGTTTCTGAACTGAAGGCCGCTTCTTATTCAGTGATGCAGGATCGGATTGAGGCTGGGACTCTCGTTATTGCCGCCGCAGCAAGCGGGGGAAAAATTCTTGTAAAACAATGTGAACCCAAACATATCGAAGCGCTTTTGGACAAATTAAGAAACGGGGGAATTTCTATTCATGCAACGGATGATTCAATCCTTGTTGAGTCGGACGGGGGGATTGAAAGAATGCAGATTCAGACACAGCCTTACCCCGGTTTTCCAACGGATCTTCAGGCGCAGATGATGGTCCTTTTAACGAGAGCGAAAGGGACGAGCGTCATTGTTGAAAACATTTTTGAAAATCGATTTAATCATGTGGGAGAGCTGAGGAGGATGGGGGCCAATATTCTGATTGAAGGGCGCTCCGCTGTCATTGAAGGGGGATCTCCGCTGAGCGGCGCCCCTGTGATGGCGACAGATCTCAGGGCAAGCGCCTCTCTTGTGATTGCGGGGCTTATTGCCAACGGTAAAACTGAAATCTCGCGTGTTTATCATTTAGACCGGGGATATGAATCGCTCGAGAAAAAACTTTTTCATTTGGGGGGAGTGATTGAGCGATTGTGACTGTTGATCGATTAAAAGCTTGGTAAAAGCTTGGTAAAAGCTTGGCAAAAGCTTGGCATGGCCAGCAATCGTCTGGCTTGACTTTTAAGTCCCATCCCTTATAGTCTCTTACTTTGAAAATATTTTGTAAGGGGGTGATTTTTTTTGACGGGAATTAAGCAGAAAGAAGGCGAATCATTTGAATCGATGATGAGGCGTTTTAAAAAACAGTGTGAGAAATCTGGCATTCTCTCGGAACTCCGCAAAAGAGAGCATTATGAAAAAAAGAGTGTTCGTTTGAAGAAAAAAGCGTTTGCAGCCAGAAAACGCCTTCTCAAACGGGGAAGACCTATGAGTCGACAGGGGATATTGTGAACTCACTGAAAGAAAAACTTGATGAAAAATTAAAGCAGGCTATGAAAAGCCGAAACGAGATTGAGGTTTCGACGATTCGTATGCTTCGTGCCGCGATTAAAAACAGAGAGATTGAAATCGGAAAACCGATTGATGATGCGGGTGTCGTTTCTCTGGTCCAAAAAATGGTTAGGCAGAACGAGGAAGCGATTGAGCAATTTAAAAAAGGGAATCGACACGATCTCGTTGAGAAAGAACTTAAAGAAGTTTCAGTTTTGAAGCCGCTTTTGCCGGTGCAGCTTCCCCTTCCAGAAATTGAAAAGGCGGTTCAGATGGCCATTTCAAAAATTGGCGCGCAGTCTCTCAAACAGATGGGTGAAGTTATGAAAGCGGTGGGTGGCGAACTTGCGGGTCGGGCCGATATGAAAGAAGTCAGCCGTATCGTTCGTGAAAAGCTGTCAAAATAATGGCATGGATACCTGAAGAAAAGCTGGAGGAAGTCAGGAACCAGGCAAGTATCGTTTCCATTATTTCCCAATATGTAAATCTTAAAAAAGCAGGTATTAATTATAAAGGGCTCTGTCCTTTTCATTCTGAAAAAACCCCCCCCTTTGTGGTCCGTCAGGCCAAAAAAATCTATCATTTTTTTGGCTGTGGAAAAGGGG
>CAYJMQ010000005.1:49217-60565 GCA_964371555.1 uncultured bacterium | reverse complement strand
CCAAACCCACACGCCGTACGCAAGACCCACCTGACCCAAGGAACCGCCGCCGAAGTTCAGCTCCTTTATGCGCGCACAGGGGGGGATGAGGAGATCAGCTCTTTTATTGTAGAAAAGGGATTCCCCGGATTTTCAGTTGGAAAAAAATTATCGAAACTCGGTATGAGGGGGTCTCCGACCTCTGAGCTGATCTTTGATGATTGCCGTGTTCCCGAGAAGAATCTCCTCGGCGCTTGCCACGGGGGGATTGCGCAGATGAGAAAAACGCTCGATATTGAGCGGATCACCATTTCCGGCATTTCTGTGGGAATTGCCGAGGCGGCGCTCGAAGACAGCCTTCAGTATGCAAAAGAGAGAAAACAATTTGGACAGCCGATCATCGAATATCAGATGGTCCAAAAGATGATTGCCGATATCTATACCTCGCTCGAGGCGGCCCGATCGTTGACGTATGAGGCCGCGCGTCTTTATGCGAGTGGAAAAAGGGGGACTGCCCTTGCCTCCGCCGCCAAACTCTTCAGCTCTGAAATCGCAACCCAGGCGTCATTGCATGCGATTCAAATTCTGGGGGGGTACGGTTATTGTAAAGATTATAATGTTGAGCGGTATCTTCGCGACGCGAAATTGATGGAGATCGGCGCCGGCACATCCGAGATTCAGCGATCGATCATTGCCCGGGAACTTTCCAAATTTGGGGTCATCTAATGAAAGATGAAAAGACAAAGACATTCGTCATTGAAACGGAAAAATTTTTAAAAAAATTATCCGGCATGGCCGGGGGGGCGCCCTGTCTGGTTTTAATTGAGGGGCGTCCCCTGGGGAAAAAAATTCCCTTGGTCCCCCCAAAGGTGAATATCGGCCGGGGGACGAAACCGGATATTTCCATCGACGATAAATCGGTGTCTCATCTTCATGCTGAACTTACATTTGAGAATAAGGAGGTCAGGATCACCGACCTTAACAGCACCAACGGAACATTTGTAAATGACAAAAAAATCAGGAAACCAGCCGCGCTCCATGAGGGGGATCTCGTTCGCATCGGGACGACGATTTTTAAGTTTCTACCGGGGGGGAATATCGAACATGTTTATCATGAGAAAATGCGCGATCTTGCGACCATTGATAATTTGACTCAGGTCTATAACAAAAAATATATCACCGATTTTTTAAATACGGAGTTTGGCCGCTGCCAAACGTTGAAGCTCCCCCTTTCTTTAATCCTGTTTGATATCGACCATTTTAAGGGAATAAATGACAAGCATGGGCATCTGGCCGGAGATGATGTTCTTAAAAAAACCTGTGCGATTCTGAAAGATAAAGTGCTTCGAGCCGAAGATGTTTTTGGCCGCTGGGGGGGGGAGGAATTCATGCTCATTTTGCCTGAAACCGGGCTTGAGAAAGCGTGTGAAATTGCGGAACGACTCCGCCTGACCGTTGAAAAATGCGCGTATGAATATGAAAAGAAGAGATTTCCGGTTACGATCAGTCTCGGTGTTTCCGAGATGACACAGGCAACCGCGGGGGCGGATGATCTGCTTCGCGAAGCTGACGATGCCCTCTACAAAGCAAAGCGCCTCGGAAGAAATCAGGTCCGCGTGATTTAGGATTTCTTTGTGCAGGGCCAGATTCAAATTCTTCCTGAAAATCTAATCAATCAGATTGCGGCTGGGGAGGTGATTGAACGCCCGGCGTCTGTTGTCAAAGAACTTGTGGAAAATGCCATAGATGCCGGGGCTTCGCGGATTGAAATTGAAATTTGGGGGGCCGGGAAAAAAAGGATTTCAGTCCGGGATAATGGCTGTGGAATGAGCCGTGAAGATGCGAGACTCTCTATTGAACGTCATGCAACAAGTAAAATCAATGTGTTAAATGATTTATTTAAAGTAAAAACTCTTGGGTTCCGGGGGGAGGCCCTCCCCTCGATTGCCTCCGTTTCAGAGTTTAAGCTGACGACCCGTTCAACCGAAGCCGATGAGGCTTTTGAAATTCGGTTATCAGGCGGGAAAAAAAAATCGGAACGCCCGGTGGGGGCTCCGCGAGGCACAGAAGGGGTTGTTCAAAATCTTTTTTTTAATACCCCTGCCAGGTTAAAATTCCTGAAATCGGATGGCACTGAAATGTCTCGCATCACAGAGACCGTATCTCAGCTCGCGCTTGCCTGGCCGGCTGTCTCGTTTTTATTAAAAAATGAGACGCGAACTTTTTTCAATTATGTTTCTACGCCTTCGATATTAGAGCGGCTCCTTTCGGTTCTCATGGAGAAGAAAGAAAACTTTTTGGAGGTCGATGAACGGTTTCAGACTTTTGAACTTCGGGGATTTGTGACTGTTCCCAGCATTCATGTTTCGACCGCGCGCGGCTGTTATACGTTTGTGAATGGAAGACCGGTCAGGGATCGCACGATTCTTCACGCGCTCTTGTCGTCTTATGAAGGGGCGATGGCCCACGGTCATTATCCAAAAGCGGTTCTCTATTTAACCTGTGATGGCAATGAAGTGGATGTCAATGTGCATCCGACAAAACAAGAAGTGAGGTTTCGGGAGCCCCAGCTGATCCACCGCTTTATTGAGGCGGGTTTGAAAAAATGTTTGAATCGGCAGATCCAAAAACTTGGAATTCAAACGGTATCGCTTGAGCCTTTTGTGTCAGAGACTGTTTTTCAGTCACGATTGGCGATTCATGAGGCGATTCATCTGGCTGAGCCATCGTCAGCCCTTGGGTTTGATCAAAAAATTTTTTCACGATATCGATATATTGGCCAGCTTAAAAGCAGCTATCTCCTCTGTGAAGATGGTGAAAATCTCATTTTTATCGACCAGCATGCCGCCCATGAAAGAATCGCGTTCAATCGGCTTAAAAAAGAGATTGAAAATCAAAAAACGGTCATACAGCCCCTTCTCGTTCCCGTTTCGATAGAGCTCAACTCCGAGGAATGTGCATGGATGGAAGAAAAGAAGCCCCTCTTTGAAGAAATGGGATTTGAGATCGATTATTTCGGAGGGGAGACTTTTCTCATAAAGGCTGCCCCTCAAATGCTTATCGATTATGTTTCTTCACAAATGATCCGTGATCTTCTGGGTGAATTGAAAGAACTTCCCAAGGCCTGGACTTTGGAACGCCTGAGGGGCCACCTGCTCTCTACGGTTGCCTGCCATTCGGCAAGAACAGCTCATGAGCGGTTGCAGCCCGAAGAAATCCATGCTTTACTTTCGAGCCTCGATCAGCTTGAATCTCCGCCGCATTGCCCCCACGGAAGACCGTTTAGTTTTTCTATCCGGATTTCAGAGATTGAGAAGAAGTTTCATCGATAAAAAAAAGTGGGAGAAAAAGTGGGAAAAAAGTGATTGCGCTGATGGGGCCGACAGCCGTCGGTAAAACCCCATTGGCGATTGAACTTGCGCAAAAATTTAATGCCGAGATTATCTGCGTCGATTCAATCGCGGTTTATCGGGAGTTTACGGTTGCTTCCGCCAAACCATCTGAAGCGGAGCAAATGGCAGTTAGGCACCATTTGATCGACGTCGCTGATCCCCGGGAGCCGTTTTCAGCCGGTGATTTTTGCCGCAAAGCCTGGCGTACCGTTTCAGAAATTGAGAAGAGGGGAAAGCGTATCCTTATGGCCGGCGGCAGCGGTCTTTACTTTAGAGCCTTTTTCAACGGGATGTTTAAGATCCCGGAAAAGGATTTAAAAATTAAAGAATCACTTCAAGAAAAATTAAAAACAAAGGGGACTTCTTATCTTTATAATGAACTTAAATGCTGCGATCCTGAAACGGCTTTGGGGATTCACCCGAACGATTCTTACAGAGTCGTCAGGGGGTTGGAAGTCTATTACACGACAGGGAGGAAATTTTCAGAGTTTAAGACGAATTTTCAAAGCCTCAAATCGGCTAGATTTGAGGCTTTGAAAATTGGTTTAAATTTGCCTCGCCCGGAGCTTCACAGAAGGATTTCATTGCGAACAGAGAAGATGCTGGGGGAGGGGCTATTAGATGAGGTATCTCATTTGATGGCGAAGTACCCGATAGAGTGTAAACCATTTCAAAGTGTCGGATATAAGGAAGCGCTCTCTTTTTTAAAAAAAGAGACCGCAACTGAGCAAGCCAGTTCATTTTTTCAAAATGAACTGGCGACTGAGATCGATCAGAAGACCCGCGCGTTGGCCAGGCGCCAGCTCACATGGTTTCGAAGCGAGCCTGGAATACGCTGGTTCGAGCCTCATGAATCGCCCAAAATAGAGCAGGCGATCAAGGACTTTCTTGCAATTTGAAACACAGCTCAGTAATAAAGGAGGAAGCGGGTTTTAAGCCCGGTTAACCGGTTAATAAGATGAGCAACCAAATTTTACTCTGGGTTTCTTTTAACCTCTTTGTGTTTTTCATGCTGG
Source organism: uncultured bacterium (assembly GCA_964371555.1). Classification (GTDB taxonomy): domain Bacteria; phylum Bdellovibrionota; class JACOXK01; order 2-02-FULL-40-11; family 2-02-FULL-40-11; genus CAYJMQ01. Next base: position 56,178 of record CAYJMQ010000005.1, on the reverse strand, counting down.
CCCTTGATCTGGGGATCTTTCATCGAAAAGTTCACGAGGTTAAGCTTAAAGAGGCGCTTGCCTGGTGCGCGGTCTGGATCAGTCTTGCGCTTATTTTTAATGTTGGTGTTTATTTTTGGAGAGGGGAGAAGGCGGCGCTTGAATTTTTGACCGCTTATTTGCTTGAAGAGTCGCTCTCTGTCGATAACCTTTTTGTTTTTATCCAGATCTTCGCCCATTTTCGCGTTCCCGCGGCCTATCAGCACAAAGTTCTTTTCTGGGGGATTATTGGAGTTCTTGTACTGCGGGCAACATTTATATTGACGGGGGTGGCGCTGATATCGAAATTTCATTGGATCGTCTATGTTTTTGGCGGTTTTTTAATATACACGGGGATTAAGATGGCGACCGGAGTTGAAAAGGAGATACAGCATGAGAAGAATCTAGCCATCCGGCTTTTCAGGAAATTTATGCCTGTCACAACTTCCTACGAAGGGGCAAAATTTTTTGTGAAAAAAGATTTGCGAACTTATGCAACGCCTCTCTTTATCGTCCTTCTTGTGATTGAAATGACAGATCTTGTATTTGCCGTCGATTCAATCCCGGCTGTTCTTGCGATCAGCTCGGATCCATTTATTGTCTATACCTCAAATCTGTTTGCCGTGCTCGGTCTTCGCTCTCTCTATTTTGCGCTGGCCGGGATTATGAAGCTCTTTTATTATCTCAAATATGGGTTGTCTTTGATTCTTGTCCTTGTCGGGATAAAAATGCTTTTTTCCGGTGTTGTTCATATCCCGGTTGCGCTTTCTCTTGCGACCATCATCGTCATTCTCGCGCTCTCTGTTATTGCCTCGAAAGTATTCCCGCAGAAGTAGCTTCGGGAGTTTCTTTCTTGTTTAAGCTAAATATCAATTTAATGGATGGTATGAGGCGGGAGAGATGAAAAAGCTTTTGTGAAAAGGTTTTGTCCTGAAATCGGGCGCCGCGTTCGTCCCGATCACGTTCGTCCCGAATAAAATCGTCGTATCTTTTGACGAGTTCTTTTACGTCATCGACAAGGAGGGGATCAGCGAGGAAGGACGAGGGGGGGGCGATCAGGCTTTCCAGTTTCAGGAGATTCGAAGTTATATTTCCATTGGGATGAACCCGCGATTCTTTCCATTGGTGGAGATTTTGCAGAATGTCATGCAAAAGAAGGGGCCCAGCCCACAAAGAAAAGACCGATGATTCAATAGACATTGATCGTTCTTTTAATGCCGAAATCCAATGGTCTTTTTGTCTTTCTTCATCGTATGTTTCGGGAGCGCGCGGCCATGAGGGCTTCCACGGAGCTTTGAGAAAATCATCCAGAAGTTTTTCCGTCACGGGAATTTTTTTCGATGTTTTTTCCCATTCTTCGCGTGAGAGAACCCAACGGAGCCTGGCCAGCGCGTAAAAGTCTTTGTGAAGCCACTCTTCTTCGGAAAAAGCGGAACTTTCCAGGCGTGTTTTTTCCAAGAGACGGCAGATGGCGTATCTTCTGACGGAGCGCGGAAGCGCAAAGACGGCTTTCTCTTCTCCCACCTCAATCGCCCATTCGGCCAGATAGAATCCGAGCGCAAAGGGAATATCGACATGCGAGAGAGAGGTGTTTTGAAGGAGACTCGAAGCGCGAATAAAATTTATGCTTGTCCGGGTTTTGGGATCGCCAAAGGCATTTTCGATCCACCTGAGAATAGAAGCGGGATCGGCTTTTTTGGAATTTTCCTCAATTTGGAAAACGATCTCAAGCCACTGTCGGAGCAAAGGATCCGTGACAGTGGAGAGCGGCTTTGTCTTCTTCATAATATGTGCCCATAGAAATGGCATTTTTCTCGCCAGATGCTCTTCAAAATCGGAAAGGCCAGGAATAACGCTCCCATTTTCTTTGAGGATTTCGCTAAAAAATCCGATGCCGAAAGAATCGTGGTTTTCCAGGAATTTCCGCGCGAAAGGATCAAAGACTTTTTTCCGTTCTTCCACTGTTAACATCTCTTTTTGAATGAGCTCAGAAAACCACTCGCCGAGCTTTGATCCTATTTCTGCATGGGGCGTGCTGTGCAAATAATGTTTCCAGCTGTTTATGATCTCAAGCCCTCTTTGAAAAAAAGGGGTTTGTTTTTCAATGTTTATTTCTTTCCGGGCTGTGTCGATCCAAAATAAAAGCTGCTCTGAAAAAGCCGTTGCATTGAGAGTTTCAGAATCTTTTTTTCCCGAAGCGTCGATCAGGCGTCTTTTTAATTGGTAAGAATGAAAGAGAAGAAGCTCCGAAATATCCGCTTTATTTCCATGCGATGCCTCCACAAGAGATTTTAACGTATCAAAAGGGTATTTTTCATCGAGGTCTTTTATTTTTTGGTTAAGGAACCAGTCTGGAGCGTAGGCGACGAGGGCGTTCTCTCCCCATTCAATGGGAATGCCATTTATGGGAAGATCGCTGGCGTCGTAGTATTCGCCATCAAACTGATAATCAAGAGATCCCGGCTTTATGTCGGCATCTACCAGGTCAGGGATGGTTTTAAGATCCGGCGCGGAGACGATTTTTTCTTCGAGTTTTTGCCGGGTATTTTCATCCAAAACGACAAGATTTTTGCGATAACTTTGAAGAGTTGAATGCGTCGGCTGATATCCTTCTTCCGGCATGTAAGCGTATCCAATCTCTTCGGCAATGGCCTGCGCTTTATTCGCTTCCTGAAGCACAATACCCCATGGTGGACGATGTCTTTCGATTTCATGCACAAGCCAAAGCTGGCTTGCCAGAGAGAGGGGGGCCGTCGCGGCAGGGGGAATGGTTGGATGGCGATTTTCCCCATTTCCCCCTTTTTTATAATGAATCGAAAGATCGTTAATCTGGATGTTTCGCCCGGAATGCGCTTCCGAAAGATGCATGACCGTTGATGGGGCGGGGTCGTCTTTGTGGGGCAAGCGGAGCCAGGGAAATTCAATGGCGCGCAGGCGCTCGAGCTCTTTTTCGGAATCTTTTAGCTCATACGTGAGCAGGGAATGGGGATAACGCGGAAGAAAATCGGCATGAATTGGATCCCTCTTTTCACCTAACATTTTTTCCCATATTCTGTAGGACGACTCTTCTTCCGGTGTGAGTTTTAGAATATACTCGGTAAGGTTTTCGGTGAAATCTGTGAGATTATACGATCTTTCTACATCATGTTCCGGTGTGAGAATCATTAGATAATAAAAAAAGGGCTCAAGCGTTTTTTGGATGGCCGGTTTTTTTTCGAATTCATAACGAAGGACGTCCGCGAAATCGATCTTGTTTTTTTTTTCATAAAACCGTTTGACGGCAAAGGCGAGTCGGAAGAGGAACGATGGTTCTGGGTTTCCTTCGGCTATTTTTTCAAACTCCCTAAGAATTTCATCTTTTGCTGGCATGGGCAACTCTTCACTGGAGGGGGAGAGCCCTTGAGCCGAAAGATAGACCGACGGGAGATATTTTTTTAGATCTTCATGAGCTTCCATTTCATTGGGAATCGGATAATTGGGAACGAGCGATTCAAGCTTCCACTCTTTCAGGTAATTTCTCATGATTGCCGTTATCTTTGCGTTTCCTCTTGATATCGGAAGTAATTTCCTTCGCGCCTCATGGGGGGTGAAAAACCCACTTTCAAGGGTTTCCGGAAGGAGGATGTCGATGATCGGGGAAATTTCACCTGCCGTATCAGGGGGCGAGGAGATCAGCTTTATAAGAAAGTCAAAAAAGGTATTCCATATTACCACTTTGGCAAAGCGGCTGAAGCCGATACGGGCGTAATGAGCTTCCAGGCGATGAAGTTCCCAGAGAAGAATTTGAAGAAGCTCTTTTCTTTCGTTTTCCCTAAGATTGACTCCATAGTTAATGCCCGGAAAGAGAAAAAAATAGGAGAGAAAATCTGAAGAATAGAGGTAAGGAGAGATGGTTATGTTTTTTTCCCAGGTGAAAAAATAGACAGGCCAGAGAAAGGAATGATTTCTCTCGTCATTGGTATGTGGGGTATGTGGGGGATGGGGGGGATGATCGCGCCAATAACGAAACCCCTCGATGACATTTCGGGTATAAAGGGTTCTTATTGTTTCCACAGATGGAGATCTTTGTTGTGGCAAAGAATCAAGCATTCTGCGATCGACCGTCATAAGAAGTTCAAGAGCCAAGGCTCTTTCATCCTCCGCTTTTTCACGAAGCCGATCGGACAAAAGGTCAGGGGATGTCAGGGCGCGAAACCTTTCGTTGAATTCAAGCGTCATCCATTTCATGAGCCACTCCGGATCTCCACCTCTAAAGAGCATTTTTAAGAAAGGATGAAATTCGAGATTGAAAAAAGAACGCCTCTCATGAGGCGTGAATGCTCGCAGGGGGAAGGCGTGGGGCAGGCGCTTTTCGGCCTGATAATAGGCAAGGTTTTCAGGGAGTTCTTCTTTATAGACGCCGGGAAAAGAATGTTCCTTGAGGGCCAGATAGCTGTGGAGAGTGCCTATGAGATCATTGGCGTCCTTCATAGCAGCAATAAAATAGAAAGCTCTTTCATCGAATTGTTCCATTTTTTTTTCATAAAGAAGATCAAGCCATTCATCGGTTACTTTAATCCATTTTTTCCCAAGATCGGTCCAACGAAGGGTATCGACTTTGCCGTCGTCATGAAGAGCCTTGGCGTAAGACAAAAGATAATAAAGATTTTGGAGTGTAGAGCGAATGCCGATGACCCCTCCTCCTAGTCCTTCTTTTTTCGCCTGTTGATATCGAAAATGGAGCCATTCCAAAGCGTGATCGAGAAGTCGATAGCCCGCTTGAATCAGTCGCTTTCGCGTTTCCTGAGGAAGGGAATTTTCTTTTTTTTCAAGCGCCCTACGACATTGTGAGAGCCACCTTGAATGAGGGTGAAGATATTGATCAAAAAAGAGCATGTTGAAAAGAGGCGGCTGAGGGAATGAGGTGTTGGTGTTATAGAGGGATTTAAGTTTTTCATCTTCGAGATAATCGTTCTTTTCGAAGACAATCTTGTTTTCAAAGGGATAGGTTTTAAGGAGTGTTTCTGCCGCTTTCAGAGAATAGCTGTAAGAGCTGTCGTGGTAGTTTTCCTTTTCGTTGTGAAGCGTTTCATCGTTTAAAAATGTCTGATAAATTTCTCCTGAAACAATCAGAGGCTCATCCCGATACTCTTCGAAGTCATAATCGATCGAATAAAGATCGGGGCCGAAGATCGACCTCATCAAGTTTCCAAAATCGAAACTTACGGGATTGTCGATGTCAAACCCCAGCTCGGCATCAAAATCAATTTTAGGCCCTTTGATGTCCCACTTTTCCCAAAGTCCTTCAAACTTAAAATTTTGCCACACGGATGGGATCTTAAAGTCTGTTCCTTTAAGACTCGCCGCGATGTCTTTAAGAATTCCCTGGAACTTTCGAAGATCGAGATCCAACAGCCCCATGGCGTGAAGTTTGGCAAGCATTTCCGCGAGGCTCGCAAGCGTTTCAACGTCCATTGATTCCGCCCATTCCGAGAGTTTTTCCGGCCCGATCCATTCCAACAGTTTTGAGAAAGCGGGAGCTCCCCCTTTCAGGATCTCCGCAAGGAGGGACAGGCGATCGGTGCTTTCGGTATCGAGATCTCCGGATTTAATTTTTTCCAAAAGCTTTTCCAGGACGCGCCGCAGTTTGGCATCCTGAATGGTTGAAGGGTCGACATTTGTTTGCCGGATCTCGGCGAGCAATCGCAAGCGCTGCCATTTTTCAAAAGCCTCGGGATTGGATTCTTTTCTTTTTTCCGCATAACGCTCAAGCGCTCCAATCCAGCCGGGATAGGTTTTGTAAAAATTCTGGAAAAGTGTCGCATCCATCTCAAGAACGATCGCGAAAACATTTTCCTCGCCCAGCCACTCTAAAAGCTTCGGAAGCTCTGGGGGTTTCTTGTCCAAAATATCACGCAGCTCCTCAAGGTTTTTGAGTGGCCGATGCGCGATGTATTCACTTTTTGCCTTTGAGGCAAAATGGATGAAAAGCTCATTCTCATTTTCGGACAAGGCGAAATTCTTCAGTTTAAGAAGAAAGAGTTCTCGTCGAAACCAGTGGAGCTTCTGATGTTCCATGCGACCTGTTTTCACGGCCCAGAGAGCGAGAGCGTCGATGTATTCGGGGAGGGTCTCGGAAAAAGCGTGGAGAGTTTCGTCATTCATCTCCTCAATCGATGACCACATCGCCTTATTTCCAAACCATTCCAGCCAGGGGAGGGGGCTTGCGTAAGGTTCTTCACAGAGGGTCCAGAGCGCCTGAAGGTCTTCAAAAGAAGAGGTCTCAAGGGGGGAGGTTTGAAGTTTTGATTTGAGAAAATGATAAACTTGCGTCTCGTGAGGCGTTAGCTCCCGACCCGCATGAACATGTCCGCTTTGAGCGAATGTTTGGATTTTTAGAATAAGCGCTCTTTTTTTCCAAAAAGTGAGTTCCTGATCAGTTAAAAAATCGTTTTTGCCAAGCCAGTCGATGACATATTCAAGAAGGTCGCTCTTTTCCATCCCGTGCAGAATCTCTTCAATTTCCCGGGAATGGATCATCCGTGCCAAACCAAAAAGAGACTCTTCCGTTTCATCTTCTTCTTCGAGAGTGAGCGGATAGATCTCCTTAATCTCCTCGAGTGAGAGCGGAGGATTTTCCCGCGATAAAAGTTTTTCAAAAAGGAGGAGTTTAAAGACAGCGTGAAAAGGTTTGGGCTCCGTTTGACGCATTCGAACCATCTCAGCCAAAATCGCCCGGCGGTATCCGGCTATAAGATCGTTTTCAGTATGAAGACCCACGATCTGGTTGGGGATCTTTTCCGATAAAGAGGAAAGAATCAGCGATTTGAGCCAGAGGGGAAATTTAAGCTCCGTCCCTTCCTTTATGGGGTCGGTCCATGTTTCGACGTGGAGATTGGAGTGACGAATGACGCTCCATGTTTGACGAACGCGCGCGCTGTGGGTGTCGTCATTCTCTCTTTCC
>CAYJMQ010000005.1:35820-49207 GCA_964371555.1 uncultured bacterium | reverse complement strand
GACGCGGAGAAAAGGATCTTGCTGGGCGAGATTCCAAAGATAATCCATTTTTGGAACGATGAAGACATACCATTCCGTTGTTTCCCGAATTTGCGCTGCCAGCGTTTCATCCGTGGATAGCGTCGGAAGAGCGGTGTCATGAGGCGGAATTCCGGGCGCCGGCATTTCTTCCTTTTTCAGGAAGGCTTCTTCAGGGAGAGAAAAGGCTTTTGCTTTGCGAAGTTCTTTGAGATACGTAAGAAGTTCCCGGTGAAATGTTTCGACGCGCGTTCTTTCGTCGGAAATCTTTGCGGAAACCTCTGCGTTTGTCAACAAAGGCGTCACCCAAAAAAGAGCTTCCTCGGCCCGTTCGATTTTCTTATCTCCTGATAGAGGGGAATAATATGACCAATGGTATAAAGCTTTGGCGGTGAGAAAACGGAGTTCTTCCGAAAAAAACTCCCGGCGAATTTTTTTTAAACTGTCGATGCCAAATTCCAAGGATGAAAGAGAGCTAAACTTCTCATAGAAGTTTAGAAAAATTCGCCCGGTTTCTTCAAGTATGCGCGCGTGAACTTCCTCTTGGCTTTGATTTTTTTCAGTGGGAGTTTTTTCAATGGCTTCAGTGTAAAAAGATTTGATGCGGGAAAGAGAGGTTTTTTCATCAGGGGCGCCAAACAACAGTTGATCGGCAAGCAGCCCCGCGTGAAGATATGCCAAAAGAGCTTTTTGACCGGGAGGAGGAGAAGAAGAAGATGCTTTGGCAACAAGCTCTTCCTGGCGAAAGAAGCGCTTCGCTAGGCTTTCCCAATCCCGGCTTTTGCGAACATGGGAACGCAGAAAATAAACCATGTCTCGAACCACGGCGATCTCAACTTCCAGTGTAAAATTTCCGGGCCATATTTTTTTTAAAGTGTCCTCCCACTCCTGAAGCCCTTTAATCTTGGATTTGGGGGGGTGGTCCAGTGTGTGAAAAGCGTTTAGCTCAATGGGGGTGGTAAGAGGCCAGCTGTGAGGGTTAGGCTGAATTTCATCAGCGTGGAGTGAGCTTGAAATGAAAAGCGCCGTAAAAGGCAAAAGAAAGCGTGTTGTTCTGTGAAAAATAAACTTCATTGTCAGAAGAGATCTTCTAACACTGAAAGATGTGATCATCAAGAGGGGCAGCCGCGGGAAAGACGCTGGTTTGTCTCATAATTTATGACTCTGCGTCCGTTTCTCTAGGAAATGGAGTCGCGACTTTTGTTGACACTGATCGGCTATTTCGTTATAAAATAATCCAGGTATCGAAAACGCATTCTTTTTTTCAGGGGGTTAAAGTAAATGTTTAAAAAGCCGGTTAAAAGGATTCTGATTGTCTGTTCTTTGGTTGGACTGATGGTCTTTGGTCTTGCGCTTTATCCCCGCGATTGGGAAAAACTCTATGAAGAAGGTCTTGAGTATCTGAATAAAAATGAATTTGAAAAGGCGCGCGATCTGCTTGAAGAGGCGTATGAGCTCAATCCAAAGTCAGCTGATGTTCTTTTCCATCTGGCTGTTGCGAGCGCAAACATTAAAACCCAGTGGGGATATCGGGGTCCCCGACAATCGGAGGCGAACACTTATTTCAATAAGGTTCTGGAACTCGATCCCAACTATTCGCTGGCGCATTATCAGATGGGAATGATGTTTTATAGAAGGGAGTTTCTTGGGAAGGCGCGTAAATTTTTTAAAAGATCGCAAACGATCTATAATCCGAATATAGACGAGGCTTATTACATGGCGTCGTTGTGTGAAGCTAGGGGGAAAAAGCTCAGATTTGCAAAAAAAGAAGCGATGGAGGCGCTGGCGCTTCGACCCACAGAGCCCTATTATCACAAGCTTTTGAAAGAGATTGACAGAAAAATCACAGAACGTCCCAATCTCTATCATGACTTTTATAAGGGGCATAATATAAATGAAGTGAAAGATATTATTGATTCTTCAGATGACCCCCAAAAAATTGCGGGAGCGCTTCATCATGCGCAATATTCAAAAAATCAGGAATTGGTTTTTGACAGGGTTGTTTCTCTCTTAAGACATGCCGATCGGAATGTCCGGATGGAGGCGACAGAGTATTTTCTCAGGCAAACAGAGAAATCGCTTCGGCCATTTCTTACGATGTATAGTCTTGTAACGGATACAGACCTGAAGTGGCGGCTCTTGTATATTTTTTCCGAGAAATTCCCCGGAAAGGCTGTCAGAGAGGCAAAGCAGATTCTTGGGGAGTGGGAAGAAAAAATAAAACGGCTTTCGCCACAAGAAGCCGCAGAACCTACGATTCTTGAGATGTTGAGTCTAAGGATTATTGCCAAACAGGCTCCCGAAGATCTTGCCGCGATTTCCTCGCGTCCTGAGTTGTGGCAGCCCTATGAGAAGATATTAGCATTGTATACGGGAGAATAAGTCTTCCCCCATAACTGAGGCCTACACAGAGCAGAGCAGTTTGTTGAACAAGCGCCCCCTTTCTGTTAGGATACCGCTCACGGTATTTATCTATGAAAAGCATGACAGGCTATGGGAGTGTGGAGCGTGTTTTTAAGGAGGGGAGGCTGTCGATTGAGTTAAAAGCGCTGAACAGTCGTTTTTTTGAACTTCATTTTAAAACACCCCGCGAATTTTCATTTTTTGAGCCCAAGGCTGTCCTGGAGTTGAAAAAAAAATTTAAGCGCGGCTCATTTGATTTGTTTGTTTCCTGGCAACCGGAAAATGGGGGAGCCGGGCGTCGTGAATTAAATCGTTCTCTGCTCAACTATTATCTAAAAACAGTTCGCAATGTTCAAAGGGATTTAAAAATTCCCGGCGCATTTCCGATCGATAGAGTGCTTTCTCTTCCCGATATTTGGAAATCTTCATCATCTTCTTCAGGGTCTTTGAGTCAGGACATCTATTGGAAGATGTTTTACCCGGTTTTGAGGCGATGCATTGCCAAGGTTGAGATGATGAGGAATCGCGAGGGGGTTCTTCTTCATAAAGTATTGCGAAAACAACTTTCAGATCTGAAAAAAGAAGCTCGAACGCTCACGGATCTTCGGGGCCAGTGGATTCAGCATTACGAGACAAGACTCCAGGAAAGAATCCGGACTTATCTGGCTGATAAAGCATTTGATTCCGGGAGACTCCATCAGGAAGCGGCTCTTTTGATTTCGCGCACCGATATTCAGGAAGAGCTTGACCGATTGACAAGTCATGTGGCTCAGTGTTTTTCAATAATAGATTCTAAAGGGATAGATTCCAAAGGAGAGATCGGAAAAAAATTTGATTTTCTGCTTCAAGAAATGAACCGCGAGGTGAATACCATTGGCTCCAAGACCCAGGATTTTTCGATTTCGTCTTCTGTGATTCGTATGAAGTCGTTGATTGAGAAGCTGAGAGAACAGATTCAAAATGTCGAATAAGAAAAAAAGGGGGAGACTGATTATTGTCTCAGCCCCGTCGGGCGCGGGGAAGACAACCCTTTGTCAGGAAGTTCTTTTACGTCTTAAAGGGATCGCAAAATCGATTTCGTCTACGACGCGATCCCCGCGTGTTGGCGAAAAACATGGAATCGACTACTTTTTTGTGACAGAAAGTGAATTTAAAAAAATGATTTCAGACAAACATTTTGCGGAATGGGCAAATGTGCATGGGCATTGCTATGGGACAGACAAGAAATTTATCGAAGAGAATATGAAAAAAGGCATCGATGTTTTGCTCAATATCGATGTCCAGGGGGGGGTGCAGCTAAAAAAACAGTATCCGGATGCGATTATGATTTTTGTTCATCCCCCCTCATTGGAGGAACTTGAAAATCGTTTGCAAAGAAGACAGCTCGATTCTCCCCAGACGATTAAGGTGCGATTGCTTGAAGCGCAAAAAGAGCTCAACGCCGCTTCGGAATACCAGTATCACGTTACAAATGATGATTTTTCAAAAGCCTTGTCTCGGCTTACCCGATTGATCGAATCCGCAAGAAAAAAATGACAATTACACTGGAAGAACTCGAATCACAGATTAAAAGTTATTATCCAGACGCAGATCTGACAGTGGTTCGAAAGGCCTCTGAATTTTCAGAAAAAGCGCACGTGGGACAGAAGCGGGCAAGCGGGGAGCCCTACCTTTATCATCCGCTGGAGGTTGCCTCTGTTCTTGCAAGGCTCCATATGGATATTTCCTCCATCGCGGCTGCGATTCTTCATGATACGGTCGAGGATACGAATGTCTCTTTGGAAGCGCTTGAAAAAGAATTTGGAAAGGAAATCAAAGAGCTTGTGGATGGGGTGACAAAGCTCTCCAAAATCAGTTTTAAGAATATCCATGAAAAGCAGGCGGAAAATTTCAGGAAAATGGTGGTTGCGATGGGGCAGGATATTCGGGTGATTCTCATTAAGCTTGCAGATCGACTTCATAATATGCGCACGCTGAAATATCTCCCCCCCCCGAAACAGATGCGAATTGCCCAGGAAACTCTCGATATTTACGCGCCGATTGCCAATCGCCTTGGGATTGGATGGATGAAAATAGAGCTTGAAGATCTATCGATATCTTATTTGAAACCTGAGATTTATTATAAAATTTCAAAGCAGGTTGCGAAAAATAAGGTCGAGCGTGAAAAATATATTGGGCGTATTCAAGAGATTATTCGAAGAAAGCTGGAAGAGAACCATATTAAAGTTCTTGAAGTGATGGGGAGACCCAAACATTTTTACAGTATTTATCGGAAAATGGAGGCCAGGAATCTCGATTTTGATCAGATCTACGATCTCATCGCGTTTCGAATTATCGTAAAATCCATTCCTGAGTGTTATGAGGTGCTGGGTGTTGTTCATTCGGCCTGGAAGCCGATACCCGGGCGATTTAAAGATTTTATCGCAATGCCAAAAGCAAACTCCTATCAGTCGCTTCACACCTCGGTGATTGGCCCCGGCGGGGAACGGATCGAAATTCAGATCCGGACAGAAGAGATGCATCACGTGTCAGAAGAAGGGATTGCGGCTCACTGGGAATATAAGGAAGGATATTTGGCCAAAAAAGACCACGAACGATTCAGCTGGGTGCGTCAGCTTCTGGAGTGGCAGCGTGAATTAAAGGATCCCTCTGAATTTCTTGAGACGATGAAGGTCGATCTCTTTCCGGGCGACGTTTATGTATTTACCCCAAAAGGGGATGTGATGGAGCTTCCCCGTGACGCAACACCTGTTGATTTCGCGTATGCAATTCATACCGATGTTGGCCATCGCTGTATTGGCTCAAAGGTGAATGGCCGCATGGTTCCATTGCGCTATAAGCTTAAAAGCGGGGATACTGTTGAAGTGATTACCTCATCAACGGAGAAACCCAATAAAGAGTGGCTTGTCTTTGTTGCTTCATCGAAAGCGAAGGCAAAGATCCGGTCGTTTATTAAGACAGAAGAACGGGCAAAGGGATTAAATCTTGGGAGGTCGATTTGTGAAAAAATTTTCAGACGACACAATCTCAGTTTTGGTAAATATGAAAAATCAGACGCGCTTCAAAAGATTGCAAAGGAATTAGGTCATAAGACGATTCCCGGACTTCTCGTTGCCGTCGGTTATGGCTTTGTGCAGCCCGGCCAGATTATTCAGAAGCTTTTCCCGAGTGAAGAGGTGAAGACGGTAGAAACCGAGCAGACTGAACTTCAGAAAATCTTTACGAGGGCAGCCAAAAAATCACAGGCCAAATGGGCTATTAAAATCAAGGGGGAGGATGATGTATTGGTCCGATTCGCGCGTTGTTGCCATCCGCTCCCGGGTGATCCGATTATTGGTTTTGTGACGCGGGGGCGCGGGGTTTCTGTGCATCGCGCAAGCTGCGCCAAAATGCTGATCGGCGATTCGGAGCGAAAAATTGATGTTGAATGGGATACGGAAAAAACAAAAAAGGTGCATCATCACATCAGGGTAAAGGTAGTCTGCGTAGATGAGTCGGGACTTCTTGTGAAAATGAGCAATGTTTTCACCTCGCGCGGGATCAACATTACGCAGGCTCAAATCAGAACAACCCGCGACAGAAAAGCGATCAGCATTTTCGAAGTTGATGTGACTGACCTCGATCAGCTTCAGAAAGTCATGAAAGATATGGAAGGGATTGAAGGCGTTATTTCGGTGGAGAGAATTTAAGCCGCCTTTGTTACAAAACCCGATCGGATACAGCGCGTGCAGACCCGAATCCGTCTGACAGTGCCTGATACAAGAGCGTGAACCTTTCGAAGATTTAAAAAAAAGCGGCGCTTTGTCCTGCGATGTGAGTGGCTGATATTATTTCCAACGAGGGGTTTTCTTTTGCAAATGGCGCATTCTCTTGACATGGTGTTTTCTTTCGTAGCAAAGATTGGCTTGATAATCAAGGGCTGATTTTTCCAAATCATTGCTTTTGATAGCGGCAGATCACTTCACTCACATCGACATTCTCACCGACTGCCATTCTGGAAATGCTCCGATATGTGAGCTTTCCATCCTTGTCGAAAAAGAGCCTTTCTTGGTCCATTGTCTTTGAGATTTCAAGACCTCCGTCTTTTTTCGGACTGACCCGCATCTGAATAGAATCGCTGACGAGCATATCCCCAACCCAGTGGCTCACCCTCGTCTCACTCATTCGATCTCCCGAGACCGTGGTATTTCTTCCCACATTATCCAGGGTCTGCGTCCGCAGAAGACCGACTCTGATTGTCTCTCCATTTCCATTGAAGGTAAATCGCTCACAGCCTGTCTGAGAAATCTCCAAGCTGGCTTCTCGTTCCAATTCCTCATCATCCGACTGACAAGTTCCGACCCATTTTCCAGAAAAATCGGGACATGCCCAGGCAGATGTTCCCAATAATAAAATAGCGCTTACAACATTTTTTAAATATTTCATCATGAGTATACCTCCTATCGAGAAGCGCGATTTTAGGTTAATAAAGCTTTCTGTCAATAGAAATGATGCGGAGTAATTTTCTTTGAAAAGTGCCCGCGCAATTTTAACTAGATTCTGCTGAAAAAGTGTTCTGCTGAGCGCAAAGCGCGAAGAATCCCAGCGGAGATGCTTCGGGACTTCGTCCCTCAGCATGACTTTTTCAGCAGAATCTAACTAGTTTTTGTGCTTTTCGCTCACAAGATCCTTCGCTGCGCTCAGGATGACAGACTTCGCGCTCAGGATAGTTTTTGTGCTTTTCGCGACAAAAACTAACTATTTTTATTGAGAACGTAATATGTTAAATAGAGCTTGTTCGGAGATTCTTCGGGCTAACGCCCTCAGAATGACCTAATCTCCGAACAAGCTCTAAATATGCGAGCGGCAATGATGAAAAAAAGCGTTGTTATTTTGGCAATTACTTTTGCTTTGGGCATATTTATCGTCTTTTCATTTTATGAGTTTTCTTTGAGTTTTTATGATGATTATTCCCTTCAAAAATCTGAGATCGACGCGGTTGTGGTCTTAACAGGGGGACGCGGAAGGCTTTCTCCGGCGCTTAAGCTTTTTACAGAGACAGATTCAAAATGGTTTTTAATCGCGGGGGTGGGGGAGAAGATCTCTTTGAATTCGATATTCTCATCAAACGAATTAAATAACATCGACCCGGAAAAGATTATTTTGGAAAAATATTCGAGGAGCACCTATCAAAATGCCATACATGCGCGGGATATCCTGTTGGAAAAGGGGGCGCGCTCTATCATTCTTGTGACCTCTACTTATCATATAAAGCGGGCGCTGCTTATTTTCCGGTCGATTTTTCCTGAAAATGTTTATGTCGTTCCATACGCGGTTGAGTCAGATAATTTTCTTTCAGAAAACTGGTGGAAAACTGCGAAAGGGTTGAAACTTGCGATTCTCGAATATCTCAAATATCAGTGGTATCGTTGGACGTTATAGGGGACGTTACAGTTCCTCCACTTCCTTAATACCCATTAAATGAAGCCCATTTTGAATAACTGAGCGCACTGCCGAAACCAGTTTTAACCGTGCTGCCTGAAGCGGCGCATCTTCCTGTATCACGCGATGTTCATGATAGAAGCGGTTGAATAATTTCGAAAGTTCAATCAGGTAACTCGCAATATAGGAAGGTTCGAAATTTTGAGCCGCCAGTTGAACGGTTTTCGGGAATCGTTCCAGGTATCGGATCAGTTCCCGCTCTTCGATACTAGATAATGGACTCTGCAATGTTTTGCGGGGGCCGGGCTTTGTCTTTATTTTAAGGGCTTTTCGAAGAATGCTTGAAGCCCGCGCGTAGGTATACATCACATAAGGGCCTGTGTCTCCATCCGGATTTAGAATAATATCCCAGTCAAAGACGATATTCTTGATCCGTTTCGATCCAAAATCGGCAAAAATCAGGGCTGAAAGCCCGACGCGTTCTGAAACCTCGCGCTTATTTTTGAGTTTTGGATTCTTCTCTTCAATGATTTTTTGAATGAGAGATATTGCTTTTGAGAGAAGATCTTCAAGAAGAATGGTTGTTCCCTCCCGTGTGGAAAGTTTCTGCTCCTTTAACCTGATTTGGCCAAAAGCAACATGGAAACAGCGCGATGCCCAATCATATTTCATCATCTCAATCAGTTTGAAGAGTTGTTTAAAATGAAGGCTTTGGGTATCGCCAACCACATAAATCATCCGGTCAAATTGATATTTCGAATAACGATGAAGGAGCGCCGCGGCATCTCTCGTTAAATAGAGCGATGCGCCGTCAGATCTCAGGATGATCGCGGGGGGGAGATGGTAAGACTGTAAATCCACAATCAACGCCCCCTCGCTGATTTTGGCCGGTGTTTTCTCTTTGAGAAGCGCGATTGTTTTTTCAATGTCATCATTATATTCGCTTTCCGCGGAGACGACGTCAAATGTGATTCCCAGAAAGTCATAGATTTTTTTAAATTCTTTGAGGCTGGCCGATTTGAATTTCTTCCACAAACGAATTGCTTCCCTGTCGTTTTCCTCGCATCTTTTAAACCAAAGGCGCGCTTCATCTTCAAGGGAGGGATCCTGTTTCACTTCTTCGTGGAAACGCACATAGAGAGAGTTGAGATATTTGATCGGTTCGACTATTGGGTCGGAGAGTTTCGTTTCATCCCCCCATTTTTTAAAAGCGGTTATCAGTTTTCCAAACTGCGTCCCCCAATCTCCCAAATAATTGATGCCGATACATTTATATCCCAGCGCCAGATGGATTTTTTTGAGAGCATTTCCAATGATGGTCGCTCTAAAATGGCCGATATGAAACGGTTTGGCGATATTGGGCGAGGAGTATTCAATGAGGATCTTTTCCCCTTTTCCAATCCTGCTATGCCCGTAAGATTCCTTCTGTTTTAAAATATGATCGATGATTTCTTTCTGATAGAATTTTTTATTGACGAAAAAGTTCAAATAGGGGCCGGATGAAACAACCTTTTCAATGAAGCGTGCCGGAAAGCGTGAGGGTTTAAACTTTTCTGCCAATTCGCGTGAAAGCTCCTGGGGATTTTTTTGGAGCGTTTTTGCCGCCGAGAAACAGGCATAAGCATAATCGCCCTGTTCCACAGAGGGGGGGTGTGACAAATTCTCAAGAATTTTTTCCAGCGTCTCGCCTTTTACTTTCGCCCCCGGTTCTTTTGCCTTTGGTTCTTTTGCCCATATTTCTTTTGCCATTTCTTTTAAAAGAAAAGCGGCGATTTCTTTTGAAGCCCCGGTAAAGTACGTCACACCTTTTGCCTTTTGGATAAAACGAGTTTAATCGCTTGAGGATAAAGTCTGTGTTCCACGGTGTGAATGCGGTTGTGGAGTGATTCTTCCGTATCATCCGGATGAATGGGGATCTCTTCCTGCAGGATCAGAGGGCCTGTATCGACCCCTTCATCCACATAATGTATGGTACAGCCTGTTTTTGGCAGATGCAGATCGAGCGCCTTTTTTACGGCATTCAGCCCAGGGAGGTCGGGTAAAAGCGAGGGATGAATATTGAGAATCTGATTTGGGAACGATCTTACAAAAAGCGGGGAAAGGATCCTCATAAAGCCCGCAAGAATGACAAGATCGATCTTATACTCTTTAATCGTTGTGACGAGCATTTGATCATAGGCTTCTTTGGTTGGAAAAAGCGATGGGTCGATAAAAACGGCAGGGATGCCAGCCTTTCGTGTCCTTGCAAGCGCGAAACAGTCGCGTTGATCGCTTAAAACGACGGAAACGACCGCGGGATAGGCTGGATTTTCTGCTGCCCGAATAATCGCTTCCAAATTGGTTCCGTTCCCTGAAGCGAGAACAGCGAGGCGTGCCTTGTTATTTGAAGACAATGGCGCTCCCTTTACGGGGAACAACGGTTCCCATGAGATAAGCGGGTTGTCCCATATTTTTAAGAGTAGTGACGATGTCTCGTGCCTCTTCATTCGGGACAATCAGGATATATCCAATTCCGCAATTAAATGTTCGAAACATTTCTGATTCAGGGATATTTCCGCGGGATTGCAGGAATTTAAAAATCGAAGGGACAGGCCAACTCCCCTTTTCAATTTCAACGGCAGACCCCTGAGGTAAAATCCGCGGGATATTTTCCACAAAGCCCCCGCCGGTGATATGGACCATCCCATGGATCTGGAAGCGTTTGAGAAGCGGGAGCACAGAGCGCACATAGATGCGTGTCGGAGTCAAAAGAATATCCGAAAGTTTGCCGCCGGGGATTCTTTTATGGATACCGAATTTTAATTTTTCAAAAACAATTTTTCTGACCAGTGAAAAACCGTTGCTGTGAAGGCCATTCGATGCGAGCCCAATCAATCTATCCCCAAAGCGAATTCCTGTTCCGTCAATGACTTTGTCTTTCTCCACAATTCCAACCGCAAAGCCGGCCAAATCATAATCTCCCTTGGCATAGAGAGAGGGCATCTCAGCCGTTTCCCCTCCGATGAGCGCGCAGCCGGCTTCAAGGCAGCCATCAACGATTCCTTTCATGATTTCAGTTGCCTCATTTATGTTGAGTTTTGAGGTGGCAAAATAGTCGAGAAAGAAAAGGGGTTCCGCCCCCATTGCGAGGAGGTCATTCGCGGACATGGCAACCAGATCAACGCCAATGGTTTCATGGCGTTTGGCCATAACCGCTATTTTCAGTTTGGTTCCAACCCCGTCTGTTGATGCGACGAGTACCGGGTCTTTGTATTTATGGAAATCGATATGAAAGAGGGCTCCAAATCCCCCAATTCCCTTTAAGACGCCAGGGCGATGGGTTTTTTGAGCGAGCGGCTTGATCTTGGAAATAAAAAGGTCGGCTTTGTCGATATCGACCCCGCTCGCCTTATAGGTGGTCTCTTGCATTTTTCCCTCAGAAAGATTATAAGACTATCTCCGAACCCTCTAAAAAGTCAAGGATGCCAGGGAGATATACCAGGGAGATATAATAGAAAAATGATATCGCGATACACACGCCCCCGGATCGGAAAGCTCTGGAGCCCGGAAACAAAATATAAAATCTGGCTCAATGTCGAGCTTGCCCATCTTAAGGTTCTGGGATTGGAGGGGATCGTTCCAAAAGATGCGGTGGAAACCATTCAGGCCAAAGCCCAGGCGCTCGATTTTTCCATCGGCTGTCTGGAAATTGATGAAATAGAAAAAAAGGTCAAACACGATGTCATTGCATTTTTGACTTATGTCAGTTCAAAGCTTGGGCCCGAGGGGCGTTACCTTCATTTTGGCCTCACCTCTTCCGACCTTCTGGATACTTCCCTTGCGCTTCTCTTAAAAGAAGCGGCCCAACAGATTCTCAATGGATTAAAGGAATTATTAAAGATACTGAAAGCAAAGGCCTTTCAATACAAAGGACTGGTTACGATCGGCCGGACGCATGGAATGCATGCGGAACCGACCTCTTTTGGATTGAAGTTTGCCCTTTGGTATGCTGAGATGACTCGCAATTACCATCGCGTCAAAAAGGGACAAGCAACCATCGGCTACGGCAAATTCTCCGGGGCGGTTGGCAATTTTTCCTATTTAACGCCCGAGATTGAAGAGAAGATTTGTAAGGAGCTTGGACTTAATTTTGCTCCGGTATCGACTCAGGTGATTCAGCGTGACCGGCATGCGGAGTATTTTTCTTCACTCGCTATTTTAGCGAGCTCAATTGAAAAGATTGCATTGGAATTAAGACATCTTCAACGGACAGAGGTTCAAGAGATTGAAGAACCGTTTTCTGAGGGGCAGAAAGGCTCTTCCGCGATGCCGCACAAAAAGAATCCGATCGGCTCTGAAAATTTAACAGGTCTTGCAAGAATCGTTCGGGGGAATGCCGGCGCCGCGCTGGAAAACATTGCGTTGTGGCATGAGCGCGATATCAGCCATTCATCGGTTGAGAGGATTATCGCGCCCGATAGCACGATTTTGATTGATTACATGATCCATCGATTGACAGAGATTTTAAATGGCCTGGTGGTGCATGAAGGGCGTGTTCAGGAGAATTTGGAAAAAACAGGGGGAGCTGTCTATTCGCAGAGAGTCTTACTTTTGCTGACTGAGAAGGGGGTTTTAAGAGAAGATGCCTATCAATGGATGCAGAGGAATGCATTTTTGGCTGCCAGAGAGAATCGTTCTTTTTTGGAATGTTTGATGGAGGATCATGATATGAAGGGAGCGCTGTCTCAAGCGGAACTTCGGGAATGTTTTAGCAATGAACCTTATTTGAAAGAAGTGGATAAAATTTATAAAAGGGTGTTTGAGTAAAAAAATGCTGACAAAAAAAGAAAAAATTCGTGAAGGAAAGGCAAAGATTCTCTACCAGACAGAGGATCAAGATTACCTCATCCAGTATTTTAAAGACGATGCGACCGCTTTTAACGCGAAAAAGAAGGGGACCATCGTTAACAAAGGGATTTTAAACAATTATATTTCTTCTCGGATTTTTGAATATCTCGAAAAAAATGGGATTCGAACCCATTATAAAGAAAGATTGAATGATCGGGAGATGGCAGTTCGCTCCGTAAAAATTATTCCGGTTGAAGTTGTCATCCGAAACCGGGTGGCAGGCTCATTGGCGAAAAGACTTGGAATGACCGAAGGAACGGCGCTTCAAAAACCTATCCTGGAGTTTTTTTATAAAAGTGATGAACTCGATGACCCGATGATTTCTGAAAGCTGTCCGGTTGCCTTTGGCTGGATTACCGAGAAAGAACTTTCTTTTTTGAAGACACAGGCATGGAAGATCAACGACTGCATGAGACGCTTTTTTGATGAAAGAGGAATAGAGCTTGTCGATTACAAGCTCGAGTTTGGAAAAACCGATCAAGGGGAGATTCTTTTGGCCGATGAAATTTCCCCGGACAGCTGCCGGCTCTGGGAGAAGGGGACGGGTGAAAAGCTCGATAAAGATCGCTTCAGACGTGATCTGGGGGGGGTGGAAGAAGCCTATCAAAAAGTGTATCAGGCAATTTGTGGGGAGGGGGATTCCTCGCCTCTGGCTCGG